>NZ_LJGW01000462.1 GCF_001751255.1 Streptomyces nanshensis | reverse complement strand
CAGGACGGCGCGTACGACACCGGCCCGCAGCCGGCCGTCCCATATGTGGAGAGCGATCCGTACGGGACGGGCACGGGCGCCGGCACGGGTACGGGCGCGAACCCCGGAACCGCGAACCCCGCAACCGCCAACCCCGGAGCCGCCAACTCCGGCGCCCCGGACGCCGGAACGCAGGACACGGGCAGCCACCCCGTCGCCTCCCCGTACGACACCGGCGGCCATCCCGTCGCCTCGCCCTACGACACCGGCGCCCACGCCGCCGTCGCACCGCCGCCCGCCGCGGCGGCCCCCGCACCGCCCCAGGACCAGGTGACCGCCGCCTTCGGCATGCTCGGCGAGGGCGTCGACTGCACCGGAGTGCGCAGCGTCCCGCTCGAAGGCCCGCATGTGCTCTGGCTGGTGACGGCCGGCGCGATGGACCTCTTCGCGGTCGACGCCGTCCAGCAGGGCCACTGGCACTTCCTCGGCAGGCTGGAGCCCGGCACCCTCCTCCTCGGCCCGATCGAGGGCACCCAGCACACCCTGGTCGGCCGGCCGCTGCGCGAGTGCGCGCTGCGCCGCATCGAGCTGCGCGAGCTGGCCCGGCCCGAATACAGCGACGTCTCCGCCCACTTCCAGGGCCACGGAGCCGTTCCCATGGCCCAGCCCCACGCCCACCCCCAGGCCCAGCCGGGCGCCGCCGCCCTCCCCCACAGCCCGCTCGACACCGCCTTCGCCCTCGGCATCGGACGCAGCCTGCGCGTGCTCTTCGAGGCCCCGCTCGACGGCCAGGTCTCCCCCGACGCCGTACACCCCGGCACCGGCGGCGGCGCGGAGGACGACGAGATCCTCTGGATGCACGTGGAGCCGCGCAGCGTCCAGTACGGCGCCGAGTTCAGCCCGAAGGCCGCCGCGCAGCTCCTCGTCGACGGGGCGATGTGGCAGCGCATGGTCGACCAGCAGTTCCGGCTGCTCTCCGCGCTGGACCGCTGGATCGAACTCCTGGAGCGCGCCCACGAGGACCGTACGGCCGCGGGCATCGAGGCCGGCGAGGCCGTGCGTGCACAGGCCGACCAGGCGCTGTTGGCCTCCATCAACACCACCGGCAAGGACGCCTCCGTCCCCACCGCCGCGACCGACGACGCGACCCTGGCCGTGGCCCGTCTCGCGGCCCGCGCCGCCGGGATCGAGCTGTCGGCGCCCGCGCAGGGCCGCGGCGAGGGCGACCGTACGTCCCCCGTGGAGCGCATCGCGCTCAGCTCCCGCGTCCGTACCCGCGTGGTGAAGCTGCGTCAGGGCTGGTGGCGGGAGAACACCGGCCCGCTCGTGGGCCACCGTGCCGGATCCGGGGAGCCGGTCGCGCTGCTGTGGCGGCGCGGACGGTACGAGGCGGTGGACGCGGACGGCGCCCGCACGCGGATCCGCGGGTCCCGCGCGGCCGAATTCGAGCCGCGCGCCGTGATGTTCTACCGTCCGCTGCCCGAACAGCCCCTGAGCGCCTGGGGGTTGATGCGCTTCTGCCTGGGCGGCACGCGCATGGATCTGCGCAACCTCGCCCTCGGCGGGCTCGTCGCCGTGGGTCTGGGCGCCCTGGTGCCGATCGCGACCGGTCAGGTGCTCGGCGTGTACGTGCCGAACGCGGAGACCAGCCTCATCACCCAGGTGTCGCTGGCGATCGTGCTCAGCAGCATCGTCTCGGCGGCGTTCATGCTGTTGCAGAACACCTCCATCCTGCGCATGGAGGGACGCGTCGAGGCCGCTCTCCAACCGGCCGTCTGGGACCGGCTGTTGCGGCTGCCGACGAAGTTCTTCGCGGAGCGCTCCACGGGTGAACTGGCCAGCGCCGCCATGGGGATCAGCACCATGCGGCGGGTGCTGTCCGGGGTGGGACCGGTGGCGGTGCAGGCGTGCACGGTCGGCGCGATGAACCTCGTGCTGCTGCTCTTCTTCAGCGTGCCGCTCGCGCTGATGGCGCTCGGGCTGCTCGTCGTCATCGCCGGCGCGTTCATCGCCATGGGCGTGTGGCAACTGCGCTGGCAGAGCAAGCTGGTGGACCTCAACAACAAGCTCAACAACATGTCCTTCCAGACCCTGCGCGGGCTGCCGAAGCTGCGGGTCGCCGCCGCCGAGTCCTTCGCGTACGCGGCGTGGGCACGGGAGTTCGCCCGCAGCCGGGAGCTCCAGCAGCGCGTGGGGCGGATCAAGAACCTCACCACCGTGCTCAACTCGGTCTATCTGCCGTTCACTTCGCTCGTGATGTTCATGCTGCTGGCCGGTCCCGCCCGCGGCACCCTCTCCTCCAGCGGCTTCCTCACCTTCAACACCGCGGTGACGATGATGCTGACGTCCGTCACACAGCTCACCAACTCACTGATCTCGGCCGCCGCCGCGCTGCCGATGTTCGAGAAGGTCAAGCCGGTGCTGCACGAGCCCACGGAGGTGCGCGGCGGCAGCACCCAGCCCGGCGAGCTGACCGGCCGGATCGAGGCCCGGGGCCTCTCCTTCCGCTACAGCGACGACGGACCGCTCACGCTCGACGAGGTCTCACTGCGCGTGGAGCCGGGCGAGTTCGTGGCCGTCGTCGGCCCCAGCGGCTGCGGCAAGTCGACGCTGCTGCGGCTGCTCATCGGCTTCGAGAAGCCGCTCTCGGGCAGCGTGCTCTACGACGGGCAGGACCTGGCGGCCCTGGACCAGGCGGCGGTGCGGCGGCAGTGCGGCGTCGTCCTGCAGAACGCACAGCCGTTCGTCGGCTCGATCCTCGACTCGATCTGCGGCGCGGAGATCTACTCGCACGAAGAGGCGTGGGAGGCCGCCGAGATGGCCGGTCTCGCCGAGGACATCAAGCGGATGCCCATGGGGATGCACACGATCCTCTCGGACGGCGGCGCCGCCGTCTCCGGCGGTCAGCGGCAGCGTCTGATGATCGCCCAGGCCCTCATCCGCCGCCCCCGCATCCTCTACTTCGACGAGGCGACCAGCGCCCTGGACAACGAGACGCAGCGCACCGTCATCGAGAGCACCCGCAAGCTCCAGGCCACCCGTATCGTCATCGCCCACCGGCTGTCGACCGTCATGGACGCCGACCGGGTGCTGGTGATGTCGCAGGGGCGGGTCGTCCAGCAGGGGACGCCGGCGCAACTGCTCGCGGACACCTCCGGGCAGTTCCACGAACTGGTACGCCGCCAGATCCGCTGACGTACGGTACGGGGCTCCGCGCACGGCGGTACCGGGCACGGACCGAATCGAACACCGCCCTCGCGGCGGACCGCACCGCGGCAGGCGCCGTGCACGGCCGTACGGCGCCAACTCCCCGCTCCCACAGGGCAGTTCACCTGCGAGGCAGAGGCCGCCCGCCGGGAGGCCCGGCCCACGCACCCGTACCGCGGCGGACATTGACGCCGCTTCTTGACGTTCCGTGACCAACGCGTGATCGAACGAGGGCTCTCGTGGCAGTGACATGACCGCGCGAGGAGTGTCCCCGTACGGGCGCCGGGTGTTGCGCCGTGCATGGGACACACGTCTTTCATCGTTCAGACCGGCGCGGACGACGACGTACTCACCGCGCCCCGCACACAGTTCGCCGAACTGACCGGCGCCTACTGGCTGGAGCCGATCTACGCCGGGCTCGCCCACGAATGGAACCGGCAGGGCCGGACCGTGCCCGGCACCTCACGGGAGCGCCGTCGCGTCCTGCCCGACGGCTCGCTGGAGCCGGAGCCCCCGGACGGTACGGGCCCGGCCGACGTCGCGGAGGCAGCGGACTCGGCGGACGCGACGGCCGGGAGCGGCGCCTCCGAGGAGCAGGCCGAGAGGGCCGCAAGAGCCGAGCGGGCCGAGAGGAGCGGACGAGGGAGCGGGGCGGCACTCCGCGCGCTCCCCGCCGCCACCGACGTCCCCGGGTGAGACGGACGAACGGACGGGACACGGCCGCCCGTACGCATGCGCTCGCCGTACCTCGTTCGGGTCGTCATCCGGGATCGGAGGCGACGGACGCCGCCTCGGGACGGCACGGCGGGCCAAGGTACTGCCCCACGGCGGCGGTTCGCCGCCCGCCGTCCGGGGCCGGGGCCGGGGCGGCGCCCCTTCGCGTACGGCGTCCCGTACGGCGCGCACGTCCCGTACACCGCCGTCCGCCGCACTTCCCGCCGGCCCCGGCCGCCAACACCGTCCGTATCTGCCCTTCAGGAGTCCACGATGCTCAACCGCCGCCTCGCCGTCGCCGCGACGGCGCTCGCCTCCGCCCTGACCGTCGCCGTCACCGGCACGCCGGACGCGTTCGCCGAGGCGCGCCACGCGCCGGGCGACCATCTCACCGTCACGATCGCCGAGTCCGGCAGCGCCGCCACCGAGGGCACCTACGACCTCTACTGCCACCCCTCGGCGGGCGACCACCCCCGCACCGAGGAGGCCTGCGCCGCGCTGGACAAGGGGACCACCTGGGGCAAGGACCCCTTCGCACCGGTCCGTCCGGGCACGCACTGCACGATGCAGTACGGCGGCCCGGCCAGCGCCCATGTCCGGGGCGTCTGGGCCGGGAAGCGCGTCGACGCCCACTTCAACCGCGAGAACGGCTGCGAGATGCGCCGCTGGGACGCCCTCGTCCCGCTGCTGCCCCGCACCAGCGGCCGCTCCCCGTACTGACGACTGCGGACGGCGCCCGCCCCGCCCCGTCCCGACGCGTCCGCCCTAGGACCAGCGGACGAGGGACCAAGGGACGAGGCGCATCCCGAAATCCCCCGCGCCGGGCGTTCGTTGACACGAGCGCCCGGCGTTCGCGTGCCGCGGTACGGCGCCGCGGTGGCGCCGCCCGGGAAGCGACGGGGACCCGGCAGAGACAGTGCAAGGACAGCGCAAGACAGCGCAAGAACAGCGACGGAACCAGCCGCCGCGGCGCGGCAGCCGCGGGAGACCGAGGGCAGGAGAAGAGATGACCGTCCAGCTCAACCACACGATCGTGCAATCCACCGACAAGAAGGTGTCCGCGGAGTTTCTCGCCGGGCTGCTGGGGCTCGAAGTGCAGCCGCAGTTCGGGCCGTTCCTGCCGGTGGTCGTCGGCAACGACGTGACGCTCGACTTCGCGGACGCCGGAGACCGGACGATCACGCCGCAGCACTACGCCTTCCTCGTCTCCGAGGACGAGTTCGACGCGATCTTCGGCCGCATCCAGGAGGCGGGGCTGACGTACTGGGCCGACCCCTACCGGCACCGTCCGGGCGAGATCAACCACAACGACGGCGGCCGGGGCGTCTACTGGGCCGACCCGGACGACCACGCCCTGGAGATCATCACCCGCCCCTACGGCAGCGGCAGTTGAGACACGGCGTGACGGAGGCACCGGCGGGGACGGGGGACTTCGGTCAGCGGGCCGTGCCCGTCCCGTCCGGGCAGGTCGTGCCGCGGGGCAGCTTGTAGGGCGCGGCCAGCCGGTACGTGCCGGGGCGGGGCGCCTCCAGCAACGTCCAGGTGTCCAGCACCGGTTCGTCCCGGCCGGGCGGCGGCGGCCCGCCCACCTGCGGCCTGGCCTGCCGCACACACCCCTGGAGGTTCGGCCGGCCGGGCGCGGGCGCCTCGATGCGCCTGCCCCGCGCGTCGACGAGGCCCAGCCACGGCGACCACGGAATCCGTACGAGCACCGCGCCGGGCTTGCGCACCCGTACCTTCACCTGGCCCGCGCCCGCGTGCTCGACGCTCGCGGGCGGATCGGCCATCGGGAGCGGATCGTCGACGCGGAAGAGCCGCCAGTGCACGCCGCTCCAGATCTCCTTGAGATACGGCTGCCCCGCGCGGACGATCTCGGCCTCCTCGACGCCCGCGCCGTCCGGCGGCGAGGACGGCAGCACCACGAACCGCACCGCCCAGCGGCGCAGCCACTCGTGGTAACGCTTCGGCGTCAGGCCGCCGTTCTCGTAGAAGACGGGATTGCGGTCGGTGTCGGCCTGCCGGTTCCAGCCGCGGGCGAGATTGACGTACGGAGCGAGCGCCGACGCCTCGCGGTGACTGCGTACGGGCACCACCTCGACCCGTCCGCGCGAGGCGTCCACATGCTTCAACTGCTGGACGAGGGGACGCAGTTCACCGGTCCAGGCGTCGTCGGGCGTCGTGGCGAAGACGTCGTAGGCCGGCTTGCCGAGCTGCCAGCCGGCCGCGACGACGAGCGCGACGATCATCGCCACGCCCCGCCGCGACCGCCAGTCCCGCACGACGAGCGGAGCCGCCGCGAGCAGGATCACCACCCCGAAGAGCAGGCTGAGCCGCTCCACGTTGGAGCCGACCTGCGACGGGATGAACCAGGTGAGCACCGTGCCGGCCGAGTACACCAGCGCACCGAGCCGTACCGTGCGCCAGGTGCGCGGAACGAGCAGGAACGCCGAGACCGCACCGGCGAGCGGGAAGAGCACCGACCACCACGGGATCGGCTGGAGGCCCTGGAAGGGGAAGAAGACCGCCGAGAGCACGACGACCACGGGCGGCGCGACCGCCAGGGAGTACGCGGCCTGGCGGCGCCGGTCCAGGAAGAGGGCGGCGGCGACGACTTCGAGGAACAGCCCGGCCACGGGGCTGCCCGTCGTCGCCAGGGCGGCCAGCACCGCGGCGGCGGCCCCCCGCGCGTACCGGAGCTTGCCCGAACCGCGCCACCAGCGGCGCGGCCAGGCCCACACCATCGCGACGGCGCCGAGCGCGAAGAGCACGCCGAGCGCGAAGGTCACCCGCCCCGAGGCGGCGTTGCACGTGAAGGAGAACGCGCCCCACAGCGCCGGCGCGAGCGGCCTGTTCAGCACCCGGCGCAGAATCAGCGCCAGCAGACCGGCCGAGAGGATCCCGGCCAGGATCAGCGTGGTGCGCACCCCCAGCCACGCCATGAGATAGGGCGAGAGCACGCTGTAGGAGATGGGGTGGAGCCCGCCGTACCAGGCCAGGTTGTACGCCGAGTCCGGGTGCTCCCCCACGAACTCCGCCCAGGCGTCCTGCGCCGCGAGGTCACCGCCGCCGCTGGCGAGCAGCCAGAGCCACAGCAGATGCAGAACGGTCGCGAGCAGTACGGGCGCGGCCACGGGGTGGCGCACCAGCCCGGACGCGAGACGGCGCACGCGGGAGCCGGCGGGAGCGCCGGAACGGGCGTCGGCGGCGGTGTCCGAGTCGCTGTCGGTGTCCGAATCGGTGCCGGTACGCGGAGCCGGGCGGGCGGCGGTATCGGCAGTGGTGTCAAGGGAGTCGGGGCCGTCAGGGGCCTCGGCGTCGTCGGAGGCGCCGGTGTCGTCGGGAGCGTCGGGGCCGGGTGCCTCGGTGACGGCGAGGCCGTCGGGGTGCGGGGCCTCGCGCTCGCGCGAAGGTGAGAGCCCGTCCGCGGACACCGGCGGCCTCTGCGAACCCGCTCCGGGCGGATCCGCTCCCGGCACATCCGTGACGGGAGGGCCCGTACCGGTCGCCGTGGCGTCCGCCCGTGCGTGCTGCTCCTCGGCGGCCGGACGATGCCGGGGGCGCGACGGAGTACGTCCGCGCGTACGGCCGCGAGTTCGCGCATCCGTGCCGCCGTGAGCGACCCCGTCCGTGCCACGCCGCGGCCCGGGAACGGTCCCGGTCTCCGTGCCCGTCTCCGTACCCGTCTCGGTGGCGGTCTCCGTCCCCGCGGCGGCGCGCGAGGACGCACCGGAGGTGCCCGGCCTCCCCGGAGGGCCGGACGCGCCCGTCCCGGGGACGGCGTCGTCCCCGGGACCTATACCGGCGTCACCGGCGTCGTCACCCTCCGGTGTCTGCGGCTCCTGCACAGGCGGCACTGCGCTCTCTCCCCCGTACGGCTCGGCCCGCCTCACTCGCCGTGAGCCGGACCCTCTCACCGGGCCATGCCACCCGGATCACAGGATTCTGGTCAACTTCGCCCCGAATCCCGGCTCGCTCATGTCGTCCTTGAGCTTCACCGGCACCCGTACCTGGCCCGGCCCGTCGCCCACGGTGAGCGTGCCGGCCCGGTCGCCGGCCTTGCCCGTGTGCGGCAGCGCCTTGCCCCCGTCGGTCAGTCCGAGCTTCACCTTCAGCCCGGACCAGCCCACCGCCGAGACGTCGCGGGAGGCCACGACCGGTGTCCGGCCGCCGAGTTGGTCGTCCACATACCCGACGACCTCGCCCTTCTCCACGACCTTCTGCGCACGCAGCGAGTCCTGCGCGGTGTCGATGAGCTTCTTGCTCTTCGCCAGCACCGTGTCGAGTATCGACGGCTGGTACTGGCCGAGTACGGCACCCACGACCAACTGCTCGGTCCCGCCGACCCGTTGCTCGGCGGCGAAGAGCAGATTGCCGCCCGCCTTCGTCGTCGTACCGGTCTTGATGCCGACGACGCCGTCGACCGGGACGAGCTTGTTCCAGTTGCCGTGCTCCTCGCCCTCGGCGTCCTTGTAGCTGGGCAGCCGCACGGTGTCGCGGAACAGGTCGATGTTCATCGCCTTCTTCGCGAGCCGCACCTGGTCGGTGGCGGTGCTCACGGTGGAGGCCGTCAGACCGCTGGGGTCGGTGTACTTGGTGTTCTTCATCCCCAGGTCCTTGGCGGCCGCGTTCATCTTCTTCGCGAACGCCTTCTCCGAACCCGCGTCCCAACGGGCGAGCAACCGGGCCACGTTGTTCGCAGACGCGATCATCACGGCCTCGACGGCTTCCTTCTCGGTGAGGGTGTCGCCCTTCTTCACCTCGACCGTCGACTCGTTCTGCGCGCTCAGCCCGGCCTCGTCCTCCGCCTTCTTGTCGACGGGGATCTTCGCCCCCTGCGACCCCTTCTTGACGGGGTGGTCGCGCAGGATGACGTACGCGGTCATCACCTTCGCCACGCTCGCGATCGGCACCGGCTTCTGCTTGCCGTACGAGCCGAGGGAGCCCAGACCCTGCACGTCGACCGCGGCCTGCCCCTCGGAGGGCCACGGCATGGACGGCTTGGCGCCCTGGAAGGTGTAGGTCGGCGCGGCCGACAGCGACAACTCCGGGTCGGGAAGCGGCCGTACGGCCTGTGCGATGACGAACAGGATCGCCAGCACGACCACCAGCGGCGTCCAGATCTTCACGCGGCGCACGGCGTTGCGCAGCGGAGTCTCGGGCGGCGGCGGGGTGTTGGTGAGTTGGGCGAGCAGATCCAGCGGCGCCTGGTCGGGGCGCGCCTGCTGCCGCGTCAGCTCGGCCTCGGAGAGCTGACGCTCAGGGGCGGCCTCCGGGGGCAGCTCGCCGGCCGTGGGCGGGCCCTCGGGCTTCGGCGGTACGACGGGGGCCGGGTCGTGCTTCGGACGCGGGGGCGCGTCGGCGGAACGCAGGGGCACGAACTGGCTCGTACGCTCCGACTCCGACTCCGGAGGCTCGGCCCCGGCGTCGGGCTCGGCTTCCGGCTCGGCGTCGGGCTTGGCGTCCGGCTTCCCGTCCGGCTTGGCCGGGGCCTCCGACTCGGCGGCGGGCGCGGTCTGTTCGGCCTTCGGCTTCCCGGACGCGGACGCACCGGAGTCGGCGGACTTGGCCGCCGCGGCGGACTTGGCGGACTCGGCCGGAAGCCTCGGGTCGACGGGCTTTGCGGGCTTCGCATCCGCATCCGTGTCCGCGTCCCCGTCCGGCTTCTCGCCGGCCTTCGGGTCGGCCTTGTCGTCCCCGGCGTCGCGGGTCGGAGGATCGACGGTACGGAAGACGGCCGTCGGCTGGTCCACGCGGTCCGTTCCGCGCTTCTTCGCGGAGCCCTTGGCGGGCGCGTCGGGGCCGAAGGCGCGGATGGCCGTCGTGGGCTCGTCCACACGCTCGCCGGCCGGTTCGCCCTCGTCCTCGTCCTCGGAAGTTTCCGCGGAACTCTCCGCACCCTTCGCGGCTGCTCCGTCGACTCCGTCGACGGACTTCTCCGCCTCGGGCTCCGGCTCGGACTTCGGCTCGGACGCGGACTTCGACTCGGACTTCGGGGTCTCCCGCGCCGCCGGCACCGCAGGCTCGTCGGGCGCGTTCGATGCGTCGGGCGCCGCGGGCATGGGCTCGTCCGTGGCGGCGGCCGGAACGGCACCCTCCGTCCCGCTCGGCTCCTCGCCCTCGCCCTCGCCCGCGCTGCTCGCCGTGTCCGCGTCCTCCTCTTCGCCGCCCTCGCCGTCGCTCTTCTTGCTCGCGCCGAAGAAGGCCGCCGTCATGCGCTCGGCACGCCGGGCCGCCTCCTCGCTGTCGGTCGCCGCGGTGTCGTCGGCGTCCACGCGTACGGTCCGGAACATCGCCGTGGGGTTGTCCACCTCGCCCGCGCCCCGTACGGCGCTCTCGGCGCCCTCCGTGGCCCGTGAGGCTCCCGTGTCCGCTGTGACACCGGAGGCCCGCTGAGGTTCCGCTTCCGCGTCCTCCGTGCCCTCGCCGGCGCTCTCGCCCCCGGCGTCGGCAGCGGCCTCGCCGCCGTCGCCGTCCGCGTCGCTCTCGTCCCCGCCCTCCGGCTTCGGCCGCACGGGCAGGTCGCTGGCCGGGATTTGGCTTGAATTCTTCTCCCTGGCGGCCGAGTTGGCGGTTCCGTCCTTGACGGCCTCGCCGTTTCCGGTGTCCGCGGTCTCCGCGTCGGCCTGCCGCGGCTCGTCCCGTTCGTCGTCGGATCCGGCGACCCACGCCGCCACGGCGGCCTTCAGCCGGGCGTCGTTGGGCCCGCCGCCCTCGGTGCTCTCCGCGCCTTCCGTGGCCGTCCCGGCGTCGGATTCCTCGGTGCCTCCGGGGGTGTCCACAGCGGCTTCCGCATCTTCCGCTTCGGAGCCTCGCCGGTTGCCGACGGGCTTCTTGGCGGCACTCTTCGAAGCGCCGCCTCCGGCTTCATCGCGGGCCTCACCCGAGGTCTTCGCGGTGCGCTCAGCAGCGGCCGAAGAGCCGCCCTTCCGCTTCCGCTCACGCTTCTGCCCGGACTTCTTCGCGGAAGGCTTCCCGGCCGGGGACGCAACCGTCCCGCCGTCATCCGTCGTCTCCCCCGACGACTGCCTGCGCTCCACCTTGTCGGGGGACTCGCCCGCCACCGATGCCTCCTGCTGCTGAATGCTCGCCGCTCGCCGTACCAGTTAACAGTGTCCTGCGCGCCGCGCCTCCCATATCGCGCGGGGGCTCCGACAAGGTCACGGACAGGTCTCTCCGCACCCGGAGACGAGAACGACATACCTACTGGTTCCCGTCCATAACACCCAGGCACTCTCGACAGACCATTGTGAGAGGGGTCACCCTGTCAGACATCCACGCGGGGAGGCATGGATGGGCAGGAGCCGCAGAACTATTCCGGAGGAGCTTCTGCTGCTGGCCTTGGACCCGGCCACGGGCACCACGGCACAGCCGCAGTCGCTTGACCTCGGCCTGGCCGGGGCCCAGCTCGTCGAGCTGGCTCTCGCAGGACGTATAGCCCCTGACGGGGACCGTATCGCCGTGGTGCTCCCACGGCCGACCGGAGATCCAACTCTGGACTCCGCACTGGAGTTGCTGCGCAGGCGTGGCAGCCCTGTGCGCGCTGTCCACTGGATCGGCGGGCCCCGATTGGGGCTTCGCCAAACCTATCTCACACACCTGGAGCGGTGCGGCATGGTGCATGCCGTATCAAGCCAGATGTGCGGGGTGTTGCCGACGACGCGCTACCAGGCGACGGAGACGGCCATCAGCCGGGAGATCCGAACCCGGCTCGATGCCGCGATCCGTACGGGCGTGCCGCCGGACCCGCGGACGGCGGCGCTCGCGGCGCTCGCCCACGCGGTCGGTCTCGGCAAGCACCTCTATCCCGGCAACGAGGGGCGCTCGTGCCGCTCCCGGCTCCGGGATCTGATCCGGCACGACCCGATGGGCGGTCTCGTCGCGCACGCCGTGATGGACGTGCAGAACGGCGCGGGCGCGCAGCAGCCCCGGCGTTCGGCGGGAAGCGGTGCGGCCGGTGCTCCGGCGCCCCCGCCTGCTCAGAGCCCTCGTCCGGCGCCCGCGCACGCGGGCGTACCTACCGGGCACGTCCAGTCCCGGCAGGTTCCGGAGAAGGCACGGCCGAGCGTGGGCGGAATGGTCCGCGCCGGCGCACGCTGAGCAACGGGCGCAAGGAGAACAACGNTGGTGGTCCGGCTGTCGAAGGGGACGGCCGGGCCACCACCCCGCGCGCACGCATGTGTGCCGGAGCCCGAACTCCCGGAGAGAGCACCCGAGCTCCCCGGCGAGCGCCCGAACTCCCCGCAGAGCAGGGGCAGTCGGCGGGTACGTCCGCGTACGCCCCCGCCTGCCCGTCGTTCCCGCCGGCCCCCGCCGCCGCAGCGGCGCCGTCGCCATGGCCGTGACCCGACCGGGACCCCAGCCGTGACCCGGCCGTTCCCCGGGCCGTGACCGTGGCCGTAAGCCGACCCCTTCCGGTGCCCGGACATGCACCCTCTGTTGCCATTCGCCAGCGCGATCGCTCACCGTGGTGGCAATCTGCTGGAAAGTAGTCGTACTTACACGGAGGTGCACTCCCAGTGGCGTCCAACGTCAACCCCACCGTCCGACGCCGCCGTCTGGGCCAGGAGCTGCGTCGCCTCCGTGAGTTGAAGAACATGACGGCCGAAGAAGTCGCCGACCGCCTGCTGGTCTCCCAGTCCAAGATCAGCCGTCTGGAGAACGGCCGGCGCAGCATCAGCCAGCGCGACGTGCGCGATCTGTGCGGCGTCTACGAGGTCGCCGACCACCGCGTCGTCGAGTCGCTGATGCAGATGGCCAAGGAGTCGCGCCAGCAGGGCTGGTGGCACGCCTTCGGCGACATCCCCTACAGCGTCTACATCGGTCTGGAGACCGACGCCGCCTCGCTTCGCGTCTACGAACCGCAGGTCGTACCGGGCCTGTTGCAGACGAAGGAGTACGCGGAGGCCGTCTGCGAGGG
The DNA here is from genome assembly GCF_001751255.1 of Streptomyces nanshensis. Lineage (GTDB taxonomy): Bacteria > Actinomycetota > Actinomycetes > Streptomycetales > Streptomycetaceae > Streptomyces > Streptomyces nanshensis_A. The sequence goes on along the minus strand of NZ_LJGW01000462.1, from coordinate 9,160 downwards.
CGCACAGCCCGAGGCGTCGGCGGCGGACATCGAGAAGCGCGTCCAGGTGCGGATGCGCCGCCAGGAGCGGATAAAGGACCAGCGTCATCCGCTGCGGCTGTGGGCCGTGCTGGACGAGTCGGCGCTGCGCCGCGAGGTCGGCGGGCGGCAGACCATGGTGAGCCAGCTCGAACGCCTCAACGAGGTCTCCCAACTGCCGCATGTGACCGTGCAGGTGATGCCGTTCTCGATGGGCGCGCACCCGGGCGTCAACGGGCAGTACGCGATTCTGGAGTTCCCGGAGGCCTCCGACTCGTCCGTGGTCTATCTGGAGGGCGTCACGAGCGACCTTTATCTGGAGAAGGCGCAGGATGTGCAGAGTTACAGCGTGATGTACGAGCATTTGCGCGCCGAAGCCCTGAATCCGGACCAGACACGCGAGTTCATCGAGAACGTGGCAAAGGACTATGCCCGCGCTTGAAAGCGGGGAGCGTACACCTGGGCCAAGAGCGGAGAGAAGAGTCCTGCGGAATATGCCATCCGGTCGAGTGAACGGCCGCTTCGCGCCGGGAAAACCGGGCGTACGGTCGCTCACTGGAGTCGAACAACCGGAGCAGCTATGGCAATTCAGCAAGGAAACACGCCCGATTGGATCAAGTCGAGCTACTCGGCGAACGGTGCGTGCGTGGAGGTGAAGTCACCGACGCCGGGCGCGGTCGCGGTGCGTGACTCGAAGGCGCCGGGCGGTCCGTCGCTCAGCTTCACGCCGAGAATCTGGAACGGCTTCGTGAGCGACGTACGCGGCGGTGAAGAACTCCGTACGGACTGAACTCGCCGTATCCACCTTGGAGCTGAGCCCTCTCGACCGGTCCGCCGTCCCTGCCGAGGGGGCTCTTCCACGCCCGGGGCCAGGGTGGAACGCGGGCCCCGCGCGGGCCCCGCGCGGGGTCTGCGGTACCCGCGGTGCCTCCCCTCCGCGGGTGCGTCCCTCCCCGACTGCCGTACGGCGGCGGCACATCGGCGGTCCGGTGAAGTGCAGTGCGGTGAAGTGCCGTGCCGTGCCGCTCAGGCCCGTGGATAGCGCGCGAGCCACGCGGGCGACGCGGCCCCCGGAGCGTGCAGCGCGGGCCCCTGCGTCATCTCCATGGAGAAGTCGTCGGCCAGCTCCAGAATGGTCGCGCGCCCCTCCAACTCCGCGACCCACGCGGGCGGAAGAGCCGTCTCCCCGTGGATGGTGCCGAGCAGATTGCCGCAGACGGAGCCCGTCGAGTCGCTGTCGCCGCCGTGGTTGACGGCGAGCAGCAGCCCGTGCCGTACGTCCTCGGCGACCAGGGCGCAGTAGACACCGATGGACAGCGCCTCCTCAGCCGTCCACCCCTCCCCCAGCGACTCCACGCGTTCCGCGGACGGCATGCCCTGGCGCATCGCACCGAGGGCGCGCTTGAGTGCGTCGCTGGTCTCCTCGTGTCCCGGCCGGGTGGAGAGCTGGACGAGCGCCTTCTGCACGGCGTTGTCGAGGGAGTCCTTGCGCGCCAGCGAGTGGATGATCGCGGAGAAGGCGCCGGCCGCCAGATAGCCCGTCGGATGGCCGTGGGTCTGCGCGGCGCACTCGACGGAGAGCTGGAAGACCAACTGCGGCTCCCAGCCGACCAGAAGGCCGAACGGCGCCGAGCGCATCACGGTGCCGCATCCCTTGGAGTCCGGGTTCTTCGGGTTCTCCAGGGTGCCCATGCGCTCGTCCGCGAGACCGCCCAGACAGGCGTTGCCGGGGGCTCGCCGCGCGTAGAGCCACTCCTCGCGCGCGAGCCAGCCGTCCTCCTCCTTGCGCTCGTCCGGGCCCCAGTCGCGTTGGGTGGCGGCCCATCTCAGATACGCGGCGTGCACGTCGGTGGGCGGATGCCAGGCCCCGGTGTCACGGCGTACATGGGCGCGGATCAGTCCGTCCGCGCTGAAGAGCGTCATCTGCGTGTCGTCGGTGATCGCGCCGCGCCGCCCGTACGCCGGTACGTAGTCCGTCACCCCGGCCGCGCCGTGCGTCTGCCGGATCGCGCTCAGCGAGTCGAACTCGACGCCCGCGCCGAGCGCGTCGCCGATCGCACCGCCCAGCAGACACCCACGCACCCTGCTGCGGAAATCCTGCTGCTCGGTGCGGCCCCACATGGCATCACCGCCGGAAGCGGCCACGTCTCTCTCCCACTGCTAGGAAACCGGTAGACCGGTACGGACTCACATGGCGGCAAGGGGAGGTCGGGCCCCTCGGCAGGGCAGCACTCTAGAACGACGGTTCAGCTTTCCGACACCGGAAGGAGCCGGGGAAGGTGCCCGTCGGAACGGTGTGCCCTCTCGAGGCGCTCCGCCGGCACCTCTCCGTACAGCGTCGTACGGGCACGGGCCGGACGTCCCGCGGCTTCTGCGATCTCGACAAGATCCTGGATCGAGCGGTACGAGCCGTAGGAGGAGCCCGCCATCCGGGAGATGGTCTCCTCCATGAGCGTCCCGCCCAGGTCGTTGGCCCCGGAGCGCAGCATCTCCGCCGCCCCCTCGGTGCCCAGCTTGACCCAGCTCGTCTGGATGTTGGTGATGTACGGGTGCAGCAGCAGCCGCGCCATGGCCGTCACGGCGCGGTTGTCGCGGGCCGTGGGGCCCGGCCGTGCGATGCCCGCCAGATAGACGGGCGCGTTGGTGTGGATGAAGGGCAGCGTCACGAACTCGGTGAAGCCCTCGACTCCCTTGTCCAGGGCGATGCGCTGGATCCCGGCGAGGGTGCGCAGATGCCCGAGCCAGTGCCGGGGCTGGTCCACGTGTCCGTACATCATCGTCGAGGACGAGCGGATGCCCGCCTCGTGCGCCGTCTCGATCACCTCGGCCCAGGTGGCGGCCGGGAGTTTGCCCTTGGTGAGGATCCAGCGGACCTCGTCGTCGAGGATCTCGGCGGCGGTGCCGGGGATCGAGCCGAGGCCCGCCTCGCGCGCCGCCAGCAGCCAGTCCCGTATCGAGAGTCCGGTGCGGCTCGCGCCGTTGACGACCTCCATCGGCGAGAAGGCGTGGACGTGCATGCCCGGCACGCGCTCCTTCACCGCGCGGGCGATGTCGAAGTACGCGCTGCCCGGCAGGTCCGGGTGGATGCCGCCCTGCATGCACACCTCGACGGCGCCCACCTCCCACGCCTGCTGGGCGCGGTCGGCGACCTGGTCGAGGGAGAGGGTGTAGGCGTCGGCGTCGGTACGGCGCTGGGCGAAGGCGCAGAAACGGCAGCCCGTATAGCAGACGTTGGTGAAGTTGATGTTGCGCGTGACGATGTACGTCACGTCGTCGCCGACGACGTCGCGGCGCAGTTCGTCGGCGATCCGGCACAGGGCGTCCAGGGCCGGGCCGTCGGCGTGCAGCAGCGCGAGGGCCTCGTCGTCGGTGAGGCGCGTGGGGTCGTCGGCGGCGGTGGCGAGCGCGGCCCGTACGTCGGTGTCGATGCGTTCGGGCGCCATGCCGGGGGCCGCCGCCTCGCGCAGGGCGCCCCAGTCCCCGTAGACCTCGTCGAAGTCGTCGCGCCGGTCGGCGGTGCGGCCCTCGGTGTCGATGGTGCGGTGCAGATCCGTACGTCCCCAGGAGGCGAGCTGTCCCTCGTCGGGCTCCTGCCAGGGGCGGCCCTCGACGGGGGCGTCCTCGCGGGCGAGACCGGTGTCCGGCTCGGCGAGCGCGTCGACGTGGGGCATCAGCCGCGGGTCGAGCCAGGGTTCGCCGCGCCGGACGAACTCCGGGTAGACCGGGAGCCGTTCGCGGAGCCGGAAGCCGGAGGCGGCGGTGCGCTCGGCCAGGTCGTCGATCTGCGGCCAGGGGCGCTCGGGGTTGACATGGTCCTTGGTCAGCGGTGAGACGCCGCCCCAGTCGTCGATGCCCGCCTCGATGAGCTTGGCGAACTCACCGGCACGCCCGTCCACGAGGTTGGGCGGTGCCTGGATCCGCATGGAGGGGCCCATGACGAGGCGGGCGACGGCGATCGTCGCGGCCAGGTCGTCCAGTTCGGCGTCGGGTGTGCCGCGCATCGCCGTGTCGGGCTTGGCGCGGAAGTTCTGCATGATCAGTTCCTGGACGCCGTGGTAGGCGCGTTGCACACGGCGCAGCGCGAAGAGCGACTCGGCACGCTCCTCGTACGTCTCGCCGATGCCGATCAACAGCCCCGTGGTGAAGGGGACGTTGGAGCGCCCCGCGTCCTCCAGCACCCGCAGCCGCACCGCCGGCTCCTTGTCCGGGGAGCCGTAGTGGGGGCCGCCGGGCTCGCTCCACAGGCGTTCGGCGGTGGTCTCCAGCATCATGCCCATGGACGGGGCGACGGGCTTGAGCCGCTGGAAGTCGGCCCAGGACAGGACGCCCGGGTTGAGGTGCGGGAGCAGGCCCGTCTCCTCCAGAACGCGGATCGCCATGGCCCGCACATAGGAGAGCGTGTCGTCGTAGCCGTGCGACTCCAGCCACTCGCGGGCCTCGGGCCAGCGGTCCTCCGGCTTGTCGCCGAGCGTGAACAGGGCCTCCTTGCAGCCGGATTCGGCGCCGCGGCGGGCGATGTCGAGGACCTCGTCCGGCGAGAGGAACATCCCGTGGCCCTCGCGGCGCAGCTTGCCGGGGACGGTGACGAACGTGCAGTAGTGGCACTTGTCCCGGCACAGCCGCGTGAGCGGGATGAAGACGCCGCGCGAGTACGTGATCACTCCGGGGCGGCCCGCCGCCTCCAGCCCGGCGTCGCGGACGCGGGCCGCGGAACGGGCCAGGTCGGCGAGGTCCTCGCCCCGGGCCTGGAGGAGCACGGCGGCTTCGGCGGCGTCGAGCGTCACCCCGTCCCGGGCCCGCTTCAGGGCACGGCGCATTGCGTTGGCGGTGGGGGCTGCCTGCGCGTTCGAAGTCATGGATCGAGCATACGAGCGTGACCGACGGCTCTCCGGAACGGCCGCTGCGGGCAATGTCACATCGTCTACGGTGCTGCGTGACACCCGCCGGATGCCAAGTACACGACAACACACGGCAGTTCGGCGGACGGCCGAGACCGACGACCGACGACCGAGACGACAACGGAAGAATCACGGGGGAGCACATGCGCATACGCCTACTCACCACCGGTGCCCTGCTGACCTGCGCCCTGCTGGGCGGGGGCGCGGCCACGGCGCACGCGGACGGGACCGCGCGGGGCGGGGCGCCGGGCGCTGTCGGCGCCTCCGGGGCTGCGAGCGCCGAGGGCGCCGAGGGCGCGTCCGGCGGGACGTCCGCCGGAGCGGCGGACGGCGACGAGGTCCGTACGCAGGCGGCGCCCGGACGGATCTCGGGCGGGAGCAGCAGGGGCGGTACGACGAGCGGCAGTTCGTCGAGTTCGAGCACGAGCAGCAGCTCCAGCTCCAGCTCCAGTTCCAGTTCGACGTCGAGCTCCGGTTTCACCACCGGCTCCGGCAGCAGTTCCGGCAGTACGACGAGCACGGGGACGAGCAGCGGCACGACGAGCGCCGGGACGACCGGCACCGGGAGCAGCGGCGGGGGCAGCGTCAGCACCAGCGGCGGGATCAGCAAGACCAGTTCGGGCGGCACCTCCCGGTACCACTCGTCCACCACCACGACGTCCAGCGGCGGTTACGGCAACAACTCGGTCGGTACGGGCAAGAGCAAGAGCCGGTGGTGGCTGTGGCTGCTGATCCCGTTCCTCGTCATCGTGCTGGCGGTGGCGGGGCTGGCGATCTTCCTGGCCTCGCGGCGCCGCTCCTGACGCCCGGCCGTTCCCCCCTGTCCCCTTGTCCCGTTGTCCCGCCGTCCCGGACCGTCGCCGTTCGCCGGCTCGTTCCGGAGTTATCCACAGGGGTTCCGGGGCCTGTCGCGTGGGCGTACAAAAGTGACCTGTGGCGCCTGGACGGGCGGCGCGGAAGGACGGGGCCGCCGAGGGGCGCCGCGTGACGACAGGGACGGGGCGGCCGCGGGGCCGCGCGCGAGGGGGAGGCGCACATGCCGGGCGTGGAGAGGCGAGACGTGCTGAGGATGTCGGCGGTCGCGGGGGCCACGGGGGCGCTGACGCTCTCGGGTGTGAGCTTCGCGCGGGCCGCCGACGGCTCGGAGAAGTCGCGCACGGTGAAGGGCCATCTGCCCACCGGCGCCCCGGACTTCGTGTATCTGCCGGTCGACGTCCCCTCCGGCGTCCGCGAGATCGAGGTGGCGTACACCTACGACAAGCCGTCCGTGCCCGAGGGCACGAAGGAGAACGCCCTGGACATCGGCGTCTTCGACGAGCGGGGCACGGCGCTCGGCGGCCGGGGCTTCCGCGGCTGGTCGGGCGGCGCACGGGACCGGTTCACGATCAGCGCCGAGAAGGCGACGCCCGGGTATCTCGCCGGGCCGGTGCGCGCGGGCACCTGGCACATCGCCCTCGGCCCGTACACGGTGGCGCCGCAGGGGATGGACTACGAGGTCACCGTCACCCTGCGGTACGGCCCTCCGGGGACGACGCCGCGTCCCGTCCACCCGCCGGAGCGGGCCCGCGGCCGGGGCCGCGCCTGGTACAGGGGCGACTGCCACCTCCACACGGTGTACTCGGACGGCAAGCGCACCCCGGCAGAGGCCGCAGCCGCCGCCCGCGAAGCGGGGCTGGACTTCATCGCGACCACCGAGCACAACACCACGTCGGGGCACGGCGCTTGGGAAGGACTCTGGGACGAGGAGTTCCTGATCCTCTGCGGCGAGGAGATCACCACACGCAACGGCCATGTCGTGGCCCTCGGCACGGATCCGGGCAGATTCTTCGACTGGCGCTACCGGGCGGGAGAGGACCGCTTCCCCCGCTTCGCGCGCCAAGTGCGCCGCGCGGGCGGGCTCGTGGTCCCGGCCCACCCCAACTGCCCGTTCGTGGGCTGCCAGTGGAAGTTCGGCTATGCGGAGGCCGACGCGATCGAGGTGTGGAACGGCCCGTGGACGGCCGACGACGAACTCGCCGTCGCCGCCTGGGACAACATGCTCACGGCGCCCCCGCCGGGCCGCGGCCCCGTGCCCGCCATGGGCAACAGCGACGCGCACGCCGAGCCGCAGAAGGTCGGGCTGCCGCAGACGGTCGTCCTCGCGGAGGATCTCTCGCGACAGGCCCTGCTGGAGGGCATCCGCGCGGGCCGCAGCTATATCGCGGAGTCCTCGGAGATCTCGCTGAGCCTCACGGCGCACGGCGGACACGGTGAACACGCGGGCATCGGCGAGCGGTTGGCCGTGCGCCCGGAGGCGGAGGTCACCGTGCGGCTGAAGGTCTCCGGCGCCCCGGCCGGCGCCACGGCACGGCTGCTGACCGACGAGGGGGAGATGTTCGCGGCGGCGGTCTCCGACAAGCCCCTGGAGTGGCGTACGACGGCGTCACTGGCCCCGTATGTACGGGCGGAGATACGCCACCGGCCGCCCGTCGGGTCGCCGCCCGATCTGCCGGGAGCCATGGCCGCGATGACCAACCCGGTCTGGCTGGGCCACCGGGGAGGCTGACGCGGCGGCCCGCGGGCGGACAGCGGCGCGGGCGAGCGGACCGGGGGCGGTCCGGAGGGGCCGAGCTCCGAGGTGACTCTGCCCCCGTCCGGGACGCGGGCTGCCCGCCCGCACATGACCGAACTCTTCGCGTTTGACCGCGCTATGGATCTGTCGATGTGTACGGATGTTCCCGTTACGGGTGTGCACTCCACGGGTCTGCGGCAGCATGTGGGGATCCCCGGCGAGGAGTTCCGGAAGGCGGCGGTGCCCGCCGGGCGCGCCCGCTCGTCCCCGGGCTCGTCCGCCTCTCGTCAACCACCGATAAACAGCAACCCAGTTGACCAAGGACGCCGATGACCGACACACCGGTGGCGCTGATCGTATTCCTCGCCTTGGGTACAGTCGCCGTCGTTCTGGCCCTGCTCCTCGTCCGTTCCCGTCAGGAACTCGGCAGGTCGCAACTGCACACCGAGGCGACCGAGACCGAACTGGAGAGCGCCGGCCGGTACGCCGCCGACCTCTCGGCCAGACTCCAGGCCGTCGAGGGCGAGTTGCGCCACCTCGTCGACACCCGTATCCCCGAACTGACGGCCTCGCTGGCCCACTCCCATGTACCGGTGCCCGGCCCGCTCGGGACGGCGACGCTCAGTCCCGAACTCGACCGCTGCATCGACGCGGTGCTCGCCCAGGTCCGTGAGGAGGTCGTCAAGGAACGGCACCGGGTCGACACCGCCGCGCAGGCGGCGATGCGCGGCGCGACCACGACGATCCAGGCGCTGCTGTACCAGTTGCAGACCCTGCTGCAACGGATGCAGGAGAAGTACGAGGACCCGCTCGTCGCCGAGGATCTGCTCGCGGCCGACTTCCTCAACGAACAGGCCCTGCGCCGCATCCAGTCGACGGCCGTGGTCTGCGGGGCCTGGCCGGGGCTGACGCGGGAGAACTCGCACCTCGCGGACGTCGTCGTCGGCGCCTCGTCGCGGCTCAGCGGCTACGAGCGCGTCCAGGTCACCAATCTGCTGCGGGATCCGGTGGGCGTGGTGGCCCGCGCCGTCGAGCCGGTCGCCGTGACGCTGACGGAGCTGATGGCGAACGCCCTGCACTACTCCCACCCCGAACTGCCCGTCACCGTCACCCTCCAGCAGGGCAACCGCGGCGCCTCGGTGATCATCGACGACGCGGGCGTCGGCATGACCGCCGAGGAACTGGCCCGCGCCAAGCGGCTGATGTCCGGCGGCGAGGCGGTCCTGATCACGGAGCTGGGCGATCCGCCGCGGACCGGATTCGCGACCGTCGGACAGCTCGTGCGGCAGTACGGCTTCAGCACACACGCGGAGATCTCGCCGTACGGGGGCGTACGCACGGTCCTGCACATACCGGGCGAGCCCCTGCTCACACTGCTCGACGAAGCGGAACATCCGATGTCGGCGATGTCTCCGACACCGCCGTACGGCACGCCCGTCCCAATGGCGCATGTGGACGCGGCCGTTGAGACCGAGGACGCCGCCCGCGAACCGTCCCCGTCCGCCGCCGTGAGCCCGGCGGGCGCGAACGAGCTGCCGAGGCGACGGAGACGACGTCCGGCGGCCCCGGAGGAGAAGGCGAAGGCCACGGCGGACGCGGAGACGGACGGCACGGGCGGCGGCCCCGGCGCTGGCGGCCCCAGTGCTGGCGGCCCGGGCGCGGACGTGCCCGGCGGTGAAGTGGCCGGTGTGAG
>NZ_LJGW01000488.1 GCF_001751255.1 Streptomyces nanshensis | reverse complement strand
TCACCCGCCCGACCCGCCCGACCCGGCTGACCCGCCCGCCCGCGCCCACGACGACGCACGGTCCCGGCGCCCGTCTCGTCCCGTACGGACACGGTTTCTCCCGCTCTGCCCTGCCGCTCCACCCCTCGTCCAGCGGCGCCCTTGTGCCCGCCCGATACCCTGATCAGGTGCGCCGTCCTCCGCGGAGTGACGGGAGCGCATAGCCGACAGCCGTCGCATCCAAGGGAGAACCCTTCATGGCCTCGCCGAGCAGTACGCCCGATTCCGCCTTCCCGCGGGCAGCAGCCCTGCGCAAGGCGCTCACGGAACGCGTGATCGTCGCCGACGGCGCGATGGGCACCATGATTCAGGCGCAGGACCCGACACTCGACGACTTCGAGCAGCTCGAAGGCTGCAACGAGATCCTCAACGTCACGCGCCCGGACATCATCCGCTCCGTGCACACCGAGTACTTCGAAGCCGGTGTGGACTGCGTGGAGACCAACACCTTCGGCGCCAACCACGCCGCACTCGGCGAGTACGAGATCACCGACCGCATCTTCGAGCTGTCCGAGAAGGGCACCCGCATCGCCCGCGACGTCGCGGACGAGTTCGAGGCCGACGGCCGCCCCCGCTGGGTGCTGGGCTCCATGGGCCCCGGCACCAAGCTGCCCACCCTGGGCCACGCCCCGTACACGAGGCTGCGCGACGCCTACCAGGAGAACGCCGAGGGCATGATCGCCGGCGGCGCCGACGCCCTGCTGGTGGAGACCACCCAGGACCTGCTGCAGACGAAGGCCGCCGTGATCGGCGCCCGTCGCGCCATGGAATCCGTCGGCGCCCAGGACCTTCCGCTGATCTGCTCCGTGACCGTCGAGACCACCGGCACGATGCTGCTGGGCTCCGAGATCGGCGCCGCCCTGACGGCCCTGGAACCGCTGGGCATCGACATGATCGGCCTCAACTGCGCCACCGGACCGGCCGAGATGAGCGAGCACCTGCGCTACCTCGCGCAGCACGCCCGCGTGCCCATCTCGTGCATGCCCAACGCGGGCCTGCCCGTACTGGGCAAGGACGGCGCCCACTACCCGCTCACGCCCGACGAACTGTGCGACGCCCACGAGGGCTTCGTCCGCGACTACGGCCTCTCCCTCGTCGGCGGCTGCTGCGGCACCACCCCCGAGCATCTGCGCCGGCTCGTCGAGCGCGTCCACGGCAAGGAGCCGGCCGACCGCACGCCCGCCCCCGAGCCGGGCGCCGCCTCGCTCTACCAGATGGTGCCCTTCCGCCAGGACACCTCGTACCTGGCGATCGGCGAACGTACGAACGCCAACGGGTCGAAGAAGTTCCGCGAGGCCATGCTCGACGGCCGCTGGGACGACTGCGTCGAGATGGCCCGCGACCAGATCCGCGAGGGCGCGCACATGCTCGACCTGTGCGTCGACTACGTCGGCCGGGACGGCGTCGCCGACATGAACGAGCTGGCCGGCCGCTTCGCGACCTCCTCGACGCTGCCCCTCGTCCTGGACTCCACCGAAGTCCCCGTCATCCAGGCCGGGTTGGAGAAGCTCGGCGGACGCGCCGTCATCAACTCCGTCAACTACGAGGACGGCGACGGCCCCGAGTCCCGCTTCGCCCGCGTCGCGTCGCTGGCACGCGAGCACGGCGCCGCCCTGATGGCGCTGACCATCGACGAGGAGGGCCAGGCCCGTACGGCCGAGAACAAGGTCGCCATCGCCGAGCGCATCATCGAGGACCTGACGGTCAACTACGGCATCGACGAGTCGAGCATCCTCATCGACTGCCTGACGTTCACCATCTGCACGGGCCAGGAGGAGTCCCGCAAGGACGGCATCAACACCATCGAGGCCATCCGCGAGTTGAAGAGGCGCCACCCGGACGTGCAGACCACGCTCGGCCTCTCCAACATCTCCTTCGGCCTCAACCCGGCCGCGCGCATCGTCCTCAACTCCGTCTTCCTCGACGAGTGCGTCAAGGCGGGCCTGGACTCCGCGATCGTTCACGCCAGCAAGATCCTCCCGATCGCGCGCCTGGACGAGGAGCAGGTCACCACCGCCCTCGACCTGATCTACGACCGCCGCCGCGAGGGTTACGACCCCCTCCAGCACCTCCTGGAGCTCTTCGAGGGCGTCGACACCAAGGCGATGAAGGCCGGCAAGGCGGAGGAGCTGCTGGCGCTGCCGCTGGACGAGCGCCTTCAGCGCCGCGTCATCGACGGCGAACGCAAGGGCCTGGAGGCCGACTTGGACGAGGCGCTGCAGGAGCGCCCCGCCCTCGACATCGTCAACGAGACACTCCTGGCGGGCATGAAGGTCGTCGGCGAACTGTTCGGCGCGGGCAAGATGCAGCTTCCGTTCGTGCTCCAGTCCGCCGAGGTGATGAAGACCGCGGTCGCCCACCTCGAACCGCACATGGAGAAGTCCGACGACGACGGCAAGGGCACCATCGTCCTGGCCACGGTCCGCGGCGACGTCCACGACATCGGCAAGAACCTCGTCGACATCATCCTGTCCAACAACGGCTACAACGTGGTCAATCTGGGCATCAAGCAGCCCGTCGGCGCCATCCTCGACGCCGCCGAGGAGCACAAGGCCGACGTCATCGGGATGTCCGGACTGCTGGTGAAGTCCACGGTGATCATGAAGGAGAACCTGGAGGAGCTGAACCAGCGCCGCATGGCCGCGGACTTCCCGGTCATCCTCGGCGGCGCCGCCCTCACCCGCGCCTACGTCGAGCAGGACCTGCACGAGATCTACGAGGGCGAAGTCCGTTACGCGCGCGACGCGTTCGAGGGCCTGCGGCTCATGGACGCCCTCATCGGCGTCAAGCGCGGCGTCCCCGGCGTCGAACTGCCGCCGCTCAAGCAGCGCCGCGTGCCCAAGCGCCCCACGTCCGCGGCCGGGGAGGTCCCCGAGCAGGAGGTCAACGACGGCTCGGTGCGCTCCGACGTCGCCACGGACAACCCGGTGCCGGAGCCGCCGTTCTGGGGCAGCCGCGTCGTCAAGGGCATCGGCCTCAAGGACTACGCGTCCTGGATCGACGAGGGCGCCCTCTTCAAGGGCCAGTGGGGCCTGAAGGAGGCCCGCACGGGCGAGGGCCCCGGCTACGAGGAGCTGGTGGAGAGCGAGGGCCGCCCCCGGCTGCGCGGCTGGCTGGAGCGCCTGCACACGGAGAACATGCTGGAGGCGGCCGTCGTCTACGGCTACTACCCCTGTGTCTCCAAGGGCGACGACCTGATCCTGCTGGGCGAGGACGGCAGCGAGCTGACCCGCTTCACCTTCCCCCGGCAGCGGCGCGGACGGCGGCTGTGCCTCGCGGACTTCTTCCGTCCCGAGGACTCCGGTGAGAAGGACGTCGTGGGGCTCCAGGTCGTCACCGTCGGCTCCAAGATCGGCGAGGCCACCGCGGAGCTGTTCGCGAAGGACGCCTACCGCGACTATCTGGAGCTGCACGGTCTCTCCGTCCAGCTCGCCGAGGCCCTCGCCGAGTACTGGCACGCCCGGGTCCGCTCCGAGCTGGACATCTCCGCGGAGGACCCGGCGGCGATGGCCGACATGTTCGCGCTGAAGTACCGGGGCGCCCGCTTCTCCCTCGGCTACGGTGCCTGCCCCGATCTGGAGGACCGGGCGAAGATCGCGGAACTGCTGAAGCCGAAGCGCATCGGCGTGGAGCTGTCGGAGGAGTTCCAGCTCCATCCCGAGCAGTCCACCGACGCGATCGTCATCCACCATCCGGAGGCCAAGTACTTCAACGCCCGATAGCGCTCTGATCGAACCGTCGTAGAATGGTCGATCCGGTACAGGCCGGTCGTTCGCTCCCGCGGGGGCGGGCGGCCGGCCTTGTTGTCCCTCACGGAGGTGTACGCGGATGACCAGCTCCATCGCCGCGCCCGGCACGCTCACGGCCCAGGGGTCGTCGCTGCAGGCGGTGCTCCTCGACATGGACGGCACCCTGGTCGACACGGAAGGCTTCTGGTGGGACGCCGAGAGTGAGGCATTCGCGGAGCTCGGTCACGTACTGAAGGACGAATGGCGCGAAGTCGTCGTCGGCGGCCCGATGACGCGCAGCGCGGGCTTCCTCATCGAGGCGACGCGGGCCGACGTCACGGTCGAGGAGCTGACGGTGCTGCTGAACGAGAAGTTCATCGAGCGGCTGCGCCGCGGCGTGGCCCTCGTACCGGGCGCCCGGCGCCTGCTCGCGGAGCTGTCGCTGCACGGGGTGCCCACGGCGCTCGTCTCCGCCTCGCACCGCGCCGTCGTCGACGAGATGCTCGGCTCGCTGGGCCGTGAGCACTTCGACATCACCGTCGCCGGCGACGAGTTGACGCGTACGAAGCCGCACCCCGACCCCTATCTGACGGCGGCCGAGCGGCTGGGCGCCCACCCGGCGCGCTGCGCCGTCATCGAGGACACGGTGACGGGGGTGGCCTCGGGCGAGGCGGCGGGCTGCCGGGTGGTGGCGGTGCCGTCCGTCGCACCGATCGAGGCGGGTCCGGGCCGCACCGTCGTGCGGTCGCTCGAAGAAGTGGATCTCGCCTTCCTGCGTTCCACGGTCCTCGTGGCGCACGAGGGCGTCTCCTGACGCTCGGCGTCCCCTTCCGGGTCCCGGACACCCGGCTTCGCTCCGGGACGCTCAGGCGGCGGCCTGCGGCGTCGTGCCTCCTCAACTCGCCCTGGAAATACGGATGATCTGCGTCGGCGGTGTGACCGAATAGACCGTCGGGCCTCTTGACTGGGCGCGAAAGGCGCTGTGACATTCACCACGCACTACGTGTCGGTGCCGGTCCTCGGCCGCTGCGGTGCGAGCGGACCGAGCCGCCGTACCGGAAGATGCCGCCGGACCCGCGTTCCGCCCGCACTCGCGGGGGTCCGCCGTGCCGCGCGGTCATGTACGGCGAAACCGGAGGTGATCCTCATCGGGCTCCGAGTCCGTTGCCAGGACGGGGTGTTGGAGACAGGCCGAGCAGGCCGGACGGGCCTGCCGAGCGTGCTGCCGGCACCCCCGCCGCCCCTGCGTGCCGTGAGCGGCGCGTACGGACGGGAGGGCCGCGCCCGATGAAGTGCAGGACGCCCGCCCTGGCGGCGGCAGCCGGACTGCTCGCCTCCCTGCTGACCGGCTGCGGTCAGGTCACGGGGAGCGACGCACCGCCGGTCGTCGTCGGCACGACCGACGCCTTCGCCGTCACCAAGGCCACCCCGGCGCCCTTCGATCCGGCCGCCGCGTACGACGTGAGCTCCTGGAACGTGATGCGCAACGTCTACCAGACGCTGCTGCGCATGCCCCGTTCCGGCAACCGGCCCGTGCGGGACGCGGCGCAGAAGTGCGGCTTCGCCGACGCCCGGAACGAGCAGTACCGGTGCACGCTGCGCAAGGGCCTGACGTTCTCCAACGGGCACACGCTCGACGCCCACGACGTGGAGTTCTCGGTCCGGCGCATCCTGCGCATCCGCTTCGCCAACGGGCCGGCCTCGCTGCTGGCCGGCATAGCCAGGGTGAAGGCGACCAGCGACCACGAGGTCGTCTTCAATCTGCGCAAGCCCGACGCCACCTTCCCGTACAAGATCGCCACACCCGCGGCCTCCATCGTCGATCAGGAGAGCTATCCCCCCGACGGCTTCGCCAAGGGCTTCGAGACGGCCGGATCCGGGCCGTACACCCTCGAGTTCGACTCCAAGGCGAGCAAGACGGTCTTCAGCCGCAACGACGAGTACAAGGGCGGACTGCACGTCCACAGCGAGAAGGTCGAGCTGCGCTCCTTCAAGGACTCGGAGTCCATGGAGAAGGCACTGCGCGCCGGCGACATCGATCTGATGAACCGGACCATCTCGCCCAAGCAGGTCGAGCGGCTGGAGGCGGCGCCCGAGGACCGCATCGACCTCGTCCAGCAGCCGGGCCAGGAGATCCGCTACCTCGTCTTCAACACCGACGACGAGACCGTGGGCCGGCTGGCCGTGCGGCGGGCGATCGCCGAGCTGATCGACCGCGAGTCGCTCGTACGGGACGTCTACGCCCGCACCGCCGACCCGCTCTACTCGCTGGTGCCCTCGGGCGTACCGGGGCACCGCAACTCCTTCTTCAACAAGTACAGCGCGTCAGGGGAGTCGGAGGAGGAGTCCGGCGCGGACGCGGCGGCGAACACGCTGCGCAAGGCGGGGGTGAGCACACCCGTGAAGCTCGAACTCGCCTACACCAGCGACCACTACGGCAGCGTCACCAAGAAGGAGTTCGAGGCGCTGAAGAAGCAGCTCAACAACACCGGGCTCTTCGACGCCAAGGTGCGGGGGCTGCCGTGGGACAAATACCGCACGGACGCGCTGAAGGGGAAGTACCAGGTCTACGGCTACGGCTGGTTCCCCGACTTCCCGGACGCCGACAACTACATCGCGCCGTTCTTCGAGCGGAACAACTTCCTCAACAGCCCTTACACCAGTACCGAGATACGCGACGACGTCATCCCCAGGACGCGGCAGAAGACCGACCGCGTCCGCACCGAGGCGGGCTTCGAACGCGCGCAGGACATCGTCGCCGACGAGGTGCCGGTGCTGCCGCTGTGGCAGGGCAAGCAGTTCATCGCGGCACGGGACGACATCACGGGCGTCGAGTGGGCGCTCAACTCCTCGTCCGTGCTGCAGTTGTGGGAGCTGGGCCGCAACACGGACGAGTGACGCGGTAGTCGGGGCCGGGGGCGGGACGCCGTGATGTCGCGCCGCCCGGGCTCCGCCTGACCCAGGGCCGGGTCAGGATCCGGGCCGCACCAGCCCGCTCTCGTACGCGTAGACCGCGGCCTGCACACGGTCGCGCAGCCCCAGCTTGGTGAGCACGTGCCCCACGTGCGTCTTGACCGTGGTCTCGCTGACGAAGAGGTCGGCGGCGATCTCGGAGTTCGACAGGCCGCGCGCCACCAGCTTCAGCACCTCCACCTCACGCTCCGTCAACTGGTGCAGCGTGTCCGGCACGGGCTCCTCGCCCGAGGGGAGCTTCCCCGCGTACTTGTCGAGCAGCCGGCGCGTGATGCTCGGGGCCAGCATCGCCTCGCCCGCCGCGACCACGCGGATCGCCTGCACCAGCTCGGCCGCCGGGGCGTCCTTGAGGAGGAAGCCGCTGGCACCGGCGCGCAGCGCCTCCACCACGTACTCGTCGAGGTCGAAGGTCGTCAGTACGAGCACCTTCGCCGGGCCGTCCTTCGCGGGACCGGTGATACGGCGCGTGGCCTCCACGCCGTCCATGCGCGGCATGCGGATGTCCATGAGGACGACGTCCGGCTGCAACGCCCTTACCTGGTCCAGCGCCTGGAGTCCGTCACCGGCCTCGCCGACGACGGCGATGTCCTGCTCCGCCTCCAGGATCATCCGGAAGCCGGTGCGCAGCAGCGGCTGGTCGTCGACCAACAGGACGCGGATAGCCACGTGATCTCCTTCGGCGGGCGTCAGGCGAGAGGCCCCATTCTTGCCTAAGCGTCCGGTGCCGCGTCGTGTGCCCCTTCCCCTTTCCCGTCCCCTTCTCCGTCTCCGTCTCCGTCCGTGTGCGTACGGGGCTCGGGCAGCCGCGGCTGCACCGTCAGCGGATACGGCGGGGGAGAGCCGCCGAACTCCGGGCAGTGGGCCTGGTGGTCGCACCAGTCGCACAGCCGGCTCGGCGAGGGCCGCCAGTCACCCGTCTCGGTGGCCCTGGTGATCGCCTCCCACAGCGCGAGCAGCTTGCGCTCGACGCCGCGCAGATCCTCCTCGTCCGGGTCGTACGTCAGCACATCTCCGCTGCCCAGGAAGACCAGTTGGAGGCGGCGGGGCACGATCCCGCGCAGCCGCCAGACCACCAGCGCGTAGAACTTCATCTGGAAGAGCGGCCCGTCGGAGAACCGCGGCGGGGGCGCCTTGCCCGTCTTGTAGTCGACGATGCGCACCTCGCCCGTGGGCGCCACGTCGACGCGGTCGATGATGCCGCGCAGCCGCAGCCCCGAATCGAGCGTCGCCTCGACGAACAACTCCCGTTCCGCGGGCTCCAGCCGGGTCGGGTCCTCCAGCGAGAACCAGCGCTCGACGAGGGCCTCCGCCTGGGCGAGCCAGGCCGCGAGCCGTTCGCCGTCCGGGGCCTCCTGCCCCTCCTCCGCGAACAGCTCGCACAGCTCCGGACGCTTGGCGAGAAGCCGCTCCCACTCACGGGGTACCAGAGCGCGGGCACGTGGCAGACTGCGCTGCTCGGCGGGAGCGTCGAACAGCCGCTCCAGCACGGCGTGGACGACGGTGCCCCGCGTGGCGGCCGCCGATGGTTTCTCCGGCAGTTTGTCGATCACCCGGAAGCGGTAGAGCAGCGGGCACTGCATGAAATCGCTGGCACGGGACGGTGAAAGGGAGTTCGGCGGGGATGCGACGCGGGTGGTCATGACGTACGACCCTAGGGCCCCGCACCGACAACGGACGCATACCATCGAGGACGGCGCACCCGCCCTGTACACGCGACGAGGAAGCGGCAGCGCAGCGGAGTGCGGAGGAAGCAGCAGAGGGGAACCCGTGGCGGACACGGAAAACGGCGGCAGGCCGCACTCAGGCGGCCCCGGCGGCTCCGGCGAATCCGGAACGGCGGAGGGGGCATCGCCCCGTCCGGACCGTCCGGACGCCCCGGCGTACCCGGAAGCGCGGCCGGACCGGGCGCGGCCCGCGGACGCCGGTACGGGCGGCGGCGACCCGTCGGACGGTGCGTCAGAACCGTCCAACGACCCGTCGCCCGTGCCCGGTTCGGCCCCGGCGGGCGAGGACGGTACGGCCGCTGACGCACCGTCGGGCTCACGGCCGGGCGGTGCCGACGGGGGAGCGGACTCCGGTACGGGTACGCGTGCGGGCGCGGACGGCGCAGCCGGATCCGACTCCGACTCCGACTCCGGCTCAGGCCCCGACCCGGGCCCCAACTCCCGCTCCGGCTCAGGCCACTCGGGCCCCTCTGACGGATCTTCCGACTCCGCCGGCTCCGGCGGCCCCTCCGACTCCGGATCCGGTTCCGGTCCGGGCACCCCCTCGACCCCCGGCTCCGGCCCGCCCTCCGCGCCCGGCCCCGGCTCCGCCCCCGGTTCCGACCCCGACCCCGGACAGGGCCCCCTCGGCCCCGACAAGCCCCGCCGCGCCCGCCCCTTCGGCGGCGGCATCCTCATGGGCCGCCCCTTCGGCGTGCCCGTCTACGTCGCACCGAGCTGGTTCCTCGTCGCCGCCCTCATCACCTGGGTCTTCGGCGGCCAGCTCGATCGCGTCCTGCCCCATCTCGGCTCGCTGCGCTATCTGATCGCGCTCTTCTTCGCCGTCGCCTTCTACGCCTCCGTCCTCGTTCACGAACTCGCCCACACCGTCGCGGCGCTGCGCTTCCAGCTCCCCGTGCGCCGCATCCAGCTCCAGTTCTTCGGCGGCGTCTCCGAGATCGAGAAGGAGGCCGAGAGCCCCGGGCGCGAGTTCGTCCTCGCCGGCGTCGGGCCGCTGCTCTCCCTCGTCCTCGCCGGTGTCTTCTACGGTGGGATGCGGGTCGTGGAGCCGGGCACCGTGCCGGGCGTGCTGCTGGCGGGCCTGATGATCTCCAACCTCTTCGTGGCCGCGTTCAACCTGCTGCCCGGACTGCCCCTGGACGGCGGCCGGATGCTGCGCGCCCTCGTGTGGAAGCTGAGCGGCCGTCCGATGACGGGCACCGTCTTCGCCGCGTGGATCGGCCGCGCCCTGGCCATCGCCGTCCTCATCGGGCTGCCCCTCGCGACGCACGCCGGCGGCTTCACACAGGAGAGCTTCGGCGGCGTCAACTCCCTTATGGACGCGCTGCTCGCGGCGATCCTCGCCGCCATCATCTGGACGGGCGCGGGCAACAGCCTCCGCATGGCGCGGCTGCGCGAACACCTCCCGGAGCTGCGGGCCCGCACCCTCACCAGGCGCGCCGTCCCGGTGCCCACCGACACCCCGCTCTCGGAGGCGCTGCGCCGCGCCAACGAGGCAGGCGCCCGCGCCCTTGTGGTCGTCGACGGCAGCGGCGGCCCGGTCTCCCTCGTACGGGAGGCGGCCATCGCCGGAGTGCCCTCGCACCGCCGCCCCTGGGTCGAGGTCTCCACCCTCGCCCAGGACCTCAAGGAGGGCATGCGCGTCCCCGCCGAGTTGGCCGGCGAGGAGCTGCTGGAGCATCTGCGCGCCACCCCCGCCACCGAGTACCTGGTGGTCGAGCAGACCGGCGAGATCTACGGAGTGCTCTCCACCGGCGACGTCGAGCGTGCCTTCGTCGCCGCCATGGCCAAACCCTCCGCGCAGACCCGCTGACCAGACCCGTTAGTCTGTTGCGCATGTCCGAACCGACCGGTGCAGCCCGCCGTCGCGGGCCCTTCAAGGTCGGGGACCAGGTCCAGCTCACCGATCCCAAGGGACGCCACTACACGTTCACGCTCGAAGAGGGAAAGAGCTTCCACACGCACAAGGGAGCCTTCCCCCACGACGAGCTGATCGGTGCTCCCGAGGGCAGTGTCGTCCGTACGACCGGAAACGTCGCCTATCTCGCGCTGCGCCCCCTGCTCCCCGACTACGTCCTGTCCATGCCGCGCGGCGCCGCCGTCGTCTATCCCAAGGACGCGGGCCAAGTCCTGGCGATGGCCGACATCTTCCCGGGCGCGCGCGTCGTCGAGGCGGGCGTCGGCTCCGGCTCGCTCAGCGCCTTCCTGCTGCGCGCCATCGGCGACGGCGGCATGCTGCACAGCTACGAACGCCGCGAGGACTTCGCGCAGATCGCGCAGCAGAACGTCGAGCGGTACTTCGGCGAGCCGCACCCCGCGTGGACGCTCACCGTCGGCGACCTCCAGGACCAGCTCTCGGACAGCGACATCGACCGCGTCATCCTCGACATGCTCGCGCCGTGGGAGTGTCTGGAGGCCGTCTCCAAGGCGCTCGTGCCGGGCGGCATCCTGTGCAGCTACGTCGCCACCACGACCCAACTGGCCCGCATGGTCGAGTCGATCCGCGAGCACGGCACGTTCAACGAGCCGCAGGCGTGGGAGACGATGGTGCGCAACTGGCATGTGGAGGGCCTGGCCGTACGCCCCGACCACCGCATGATCGGGCACACCGGCTTCCTCCTCACCGCCCGCCGTCTCGCCGACGGCGTCGAGCCGCCGCTGCGCCGCCGCCGTCCCGCCAAGGGCGCGTACGGGGAGGACTACACGGGTCCCGGGAGCACCTCCGGCCGCTCCTGAGCGGCCCGTTGGGCCACCGCGTCCGCTGTCCCGTCGGCAACTTCGCCGTGTGCCCCGTGAGTTGACCCACCGGTGCGGCAGCGGGCCCGCGGTCCCGCCTACGTGGGTCATCTCACGGATCGTCAGCAGCCGTACGCGGAAGTGCCGTCCCGGCCGTTCCAGTGCGGTGTGACGTATGGCACGATGCTGGGCACCCCCAAGCCCCCCGAGCACACTTCTCACAGGAGTCACCCGGCGTGACGGAACTGGAACTGGAACTGCCGCACACCCGTACCCGCATGGTGCACTGGATGGGCACCGCCGTGGCGCTGGCCGCCGTCGTCGGACTTTCCTCCTTCGTCCAGCCCGCGGGCGCCACGGCCCAGCCCACCCTCACCGCGGCCGCGTCCGGCATGGCCCCCGCCCCGGACGCCAAGAAGGCCGACTACCCCGTGGATTGCGGCAGTCCGTCCGTCAAGGTCGACGTCGTCGCCAAGGGTTCCGCGGACTTCGACGGCGACGGACAGCAGGAGACCGTCGCCTCGGTCCGCTGCCACTCCGGTACGGGCACGCCCCCCAACGCCCTGTTCGTGCTCGGCGCCGCGCCCCGCCCCGACCAGAAGCCCCGCGTCGTCGCGACGATGCTGCGCATGAAGGAGCGGATGACGGTCGAGGATCTGAAGGTCGACGACCGTACGGTCTCGGCCAAGCTGCTCGGCTACTCCTCGCCGTCGGTGCCGAGCTGCTGCCCGGACCGGCAGCGGAAGGTGAAGTGGGAGTGGAAGGACGGCAAGTTCGCGCTTAAGGCGGCTCCGGTGCCGGGCGGCTCGGAGAGCATCTAGCAGCAACGCACCGTGTTTCGCGTCACTTTCCAGCCATGACGCCCGGCCGTCTCTGCCACACAGCGTGAGAGTCCGTGACGCTCCGCACTACTCGGCGTCGGGGCCGTAGACTTCAACACTGTCCGAAACACGGCGGACATGGATGCAGTCGCCGGGGCACTCCTTGGCGGAGTCGGCGACGTCGGTGAGAAGCGGAAGCGGTACGGGAGTCGTCGCCCCCTTGTCCTGAAGAAGCTCGTCGTCCGCGCTCTTCACATAGGCCAAGCCGTCGATGTCCAGCTCGAACACCTCGGGTGCGTACTGCGCGCAGATGCCGTCGCCGGTGCACAGATCCTGGTCGATCCAGACCTCGAGTGCGTCGTCCCCGGTGCTCATCCAGTCGCCTGCCGTTCCTGCGTTCGTGATGGAAAACTGCTGTCCATGAAGGGGTGTTGACCGTTCCGACCCTACAACCGGCCGCTTTCGGATGGTCATGGGTGGGTATTCCCCTGGCGTGAGGGAGTGCGCAAGGGTGAAGATCAGACACACCGCGACAGTCTTTCTGATCTAGGGTTTCAACCCGTACCCGCCCAGGTAGGGTCAGGAAGCGTCCAGCTCCCCCTGGAGGAGGTGAGGACCGTGGCAGCCCACGACGACGACAGCACCCGCGGCACCCGGTCCGGTCGGGGTTCGGAAGACCCGTCCGGCCAGGTCGCGTATCTCGAGCAGGAAATCGCCGTCCTGCGCCGCAAGCTCGCCGACTCTCCGCGGCACACTCGCGTTCTTGAGGAGCGGATCGTCGAGCTTCAGACGAATCTGGCAGGCGTCTCCGCGCAGAACGAGCGGCTCTCCAACACTCTCCGTGAGGCGCGCGATCAGATCGTGGCCCTCAAGGAAGAGGTGGACCGCCTCGCGCAGCCGCCGGCCGGATTCGGCGTCTTCCTGAAGGCGAGCGACGACGGCACCGCCGACATCTTCACCGGAGGACGCAAGCTCCGCGTGAACGTCAGCCCCAGCGTCGAACTCGAGGAGCTCCGGCGGGGCCAGGAGCTCATGCTCAACGAAGCGCTCAACGTCGTCGAGGCGATGGAGTTCGAAAACGCGGGCGACATCGTGATGCTCAAGGAGGTGCTGGAGGACGGCGAGCGCGCGCTGGTCGTCGGGCACACCGACGAGGAACGCGTCGTACGTCTCGCCGAGCCCCTGCTGGAGACGACGCTCCGCGCGGGCGACGCCCTTCTCCTGGAGCCGCGTTCCGGTTACGTCTTCGAAGTCGTGCCCAAGAGCGAGGTCGAGGAGCTTGTTCTCGAAGAGGTCCCCGACATCGACTACGCCAAGATCGGCGGTCTCCGCGGGCAGATCGAGCAGATCCGCGACGCGGTGGAGCTGCCGTATCTGCACCCGGACCTCTTCAAGGAGCACGAACTGCGCCCGCCCAAGGGCGTGCTGCTCTACGGCCCGCCCGGCTGCGGCAAGACGCTGATCGCCAAGGCGGTCGCCAACTCGCTGGCCAAGAAGGTCGCTGAGGTCACCGGCAAGCCCCAGGGGAAGAGTTACTTCCTCAACATCAAGGGCCCGGAACTGCTCAACAAGTACGTGGGCGAGACCGAACGGCACATCCGGCTGGTCTTCCAGCGAGCCAGAGAGAAGGCGAGCGAGGGCACCCCCGTCATCGTCTTCTTCGACGAGATGGACTCCCTGTTCCGTACGCGCGGTTCGGGCGTCAGCTCGGACGTGGAGAACACGATCGTCCCGCAGCTCCTCTCCGAGATCGACGGCGTGGAGGGCCTGGAGAACGTCATCGTCATCGGCGCCTCCAACCGCGAGGACATGATCGACCCCGCGATCCTGCGTCCCGGCCGTCTCGACGTGAAAATCAAGATCGAGCGCCCCGACGCCGAGGCCGCGAAGGACATCTTCTCGAAGTACCTCACCGCGAACCTCCCGCTGCACGCGGACGACGTCGCGGAGCACGGCGGCAACACCGACGCCGCCTGCGACGCGATGATCCAGTCCGTCGTGGAGCAGATGTACGCGGAGTCCGAGGAGAACCGCTTCCTCGAGGTCACCTACGCCAACGGCGACAAGGAAGTCCTCTACTTCAAGGACTTCAACTCCGGCGCCATGATCGAGAACATCGTGGGCCGCGCGAAGAAGATGGCCATCAAGGCCTACCTCGACCAGAACCAGAAGGGCCTGCGCGTCTCCCATCTGCTCGCCGCGTGCGTCGACGAGTTCAAGGAGAACGAGGACCTGCCGAACACCACCAACCCGGACGACTGGGCCCGCATCTCCGGCAAGAAGGGCGAGCGGATCGTCTACATCCGCACGCTGGTCACCGGAAAGCAGGGCGCGGACACGGGCCGTTCCATCGACACAGTGGCCAACACCGGTCAGTACCTGTAAGCAGACAGCGATCCGGCTGCGGACGCCCCTGGTGGACCCCCGCCGAAGGCAGGGGAGGGGGCCTCCGTGGCCGGATCCGTTTTGAGCAGTCCGAGGAAGTCCGCTGAGTGATCTCCCGACTTCAGCCCGTGCGTTCTAGGCTCGTGCGTAGTGCCGCTGTGCACAGTGCTGAGGGAAGGACCGCAGACGGGGCGGATGCGCAGCGGGACTTGAGCGGCGGCTCACAGGCGGGCCGCTGCCGGGCAAGGAGGGCCGCATGACCGTACGGCGAGTAATGGGCATCGAGACGGAGTACGGGATCTCCGTACCCGGCCATCCCAACGCCAATGCCATGCTCACCTCATCCCAGATCGTCAACGCCTACGCCGCGGCGATGCACCGGGCACGCCGTGCCCGCTGGGACTTCGAGGAGGAGAACCCGCTGCGGGACGCCCGCGGCTTCGACCTGGCCCGGGAGTCCGCCGACGCCAGCCAGCTCACCGACGAGGACATCGGTCTGGCCAACGTCATCCTCACCAACGGCGCCCGTCTCTACGTCGACCACGCCCACCCCGAGTACAGCGCCCCGGAGGTCACCAACCCTCTCGACGCCGTCCTGTGGGACAAGGCGGGGGAGCGGATCATGGCGGAGGCCGCGGAGCGTGCCGCCGAGGTCCCCGGCACGCAGGCGATCCACCTCTACAAGAACAACACCGATAACAAGGGCGCCTCGTACGGCACCCACGAGAACTACCTGATGAAGCGGGAGACGCCGTTCTCCGACATCGTCCGGCACCTGACGCCGTTCTTCGTCTCCCGCCAGGTGGTCTGCGGCGCCGGCCGCGTCGGCCTCGGCCAGGACGGCAGCGAGCACGGCTTCCAGCTCAGCCAGCGCGCCGACTACTTCGAGGTCGAGGTCGGCCTGGAGACGACCCTGAAGCGGCCGATCATCAACACCCGTGACGAGCCGCACGCGGACGCGGAGAAGTACCGCCGGCTCCATGTGATCATCGGCGACGCGAACCTGTCGGAGATCTCGACCTACCTCAAGCTCGGCACGACCTCGCTGGTGCTGTCGATGATCGAGGACGACTTCATCGCGGTCGACCTCGCCGTCGACCAGCCGGTCCGCACCCTCCACCACGTCTCGCACGACCCGACCCTGGGCAAGCTGATCACGCTGCGCAGCGGCCGTACGCTCACGGGCGTCCAGCTTCAGATGGAGTACTGCGAGCTGGCGCGCAAGTACGTCGAGGAGCGCTGGGGCGCCGACGCGGACGAGCAGACCAAGGACGTGCTCACACGCTGGGAAGACGTCCTGACCAGGCTCGAACAGGACCCGATGAGCCTCTCCGGGGAGCTGGACTGGGTCGCCAAGCGCGAGCTGATGGAGGGCTACCGCCGCCGTGACCGCCTCGGCTGGGACGCGGCACGGCTGCACCTGGTGGACCTGCAGTACGCGGACGTACGGGCCGACAAGGGCCTCTACAACCGCCTCGCGAACCGGGGCAACATCCAGCGTCTGCTGGAGGAGGACGACATCCAGCGGGCCGTCGGCAAACCGCCCGAGGACACCCGCGCCTACTTCCGCGGCCGGTGCCTCGAGCAGTACGCGGACGACGTCGCCGCCGCCTCGTGGGACTCGGTCATCTTCGACCTGCCCGGCCGTGACTCTCTGCAACGTGTGCCCACGCTGGAGCCGCTGCGCGGCACCCGGGACCACGTCAAGGAGCTGCTGGACCGGTGCCGTACCGCGGAGGACCTGGTGAGGGTGCTTTCCGGAGGCTGACGGACGGCTATTCGGTGCCGCATGCGGGAATCACCGGGGTGGTACTCCGACGTTGGAGAAGTGAAGGGCCGATGTCAGTCCCTGCTTGTAGGGTCTGATCTTGTACGTCACGCGTACACCGAACCGAGCGGGGTGAGGATATGGCGACCAAGGACACCGGCGGCGGGCAGCAGAAGGCCACCCGCCAGACCGAGGACACCGAGGAACAGACTGACGAGACGCAGGTCTCCGAGGACCTCAAGGAGCGCCAGGAAGCACTCTCGGACGATGTGGACTCCGTCCTGGACGAGATCGACGACGTCCTCGAGGAGAACGCCGAGGACTTCGTGCGGTCCTTCGTTCAGAAGGGCGGAGAGTAGTCGCGTGATTTCCCGTCCTGCGCCCCCCCGACAGTGGCGGGGGCGCAGGACGGATGACTTCCGGGCCGGTGGGTAAGGTCCGTGCAGTATTCCAAGATCTCTTCTGACCGACTTCCGAACCGTGGAAGGAAACGTGTGGAAGCCAACACTCGTGACACAGGGCGTCTGCCGGCTGCCTTCCTGACGCCCGGCTCGTCCTCGTTCATGGACTTCCTGTCCGAGCACGCTCCCGAGGTGCTGCCCGGCAGCCGGCCGCTGCCCGCGGTCGAGGGCGCCGTGCAGGCTCCGCACGGCACGACCATCGTCGCGGCGACGTACGAGGGCGGGGTCGTGCTCGCGGGCGACCGCCGGGCGACGATGGGGAACGTCATCGCGCAGCGGGACATCGAGAAGGTCTTCCCCGCCGACGAGTACTCGGCGGTCGGCATCGCCGGCACGGCGGGTCTCGCGGTGGAGATGGTGAAGCTCTTCCAGCTCGAACTGGAGCACTTCGAGAAGGTGGAGGGCTCCACGCTCTCGCTGGAGGGCAAGGCCAACCGCCTGTCCACCATGATCCGCAGCAATCTCGGCATGGCGCTCCAAGGTCTCGCCGTCGTCCCGGTGTTCGCGGGCTACGACGTGGACCGCGAGAAGGGCCGGATCTTCTCCTACGACGTGACGGGCGGCCGCTCCGAGGAGTTCGGCTTCACCGCCGTCGGCTCCGGCTCCGTCTTCGCGCGCGGCTCCCTGAAGAAGCTGCACCGCAGCGATCTGACGGAGGAGCAGGTCTGCACGGTGACGCTCCAGGCGCTGTATGACGCCGCGGACGACGATTCCGCGACGGGCGGCCCGGACATGACGCGCAAGATCTACCCCACGCTCACGGTCATCTCCGACGAGGGTTGCCGGAAGGTGCCCGAGGAGGAGGTGTCCGGGCTCGTCCGCACGATGCACGAGGGCCGGCTCGAGCAGCCCAACGGGCCGAAGGCCCCGCTCACCTGACGAAGGCCACGGGGCCTTCAGCGCCCTCTGACAGGAGAAGGAAGGGACGGATAGCCGGTGTCGACGCCGTTCTACGTCTCACCCCAGCAGGCCATGGCCGACCGCGCCGAGTACGCCCGCAAGGGCATCGCGCGCGGCCGCAGCGTGGTCGTGCTCCAGTACACCGACGGCATCGTGTTCGTCGCCGAGAACCCCTCGCGGTCGCTGCACAAGATCAGTGAGATCTACGACCGCATCGCCTTCGCGGCGGTGGGCAAGTACAACGAGTTCGAGAATCTGCGCATCGGCGGTGTCCGCTACGCGGATCTGCGCGGATTCACCTACGACCGCGCCGATGTGACGGCCCGTGGGCTGGCGAACGTCTACGCACAGACGCTCGGCACGATCTTCTCCAGCGCCGCGGAGAAGCCGTACGAGGTCGAGTTGATCGTGGCCGAGGTCGGGCCCGCTCCGGAGGACGACCAGATCTACCGGCTGCCGCACGACGGCTCGATCGTCGACGAGCACGGCTCGCTCGCGGTCGGCGGCAACTCCGACCAGATCAACAGCTATCTGGAACAGCGCCACCGCGACGACATGACGCTCGCCGAGGCCGTCAAGCTCGGCAAGGAGTCGCTGGCGCGCGACAACAACGGCGGCGAACGTGAGGTCACCGCCGACCAGTTGGAGGTCGCGCTCCTCGACCGCAGCCGCGTCCAGCAGCGCAAGTTCAAGCGGGTGCTGGGCAGTCAGCTCCGGCGCCTGCTGGGCGAGGACGAGAGCTCCGGCGGCTCGGGCTCGTCGGAGTCCGGAGACGACGGGGAGGAGTCCTCGGACGGCGACTCGGAGAAGTAAGGCGCCGCTCTCCGCTCTTCCGCCTGTCGTCTGCGGCCGCGTACCGCGTGTGTGCCCCGCAACCCCCTTGATACGTCAGGGGGTTGCGGGGCACGCGGCGCTCTACGGGCCGTTGTGAGCCCGGTACGCCGTCGGCGGGGGAGAGGGAGGTCCGCGGCGGTGCCGGCGTCCTGAGCGGCCCCGTGCGGGCGCTCAGCGCTCCTCGGGGGGCTGGGGCGGCTCGGCCGTGGAGTCACGCTGTACGAGCCGTACGGGCAGTACGGGCGTACCGGCCGTACGTCCCTCGAGCACGTCCAGCAGTGCGCGCATCCCGGCGGCGCCGACCTCCTCGGCGGGCAGCCGGACTGTCGTCAACTCCGGTTCCAGCGCGGTCGCGAGGCTCAGATCGTCGAATCCGGTCACGGAGACGTCCTCCGGTACGCGCAGCCCCAGCCGGCGGGCCGCCTTGCACGCGCCGGCGGCCAGCAGATCGTCGTCACAGATCACCGCGGTGGGCCGCGGCTCGGCGGAGAGGGCGCGGGTGGCCGCGCGCAGCCCCGCCTCGACGGTCAGGTCGCTGGACTCCGTACGCATGGCCGCCGCCGGCTCCCCGGCCACCGCCTCTTCCAGCGCCCGCGCCCGTACGCCGAACGTCCAGGTGTCCACGGCCGCGGCCAGATGCGCGAGACGGCGGTGGCCGAGGCCGAGGAGATGCCCGGCCACCTGGCGCATGCCGTCGGCGATGTCGAGATTGACGGTGGCGGCGGCCCGGCCGCCCGCCGGATCGGTGTCCAGCATCACCAGGGGCAGCCCGCCCTCGCCCAGCGCGGCCAGTGCCTCCGGCGCCATCGAGGAGGCGATCACGCCGTCCAGTGCCGCGCGTGCCGAGCCGAAGGGGTCGACGGCGGGCCCGGTGCCCTCCGGCGACGGATACAGCACGACGCCGAAGTCGTGCTCGGCGGCGACGCGTGAGGCACCGGCGTGCACCCGCGCGAAGTAGTCGTGGGTGAGGGCGGGGACGACCAGAAGTGCCGTACGGGTACGTCCCAGACGCAGGCTGCGCGCGGCCAGGTTGGGGCGGTAGCCGAGGGTGCGGGCGGCCGACCGTACGGTCTCGGCCGTACGCGCGGAGACCCGCCCCTGCCACTTGCCGCCCAGCACGAGGGAGACGGTGGCCTGCGAGACGTTCGCGTGCCGGGCGACGTCGCGGCTGGTGGGGCGGGGGCGCTCGGACGGGGCCGTCGCGTCCGGCTCGTCCGCCGTGCCGGGCCGCCGGGTGCTCGCCATGCGTGCCGCTCCTTCGCCGGTCTGCCGGGGCTTCGCCGCCGGTGGTCGGCGGGTCCGTAAGTCCCTTGGTCTGTGCGCCCGTCGGTCTCTGGTCCCGGTTTATCGGGTGGACCCCGGAGTCAGCGACATGGTACGTATGACGCCGCAAGTTATACGTAAAACGTTCCCTCGCCGCCCTCCGTACGAGGCGCCCGGCGAGGCACCGAGCGAGGGAAGGAGCCGAGAGCCGTGGCGACTGGTTACACGGAACTGCTGCGCGCCCGCCACGCGGTACGGCTGCTCGCCGGCACGCTGACCGGCAGGCTGCCCAACGCGACCGGTCCGCTGGCGATCGTGCTCTTCACCCGCGCCGAAGGCGGCAGTTACACGCTCGCCGGTGTCCTCTCCGCCGTGTACGGACTGGCGACCGCCGTCGGCCAGCCGATGCTCGGGCGCCTGGTCGACCTGCACGGGCAGCCGCGCGTGATGCTTCCCGCGGCGCTGCTCTCGGCACTGGGCATGCTGCTGCTGGCGGGCGCCGGCACCGACCCGGTCTGGCTCGCCGCGGCCGGAGTGCTCGTGGCGGGCCTGTGCACGCCGCCGCTGGAGGGCGGACTGCGGGCGCTGTGGCCGAGCGTGCTCAAGAGCCCGGACCGGGTGCACCAGGCGTACGCGCTCGACGCGGTCGCCCAGGAGGTGATGTTCGCGGTCGGGCCGCTGCTGGTGACGGTGTTCGTGGCGTTCTGGAACGAGGCCGCGGCGCTGCTCGTCATCAACGTGCTCGGGGTGCTCGGCGCGCTCTCGGTCGTCGTCTCGCCGCCGTCCCGTGCCTGGCGTTCCGCGCCCCGTGAACCGCACTGGCTGGGCGCGCTGCGCTCGGCGGGGCTGCTGGCGCTGCTCGGCACGTTCTTCTTCGTCGGACTGGCGCTGGGTGCGGTCTCCGTCGCCGCCGTCAGCTACGCGGACGACCACGGCGACGCCCTCGTCTCCACGTATCTGCTCTCCGCGCTGGGCTTCGGCGCGCTCGCCGGCGGGCTGGTGTACGGGGCGCGGCAGTGGGCCGGGGCTCCGGAACGGCGGCTGATGTGGCTGGTTCTGGCCCTCGCCGCCGGTTACACGCCCCTGGTGCTCGTACCGGGAGTGGTGGCGATGACCGCGCTCGCCGGGCTCGCCGGTGTCTTCCTGGCGCCCGCGCTCGCCTGTGTGTTCGTGGTCGTGGACCGGCACGCGCCCTCGGGGACGGTCACCGAGGCGTTCTCCTGGCTGGTGACGACGTTCGGGGTCGGGGCGGCGGCCGGTACGGCGGTCGTCGGACCCGTGATCGAGACGGGCGGTACCGCCGCCGGGTTCGCGGTCGTGGGCGGCGGCGGTCTGACGGCGTTCCTCGTACTGCTGCTCACGCGCGGGGCGCTCGCTCCCTCCGCCGCGCCCCCTCGTGAGCCGGTGGCGGGGGACCGTGCGCCGGACGCCCGTGAGGGTGCCGCCGCAGGTCCCGGAGCAGCGCCTGCTCCCGCGTCGGCGCCGGTCACCGAGGCGGAAAATGATCGCAACGGTGCCCCCCAACCCGGTTTCAGAACAGGCCGTCAGGCGTAATGTTCAGTCATGGACCGCCGAATCTTCGGGCTTGAGAACGAGTACGGCGTCACGTGTACGTTCCGGGGCCAGCGCCGTCTGTCCCCCGACGAAGTGGCGCGGTATCTCTTCCGCCGTGTCGTGTCATGGGGCCGCAGCAGCAACGTCTTCCTGCGCAACGGGGCCCGCCTCTATCTGGACGTCGGCTCCCACCCCGAGTACGCGACCCCCGAGTGCGACAACGTCACCGAGCTGGTCACCCACGACAAGTCGGGCGAGCGCATCCTCGAGGGGCTGCTCGTCGACGCCGAACGGCGCCTGCACGAGGAAGGAATCGCGGGCGACGTCTTCCTGTTCAAGAACAACACCGACTCGGCGGGCAACTCCTACGGCTGCCACGAGAACTACCTGGTGGCCCGCCACGGGGAGTTCTCCCGGCTCGCGGACGTGCTGATCCCGTTCCTCGTCACACGCCAACTCGTGTGCGGCGCGGGCAAGGTGCTGCAGACGCCGCGGGGCGCCGTCTACTGCGTGAGCCAGCGCGCCGAGCACATCTGGGAGGGCGTCAGCTCCGCGACCACGCGCTCCCGTCCGATCATCAACACCCGCGACGAGCCGCACGCGGACGCCGAGCGCTACCGCAGGCTGCATGTGATCGTGGGCGACTCCAACATGTCCGAGACGACCATGCTGCTCAAGGTCGGCGCCACCGACCTCGTGCTCCGCATGATCGAGGCGGGCACCGTGATGCGCGACCTGACCCTGGAGAACCCGATCCGGGCCATCCGCGAGGTCAGCCACGACATCACCGGGCAGCGCAAGGTGCGCCTGGCCAGCGGCCGCGAGGCCTCCGCGCTGGAGGTGCAGCAGGAGTACTACGAGAAGGCGCTGGACTTCTGCGAGCGGCGCGGCATCCGCACCGGCCGCGTGGAGCGCGTACTGGAGCTGTGGGGACGGGCCCTGGACGCCATCCGCACCCAGGAACTCGACAAGATCAACACGGAGATCGACTGGGTCATGAAGTACCAGTTGATCGAGCGCTACCGCGCGAAGAACAACATCACGATGTCGCATCCCCGCATCGCGCAGATAGACCTCGCGTACCACGACATCCACCGTCGCCGCGGTCTCTACTACCTGCTGGAGCGCAACGGCCAGGCCGCCCGTATCTGCAACGACTTGAAGATCTTCGAGGGCAAGTCGGTGCCGCCGCAGACCACTCGGGCGCGGCTGCGGGGCGACTTCATCAGGCGTGCGCAGGAGCAGCGCCGCGACTTCACCGTCGACTGGGTCCATCTGAAGCTCAACGACCAGGCACAGCGCACCGTGTTGTGCAAAGACCCGTTCCGGTCGGTGGACGAGCGCGTGGAGAAGCTCATCGCCGGGATGTGAGACGTGTCGACCGGGGTCGGGATGTCCGGACGGGGCCGTAGGGTTGCCCCCGACCGTCCGGACATCCCTACACCGCGAGTTGGACACAATGCTGCAGACCCCCCGGGGAACGACCCCCCGCCCCAGGAAGCTCTTCGCGCGCCGCCTCGTCGCCGCCCTCGCCGTGCCCGCGCTGGCCTTCTCCGTCGCCGCGTGCGGCGGTGACGACGACAACGGGCAGCCGCCGCAGGTGACGGGCTCGGCGGACAAGAAGCCCAAGGTCGCCAAGGGGAAGGGCAAGCCGCCGAAGGACCTGAAGGTCAAGGTCCTCAAGGAGGGCAAGGGTCAGAAGGTCAAGAAGGGCGACTCGCTGAACGCGAATTACCACGGCCAGCTCTGGAACGGCAAGGAATTCGACAGCAGTTGGAAGCGCGGCCAGCCCGCCACCTTCCAGATCGGCACCGGCAAGGTCATCAAGGGCTGGGACGAGGCCCTGGTGGGCAAGAAGCTCGGCAGCCGCGTCGAGCTGGTGGTCCCCCCGGCGAAGGGTTACGGCAAGCAGGGCCAGCCGCCGACCATTCCGAAGAACTCCACGCTGGTCTTCGTCGTCGACCTGAAGAAGATCATGCCGAGCAAGATCGACGGCGAGCCCGCCAAGCTCGACCACAACCCCGACCTGCCCAAGGTCAGCACCAAGGTCGAGAAGGACAAGGCGCCCGACATCACCATGCCCAAGGGCAAGGACGAGGCCCCGGACAAGCTGCTCGACGAGACGATCATCAAGGGTGACGGCAAGGAGGTCACCGAGAAGAGCACGATCCTCACCCAGTTCTCGGCGAAGCTGTGGAAGGGCGGCAAGCAGCTCGACGACACCTGGGCGCAGGGCGGCCCGCAGGAGATCCCCGTCTCCAAGATCCCCGGCTGGGCCGAGGCGCTGAAGGGCAAGAAGGCCGGCAGCCGCGTGGTGATCTCCGTGCCGAAGGACGAGTTCCCCAAGCAGCAGCGCAAGCAGTTCTCCTCCGGCGTGGTCTTCTCGGTGGACGTGCTGAACGTCAACTGACCCCGCAGGGCGTGACAGACTGATGCGGTTGTCCGAATGATTCGTTGCTAGGAGCCATTTCGTGAGCATCGACAAGCCCGAGGTCGACTTTCCCGAGGGCGCGCCGCCTGCCGATCTGGAGATCGTTGATCTCTGGGAGGGCGACGGGCCCGAGGCCAAGGCCGGCGACAACGTCTCCGTCCACTACGTGGGCGTCTCCTTCTCCAGCGGCGAGGAGTTCGACGCCAGTTGGAACCGCGGCAAGCCGCTGCAGTTCCAGCTCGGCGCCGGCCAGGTCATCCCCGGCTGGGACCGGGGTGTGCAGGGCATGAAGGTCGGCGGGCGCCGCCGGCTGACGATCCCCGCCCACCTCGCGTACGGGGAGCAGGGAGCGGGCGGCGGCCGTATCAAGCCGAACGAGACGCTGATCTTCGTCTGCGACCTCGTCTCCGTCTGACTGACCGCACCGCGGCTTGTCCGAGGGTCCCGCCGCCGGGCGGGGCCCTCGGCTGCGCTTTGGCGGGGAACGCGCCGAGCGGTACGGTCAATTGCCTGGAACTGCCGAGAAGAGCACAGAGCAGTACGAGACGTACGGGAGCACGAGGGAGCCCATGGCGATTCCCAAGGCCGAGCGGCTGATGAATCTGGCGCTGTGCCTGCTCGGGACCCGGCGCCCGTTGACGAAGCGCGAGCTGCGTAGCTCGATCGAGGCATATCTCGAGGCCGGCAGCGACGAGTCGTTCAACAGGATGTTCGAGCGCGACAAGGACGATCTGCGCGAACTCGGCCTGGTCATCGACACGGTGGAGAGCCTGGAGGGCGAGATCGGCTACCGCGCCCAGCGCGACAGCAACCGCCTCCCGCCCATCGCGCTCGACGCCGAGGAGGCCACCGCCCTCGGCCTTGCCGCGCGCGTCTGGCAGCAGGCCCGCCTCGCCGGAGCCGCGAGCGGAGCCCTCCAGAAGCTGCATGCGGCCGGCGGCATGCCGCAGCACGACGACGCCGCGCAGGGCACCGCGCCGACGGTGCCGCACAGCACGCTGGAGCCTCATATCCCGGCCCGCGAGGCCGCGTTCGAGCCGCTGATGCTCGCGTGCCGCGACCGCCGTCCCGTCGTCTTCGACTACCGCAAGTCCAACGCCGCCCGACCCGAGCGCCGCCAGGTCGAGCCCTGGACGCTGGAGTGCTGGCGCGGCCACTGGTATCTCGCGGGCTTCGACCGCGAGCGCCAGGCCGAGCGCGTCTTCCGGCTCTCCCGCATCACAGGTCCCGTGCGTTCCCGTTCGGGCGCCTTCACCGCCGCGGTCCCCGATCAGGTGACCGTACGGGAGACCGTCGAGCGCTGGGCCGGGGAGAGCGCCTCGCGCAGCGCCCGCATCCGGCTGCGCTCCGGCGCGGGCTACCCGCTGCGGGCACGCGCCACCGAGGTACGGGAACTGCCCGGCGGCTGGGAGGAGTTGGAGATCCCGTACGGGCACGGCCTGGACGCCTGGCTCGTGGAGTTCGGGCCCGACGTGATCGTGCTGGAGCCGGCGGAGCTGCGGGCGGAAGTGGTCGACAGGCTCCGCGCCGTCGCCAAGGGCTGAGGGGGAGTACGGACCGTGGCACCGAACGCCATCGACCAGACCCGGCGGATGCTGTCGCTGGTCACCTATCTCCGTGACCGTCCGGGCGCCCGCGTCGACGACGTGGCCCGCGCCTTCGGCATCACCTCCGACGAGCTGATCTCCGACCTCGACGTGCTGCCGATGTGCGGCACCAGCTTCCGCGGCGGCGACCTGCTGGAGATCGACACCGACGGCGAGCGCATCTGGTGGCGGAACGCCGACGCGCTCGGCAGCGATACCGCACAGCCGCTCCGGCTGGCCTCCGACGAGGCGACGGCCCTGCTCGTCGCCGCCCGCGCCGTCGCCACCCTGCCGGGACTGCGCGAGAGCGACCGCGACGCGCTGCGCCGGGCCACCGCCAAGCTGGAGGAGGCGGCGGGGGAGAGCGCGGGCGCCAGTTCGCGGCTGTCGGTCACCTTCGAGTCCGAGGGCGGCGTCTTCGCGGACGTGGACCGCGCCATCGCCGAGCGCCGCAAGCTGTGGCTGCGCTACTACTCGCCGGCCCGCGACGAACTCACCGAGCGCGAGGTCGACCCGATCCGCCTCTTCGCCGTCGGGCACACCTACCTGGAGGCGTGGTGCCGCCTCTCCGAGGCCCGGCGCACCTTCCGGCTGGACCGGGTCGCGGAGATCCGGCTGCTGGCGGAGGCCGCCGATCCGCCGCCGGTCGAGCTGCGCGACCTGAGCGAGGGCCTGGTGCAGCCCTCCGCCGAGGACCCGGAGGTGGTCGTCGAGGTCGGCCCCGGCGGCCGCTGGGTCGCGGAGTACTACCCGTACGACAGCGCCGAGGAGCTGCCCGACGGCGGTCTGCGCGTCACGCTGCGCACCCCCGACCCGGCCTCGCTGCGGCGGCTCGCACTGCGACTGGGCCGCGACGGCAGGATCGTGGCACCGGTCGAACTGGCCGACAGCGCACGGGAGGCGGCGCGCACGGCGCTCGCGGCGTACGGGGAGTGAGCCCTCTGCGGGGAGCGTGCACCCGGCGGGAAGTACGCGAAGTACGCGCGGGCCGGGCGGAATCGCGGCCCCCTTCTTCCCACTAGGCTCGGCCCATGCTCTGGCCGATGTTCTTTCTCGCACTCGCCTTCTGCGGAATCGCCGTGCTCGGTGTGCTGGCCGTACGGGTCGGGCTGGAGGTGCGCCGGTTCACCCGGGCCGTCGGCGACGGTTCGGAGCGCATCACCCGCGCCGTGGAGGATCTGGAGCGTGCCGCGGTGCCGCTGGCCTCCCGCGCGGGCACGGCACGGGAAACGCAGGGCACCGTACGAGCCGATGTGACGGGCGACGTACGAGGTGACGTACGGCGTGACGGACGGGTGTGACGAACGAGGCGGCGGAGGACCGCGCCTGCGTGAGGCAGTCCACAGGGGCCTGCCTGGCCCGTACCTTTGAGCGGTAAGCTGCACCGAGCGCGGCGTCACCGCGGCCTGTGACCGCAACCTCGGGTCCGTGCGGGCATTGCCCGCGGTTCACGGGCCAGGGTTACGATCGCTGGAGCACTCGCTTGACGCAGCCCGTCTGATTCATACGGCAGGCATGGACACACGCCGGCCCCGGCGAGAAGGTAGTGGCA
>NZ_LJGW01000505.1 GCF_001751255.1 Streptomyces nanshensis | reverse complement strand
GGGCGTTCGCCCGCTGGGCGTCGCGCACCGCGCGGCGCGGCTGACCCGAGGGCCGTGCGACCGCGCAATCCCGCGCCCACCTCCGTTCGCGCGTCCGCGACGTCAGGAGGCGCCGCCCGTCACGGCGCCGCTTCGAGGATCTCCAGCAGGTCCTGCGCGGCGGCGCGCGGTCCGGCCACAAGGCCGACGCCCGTGGCGTTCAGCACGACCTCGTCCACGCCGATCTCCCGGTAGGCGTCGAGGCGTTGGTGGATCTCCTCGGCCGTGCCGTAGAGGAAGACGCCGCCGTCGACGAGCTTCTCGGCGTCCTTCGGGTCGCCGTCGCCGGAGACCTCGATGCCCGCCTTCTTCAGCGCGTCCTTGTAGTGCGGCGCCTGGATGTGCGTACCGCACGAGGCGCCCGCGAGATCGGTGACCTTGCGGTCGGGCCCGGAGAGGGCGACGGGCACGATGGCCGTCACGGTCGCGGGCTTCTCGGCCGTGCGCTGCTCGGCTCCCTTGCGCATCGCCGGCATGAGGATCTGGTCCAGATACGAGGCGGCGCCCAGCCACGTGATCGCGACGTCGGCGACCTCGCCCGCCAGGGCGGCCATCTTCTCCCGCAGCACCCCGAGGCCCACGTGGACCGGTGCCTGCTTGTACTCCAGGAGCTTGGAGACTCCGGGGAAGTGCGCGCCGGAGTTCTCGACGGTCTCGCCGTGCAGCAGCCCGCGCACCGTCGTGACGTACTCCCGGCATGCGCCGATCTGACTGCTGTAGGGGCTGCCCAGGAAGCTGCGCTGCGCCTGGAGGCCGCCGGGTCCGAAGCCCGCGACGACGGAGTGCCCCGTGGCCAGGGCGACCGAGCGTGCCTCGATCGCGGCCTGGTAGGGGGAGCGCAGCGGCATCAGCGTCACGCCGAAGCCGCTGGGGACCCTGATGCCGATGCCGGCCAGCCAGTTGATCAAGTGGTGGCTGTCCAGCAGCATTCCGTGGCCCTGCCACAGCCGGTCGGCACAGGTCCAGTTCACGAGGTTCGCGAACGGGACGACCTGTTCCGGCCGGACGGGGCCGAAGGGGAGAAGAATCGAGAGCCGCACCCCTGGAGTTCCTTTCGTTCAGTGACGCACGCGCACGATGCGCTCCCCTTGGCCGAGCCGTCGTTCCGGTACGGCTCCGCTACGACGACTTGCGGTCGTACTTGACGAACGCGCCCAGGGCGAGTGCCACGGTCAGCACGCCGATCACGGCGGCCAGCACGTAGTTCTCGCTGTAAGCAGTCGTGATGGCGATCGCGCCGCCGACGGCGACGATGACGCCCCAACTGCCCCTGTACTTCTTCATTTACGAACCTCCTGGTGCCGACCGGCCCTCGAGTACGCCGCAGGAAAGTGCGACGGGAATGTGGGAAAGCGCGGAGTCGGAATGCGAACCGTTTACGGCGAGGTGCAGCAAGGCATCGGTGTCACCGATGCCCGACCATCCGAACATGTACCCGATGAGGGATGTCCGCCCCCCGGCTCCGGTGAAGAAACCGTGCCGCCGGATCGTAGCAAGAACGCGTTCCTGATAGTCCTGTGCGCGGGAAAAAAGAGATTCGTCGCCGAGAATGCGTCCGGTGGCGATCAGCGATTGCACGACTCCGCTGCTGCCGTGGCAGACGGAGAGATCGAGCGCCCGTTCCCCGGGAATGCGCGTGGCTTTCCCGACGAGTTCGCCGAGTCTTCCGTCCTTCCCCGTCAGCCGTTCCTCGCGTCCGGCGGCGGAGAGCATCTCCGCGGAGGCGAGCAGCAGACCCGCGGCGCCGTTGCACCATCCCGCGTACGGGCTCTCGCCGCCCGACGCGAGGCGCTCGGTGAGCCAGTCCGCCGACTCCCGTACCAGGGCGGCGTCGTCCAGGACCCGGCCGATGCGGGACACCGCCCAGCGCAGGCCCAGTTCGCCGTGCGCGACGTCGAACCACTCGGCGGACCGCGGCGCCCGGAGATGGGCGAGCGTCAACTCCCGCAGTTTCGCGAGGAATTCTTCGTCGCATCCGGCGCCGTCGTCCCCGGTGCGGGAGAGCAGCGCCATCAGCAGCCCGGCGGGCCCGTTGGCCAGGTCGGTCTCCAGGCTGCCGGCGGCGGCCCGTTCGTCGATCTTCTCGGCGATCCGCCCGAGCCACTCGTCCTCCACCCGGGAGGGGGTGGCGAGCAGCAGCGACGAGGCGCCGGTGAAGACCGACTCCGGTGTCTGCATGAGGGATTCGCCGTAGCGCGCGAGCAGGCTCGTCAACCCGCGACGTGCGCTGTCGTACGCCTCCTCGGCGTCCTTGCATCGGGACGCCGCGCGCTCCAGGAACGTGACGACGCCGCCGGAGTCGTGGAAGGAGACGAAGTTCCCCGCGGTCATGGTGGGGGCGTTGCGCTCGGGGCCGATGCCGCAGAGCCAGCCGGTCTCCCGTCCCTCCGGTCCCTCGAACGGGACGCTCACCGCGTCGATCTTCCGCGCGATGCCCTGCCACCAGTCGCCGGAGCGGGCGCGGGCCAGCGTGACCTGGCCGAAGAGGCTCTCGGCGGACAGGCCCGCCGGGTCGTCGTCGGCGACCGCCTCGGCGAAGCACTCCTCCAGCAGGAACTGGTGATAGAGGTCCGTACGGGCCGAGTTGAGCTCCACTCCCCTGCGGGCCATCTCGATCGGCGTCGTCTTGTAGACGCCGGGGAAAGCGCCGCGGGTGGTGCCCAGTTCGGTCGAGTCGCTGCGGGTGACGAAGTAGGGGACGTTGCCGGAGAACAGCGCGGTGCGCTCTTCCTTGCGGGCGTATTCGGCGGCCTCCGGCGAGAGGTACTCCGGCATGTTCTTCAGCAGACCGAGCAGCCGCGCGGCCTCCTCCGGATTCCCCAGATATTTCGGGTGCGTGAAGGCGTCCAGGAATCTGCTGTAGACCATCGTGGAACGCAGCAGGGACCGCACCGTCATTTCCGGATAGGCGTCGACGATCTTCACGATCTCGCCGCTGCGCACGAACTCCAGGGCGTCGAAGTATCCCTCCAGGGTCTCCGCGAAATAGTCCGTCGCGGAGAGCCGTCTGTCGCCGAGCCGGGAGACGTTGCCGTGGTGCTTGTAGGTCACCGGCTCCCACTTGACGGAGATGTTGTCCGTGGTGTTGTCGCGTACGACGGGCCGCGTCAGATTCTTCGACTTCTGGTCGCCCGCGACGCCCACCCCGGCCATGTTGATGTCGATGGGCGAACTCGGGTCCACCATCGGCACCAGCATCGTGGAGACCACGGAGAGCTTCATGTGGTTCATGATCACGTGCGGCAGCGAGTCGTTCTCCACGCCGGCGTCGGCGCGGGTCATCGTCTCGGTGTCGATCACGCACGGATGCTCACCGCGGGCGAGCAGGTTCTCGTCGTGCAGATCGGACGCCCCGATCGAGCCGAGCACCGCGCAGAGCGCGCCGAAGCGGTAGAAGTACCGCGCGGGCTGGTCGGGCGTCTCCATCGGCCCGGCCGCGACGAACTCCTGCCAGCCGTGCGACCCGGAGGTGACGGACGCGGGGATGCACCCGTCCAGCGAGTGCTTCAGATACGGCTCGGCCGCCTCGTAGAGGTCCTTCACGAAACGGTCCGAGACCAGGGCACGCGGCTTGAACACGAGCCGGGCGCCGCCGGCGAGCCGCACATGGACGACCTGACGGTTGTCGTTGTGCGGGTCGGAGCCGGTGAGGACGACCTTCTTCAGCCCGCCGTCCTCCCCGGACGGCACCAGTCCCGCGGCACGCAGCGCCGCGCCGTCCGCCGCGTACGCGGTGAAGATCTCCGCGTAGGCGTCCAGCGAGTTGCGCAGCACCGTCTCCAGGCGCTGGAGCAGCACCGGGTATCTCGCCGTCACCGCACGGCAGTTGTCCGCGTCCCGCAGATGCTCGCCGAAGAGCGTCAGCGCCTCGTCGCCGCTGTCGGTCATCGGCAGCCCGCGGGCCTCGCGGAAGGAGTGGAACTCGCCGATGAGCGTGCGGAAGGACTGCCCCTCGACGGCCGCGACCAGGCCGTGCCACGCGTCGTCGAGCAGATCCTCGAGACAGCCGGGTCCGGC
Source organism: Streptomyces nanshensis (assembly GCF_001751255.1). Lineage (GTDB taxonomy): Bacteria > Actinomycetota > Actinomycetes > Streptomycetales > Streptomycetaceae > Streptomyces > Streptomyces nanshensis_A. The sequence continues at coordinate 23,154 of NZ_LJGW01000505.1, read as the reverse complement.
GACGGGCGCGATCACCTCGCGCAGCGCCGACTCGGCGTCCGCGCGCGGCGCGAGGTGCTCGTAGAAGGGGAGGAAGGCCGGGATCGACACGTTGGGTTGGCTCACGCCAGCTCGCCTCCGGCGAATAGTTCCGGTGCCTTCTCCGAGTAGAGGTCCGTGTAGACCGCGCCGGTGCCCAGCAGTTGTGTGTGGCTGCCCTGCTCGACGACGCGGCCGCCGTCGAGCACGTAGATGTGGTCGGCGGACTTGATGGTCGCCAGGCGGTGGGCGATGATCACCTGCGTCGCGCCGATGTGCTCGATGATCTCCCCGACCCGCCGCTCGTTGACGGTGTCCAGGGCGGACGTCGCCTCGTCCATCACGAGGATCGGCGGATTCTGGAGCAACGCCCGTACGATCGCGAGCCGTTGGCGCTGCCCGCCGGAGAAGTTCGCGCCCATCTCCGAGACGAGCGTCTTGAGCCCCATCGGCAGGTCCTCGAGGAAGTCGAGGATGCCCACGCCCGCGCAGTAGTCGCACACCACCTCGTCGGGGATGTCCTGGCCCAGCGTCAGGTTCTCCAGGATGGTGCGGTTGTGCAGATGGATCTCCTGCGGGATGTAGCCGATCTGCCGCCGCAGCGCGTTCTTGTCGTAGTGGCGCTGCTCGACGTCGCCGAACCGGATCTTCCCGCGCGTGGGTTCGTACAGTCCGCAGATGATCCGGCCGAGCGTGCTCTTGCCCGAGCCGGACGGGCCGACGAGCGCCACCTTGGAGCCCGCGGGGATGTCCAGCGAGACGTTCCGTACGACGAAGTCGCTGTGCTTGGTGTACTGGAAGCTCACGTCCTCGAGCTGGATCGAGGTCGACAGCAGATCCGTCAGCGTGCCGCCCGGGTCCTCCGGCTCGGTGTTGACGATGTCGTTGAGCCGGGCCATGTAGCGGGAGGCCTCGGTGAATTCGGTGTAGGTCTGGAAGACCGACGTCGAGAGCGAGAAGTACGTCGCGGAGACCGCCTGCACGGCGATGGCCGCGCCCAGCGAGATGAAGCCGTGGCTGACGAAGTACAGGCTGGTCAGCAGCAGCGTCATCGGGCCGAACATCTGCGTCGTGGTCGTCACACCGGCGATGCGGCCCTGCTGCATGCGCATCCGGTCCTTCATCGCGTCCAGCGACGAGCTGTAGACCTTGCTCCAGGTGTCGACGAACTCGCGGGCGTAGCCGCCCATCTTGATGGTCGGGATGGAGACGATCGCGTCGAGCTGCGTCGACTGGCTCTTGCTCAACTGGCTGATCTCGGCGTCGACATACTCCATGAGCCGCTGCCGCGTCTTCATCAGATAGGCCGCGTTGAGCAGGAAGAGGAAGACGGCGATCAGGCCCAGCCGCCACTCGACCCAGAAGAGATAGCCGCTCACGCACAGCAGCGTGCCGACGTCCAGGATGCCCTGCGCCACCCGCGAGGAGAGCAGGTCCCGGATCATGTTGACGCTGTTGAGCCGGAAGAGCAGTTCGCCGGGCTGCCGCACGGTGAAGAACTTGTACGGCAGGAAGAGCAGCCTGGTGAACGTGGTGCTCATCAGATGCTTGCCGAGCAGTGCGACGACGGACGAGAGCACCATCACCCGCACCACGTGCAGCGCGAAGTACGTCAGGGCGACGCCGACGACCGCCGCGAGCACCAGGCCCAGATCGTCCAGGCCGGTCCAGTGCTTCTGCCGGTCCACCGCCCACTCGGTCAGCAGCGGGATGCCCAGGATCGAGGCGTAGCCGCTGAAGGAGAGCAGGCCCACCAGGGCGATCTTCTTCGGCGAACCCTCCGCGAACAGCGGGATGTTGCGCCACTCGGCCAGCGGCTTCTGCCGCGAGCGCTCGAAGTCCGGGCCCACCTCGGCGCAGACGACGATGTTGCTGAAGCCCTCGGCCAGCTCCTCGCGCGTGAGCCGGCGCCGTCCGACGGCGGGGTCCATGACCGTCGCCTTGTGCCCGTCGAACTTCTCCAGGACGACGAAGTGGTAGTCCTCCCAGTAGAGGATCACCGGCGAGGTGAACTTCTCCAGCGCGGCGACGTCCTTGGCGCGGAAGAGCTTCGTCTCCATCCCCCGTGTCCGCAGAAAGCGCGCCAACTGCCCGGCGCTGAGCCCGTCGCGTCCCGCGTCCATGGCCTCGCGCGCGGTGGAGAGGTCCTCGGCGCGGCCGTAGTAGCGCAGCAGCGAGACCGTGCAGCACAGGCCGCACTCGGTCTGCGTCACCTGTGTCACCGTCGGCATCCTGCGTGACGACCGACGGCCCCCCTTGATGAATCCCATGGTCACCGGCTCTCGTACGTGAGGGTGACCGGCGATACGCGGACGTCGGGATCGATGCGGTTGACGAGGTGGAGCACGATTCCGGCGCTGCCGACCATGAGGCTGTTGGTGTGGGCGTACCGGCTCTGGTTGTCCCCGATCTTCCGCTTGAAGACGTCGGGTTGGAGCCATCGGCTCTCGATCTCCGCCACCTCGTCGGCGAGCGAGGGGTCGACCGTACGGGCCAGCCGGGCCAGCACGTCGTGGTTGCCCAGGTCGCCGTGGCACCACGTCATGTTCCGGCCGAAGCCGTGCCGGATGAGGTTGCCGACGGCCACGTCCCGCATGGCGGGGGCCACTTGGTCGTCGGAGACGGACGCGTACTCGGACAGGGCGAGGGCGATGCCGGTCGCGCCGTGGCACCAGCCGGTGGAGAAGGACCACGGAGTGGCGACGTTGGAGTACCAGTTGCCCTCGGCGGTGTCGTAGAAGCTCTGGAGCCGTGAGACGAGGCCGGCCAGCGTGGAGGTGACGGCCTCCCGCTGGTCCTCCTGTACCCGGGGAAGGACGGTGCTGAGCGCGTGGACCAGCCCGCTGACGCCGTGCCCGAAGCCGGACTGGGCCAGCACCGATTCGTGGCCGCCGGCGGCGAGCGCGCCGGTGAGCATGGACGTCAGGGCGGCGGTGGACTCCTCGGCGTGCTTGCCGCCGATCTCCCGTACGCAGCCCATGATCCCCGCGATACCGCCGACCACGTCGACGGGCAGCTCGGCCGGCGCGATGCCGCGCACCTGGTCGAGCACGAGCGGCACCGAGTTCTGCGCGGCCTCGACCCACTCGTCGGCCTCCAGCAGCCGACCCGCCGCGGAGAGCGCGAAGAGGATCCCGGCCATGCCGGTGTAGCCGCCGTATCCGGCCTGCTGAATGCTGCGCGCCTCGTAACGGCGCCCGGAGAGGATCTCGGCCATCGTCGAGAAGACCTGGCCGGCCAGGTCGCGGTAGCGGCGGTCGTCCAGGGCGCGTCCGGCCGCGGCGAGCGCCAGCGCGGGACCGACCCGCCCGGTGTACAGGTCGTATCCCAGAACGCCGGGCGGCCAGGGTCTGTTGGCCGACGCGGAGGCCAGCGGGCCGATCCAGGTGCGGGGCAGATGCGCGAACTTGTCGGGCAGCGCCGTGTCCACGAGGTTGTCGGCGAGGTCCGCGGCGAGCGCGATCAGCTCGTCCCGGGAGCGGTCGGAGGCGTACTTGGCCGGACGGCTCTGCTCGCCGCCGTCGGCCGAACTCCCCGAACTGGTCAGGTGGTTGTCGGGGAAGCGGGAGGAGAAGGCCGAGTAGACCAGCCGGAGCTGCTCCCGCAGCCCGGCCTCCGACATCCCGGCGGTCTTCGCCAGCGCGCGGTCGAGGGGCGTCTCGTCGAACTCGGCGCCCACCGGCGCACCGTCGCCGTCCCGCAGCGCGGTCTCCGCGGCGTCCACCGTGAAGTACGGGATGTCGCGCTCGGCGAGCTGGCGCACCTCGGAGGCGACGATCGCGTGCGCGGAGGTCTTGCTGGCGATCGCGATCCGCTTCAGCAGGGCCAGATACGGCTCGAAGTCGTCGAGGGCGCCCGCGCTGGAGGTCATGCGCAGCGTCTGCGCGTACAGCGCCGTCGGGTTGTGCACGTAGCGCACGCGGACGCCGGAGGCCGCCCGGCGCAGCAGCCGCTCCCAGCTTCCGTGGTCGGCCATCGCCGCGCGGAAGACCCGGCTGAAGCCGGCGGCCATGCGCGTGCCGAGCGCGTGGATCTCCTCCTCGGAGACGGCGCTGACGACGGTGCTGCGCTCCTGGGTCTGCTGCGAGCGGATCACCAGGGAGACGCGGTCGGTGTACGGGTTCTCGAAGACGATGCTCTTGAACGGCGAGGAGCCGCGGCCCTGGTCGCCGAGGAAGCCGAGGTCGACGTGTCCGGCGTCCTCGCCCTTGCCGACCATGACGAGCGGCAGGATGCCGACCCCGTAGATCGACTGCCCGATCGTCTCGTAGGCGTTGCCCGGGGCCTCCGGGGTGGGGCCGGTGTGGACGCGCGCCGGGTGGAGGATCGTCTCCAGGTCGATGGGGACGGGGCCGCGGCGCGTGGGCAGGATGTTCTCGAAGTGCATGTCGCGGGCGTTCAACAGGTAGAACACGGCGGCGAGTTCACCGCTGGCGTCCATGAACTCCGCGGACATGTCCGAGACGTCCTCGGCCTCGATGAACTCCACGTACCCGTAGCCCTCGCGCTGCAGGACGCTCGCGGCGGCGAGCGAGGTGCCCATGGCGGCGTTGAGTTCGCCCGCCACGGTCTCGTACGCGGCTTCGCAGGAGACGTCGCGCGGCTTGTAGACCAGCTTCTTGCCGGAGGCGTAGGTGAGCACCGAGACGCTGCGGCCGTGGTGGTGGGCGTCGCCCTCGGAGAATCCGCAGGAGACGATCGTGTCGGACGTCGCGATGCCGAACCGCTCGGCGATCGCCTCCCGGTCGGCGGTCAGCCGGGCGCACAACTCCTCTGCGGCGTCACGGCTGTTGGCGATCAGGACGCGGACGACGTCCTGGAGCACCGGGAAGGACAGCCCGGCCACGTCCTCGAAGGAGCCGCGGCGGGACTGCTCGACGAAGAAGGCGTAGCGCTCCTCGGGGGTCGCGCCCTCCAGCACGCCGTTCTCGCGCGCGTGGTTCACGGAGACGACGAGCGGACGGGTGCACACCTCGCGCAGCCGGCTCTCGGTACGGCCGAGGACCTGGAGCAGGGCGGCGGAGCGGTCGTGGAAGAGGTCCGCGTACGGCGCGAGCGGGTCGGGGTCGGCCACGGCGGCGGCCGCGCTCCTGATGACGTGCTGGAACGGGTACTGCTCGGGAGCCGCGAGCCACTCCTCGACCGTGCGGCGCGATGTGCCGTCGGGCTCCGAGGCGGCACGCTGTGCGGGGACGACGACCTTCTTGAGGACTCCGGCGATCTGGTCGTCGAACTGCGCGAGCGGCGCGATGGTTTCTTCGACTTCGACGCTGTCGAACTCCGGGTAGAACTCGGTTGGAGATATCACGGTGAGCTGCTCCCACTTTTCGCGAGATGTCGTAGAAACGGGCCGGAGTCGAGGCCACGGAATGGAGGCCCGGCTCGGGACGGGCCTCCATTCCGCTTGAGGCTGTGCTCAGATGACCACCGCGAACGGTGAGGTCACATTCAGCACTGGCTGGTGCACTTCGTGGTCGGGCAGATCGCCGCGGTCGCCAGCGTCACGGTGGCGATGCACCACGGGCCGGTGCCGCCGTAGGTGTCGGCGTCGCTCAGCTCGACGAGCTCGGCCTCGTCGTATCCACCGAGAATGTCCTCGCTCATGATGACCTCTTTCTTTTGTTGTCTTTAGTGGGTCAGTTGCAGTTCGGCTGGCACTCGACGGTCAGGGTGCACCAGCCGCCCTGGTTGCCCAGCGCGTCGGAGAGGGAGAAGGTGTTCGTGGTGCAGGCGCCGTACGCGACACCCTCGAAGTCCTGCTCGGCAATCTCTTCAACCAGAGAAACGTCGCCCTTGTACACGGCAACTCCATTCTTCGAGTACGTGATCCTGATGGTTTGCCCATTACTGAAGGATGGTTCGGACCGTGTATTTCAGATTTCGTGCGGGCCGTCCCCCAGCGGTGCGGGCAAGACAGTATGGGCTTCACCGTTCGGTCACAACGATTTCTCACACGTGATCCACATCACATGACATACGTCAGTTGACACTGCGGGCTCCGCACGAAGGAAACGGAACATTACGAATGTTACGGAAGACCTTCGTCCGCACCCTGTGAACCGGCTCACCAGACGGCTTCACGAGACGGTCACATCTCACCTGCCAGCCGCTTTCCCGGGCATATGCTGCGGGGGCGTTCTCGGAATGGATCACTCCGAATGTTATGCGGAGTCGGCGCCGCCGGCCGGGCGCCCATGATTCACCGACTCGCGCCACACAGAACGGAATACTCCGTTCCATCTCCGCGCTCCTGACCGCGGAGTATTTCCCTGATATTGCGTACGCATTGCGGGCGGTCCGGGACCTTGCTCCGCACTTCGGCGAAGTGTCCCTTTCCGCACCCCGCTGCGGGCGCTCGGAAACCCGTAAAGCCCTCGCAGACGCGGACGCCCGGCCCCCGTGGACGGCGCACTTCCGCCGCCGCCCCGGAGACCGGGCGTCCGCGTCGCTCGCTGCGGTCAGGCGTCCCTGCTGCGTACCGCCGCATACCCGGCGGCGACGGCCAGCACGGCCCATGCGGCGAGCACCGCCATGCCCGTCCACGGCGTGAGGATCGTGTCGCCGGCCGGCGGCGTGCTGCGCAGGATGAGGCCGCCCGCCAGGTCCGGCAGGAACTGCGCGACCTTCTGCACCCCGGGAATGCTGTTGAGGATCGTCGAGATCATGAAGAACAGCGGCACGAGGATGCCCATGGTGAGCGCCGAGCTGCGCAGCAGGCTCGCCAGGCCCATGGAGAACGCGCAGATCAGCGTCATGTAGAGCACGCCGCCGACCATCGCCCGCAGCACGCCGTCGTCCGAGACGGAGACGCTCGCGGGGCTGCCGAGCATGAGCTGCGTCGCGAAGAAGCTGGCGGTGACGACGACGGCGGAGAGCACCAGGGCCGTGGCCGTGCCGGTGACCATCTTCGCCGTGTAGAAGACCCCGCGCCGCGGCACCGCCGCGAGCGAGCTGCGGATGGTGCCCGTCGAGTACTCGCTGCTCACGCTGAGCACGCCGAAGACGACGAGCGCGATCATGCCGAGCTTCAGTCCGCTGAAGCCGGAGGCCACGGGGTCGAAGTTGGCCTTCGCCGTGGCGCTCATGTCCGCGTACACGCCCTTCATCACGTACCCGGCCAGCAGCGCCACGACGATGCTCATGACGCTGAAGAGGGCGAGGCTCCACACGGTGGAGCGCAGAGTGCGGATCTTGGTCCACTCGAAGGCGACCGCCGCTGTCGTGTCCGCCATCTCAGCGCACCTCCTGGGTCGCGCGGTAGTCCACCGAGTCCGCTGTGAGCTGCATGAACGCCTCTTCGAGCGACGCGGTGCGCGGGCTGATCTCGTAGACGGTGACCTGGTTCTGCGCCGCCAGCGAACCGACGGTCTCCAGCGTGGTGCCGACCGCTTCGAGCACACCGCCGGGCCCGTCGTCGGTGTGGATGCCCTGCGCGGCGAGCACCTCGCGCATCCGCTCCGGTTCGGGTGTGCGGATGAGGATGTACGAGCGCGAGTTACGGGCGATGAACTCCTCGACGGAGGTGTCCGCGAGCAGCCGCCCCTGCCCGATCACGATCAAGTGCTCGGCGGTGAGGGCCATTTCGCTCATCAGGTGGCTGGAGACGAAGACGGTGCGGCCCTCCGCCGCGAGCTTCTTCATCAGCTCGCGGATCCAGAGGATGCCCTCCGGATCGAGGCCGTTGACGGGCTCGTCGAACAGCAGGACCTGCGGGTCGCCGAGCAGCGCGGCGGCCACACCGAGGCGCTGGGCCATGCCCAGCGAGAAGCCGCCGGAGCGCTTCTTCGCGGCGCTCTCCAGACCGACGGTCTTGAGCACCTCGGGAACGCGCCGGTCCGGGATGCGGTTGCTGCGGGCCAGACCCAGCAGATGCCCGTACGCGGTGCGTCCGCCGTGCAGGGCCTTGGCGTCCAGCAGCAGACCGACCCTGGTCAGCGGCCGGCTCAGCTCCTCGTACGGCTTGCCGTCGATGAGGACCTGCCCGGACGTGGGCTTGTCCAGGCCGACCATGGCCCGCATGGTCGTGGACTTGCCGGCGCCGTTGGGGCCGAGAAACCCGGTGACGCGGCCCGGTTCCACCCGGAAGGAGAGCCGGTCGACCGCGAGGGTCTCCCCGTAGCGCTTTGTCAGATTCTGAACCTCGATCATGCCCCGTTCCCCTGTTCCCCTTGGTCGGGCCTGCGATGGCGCACGCGTCCGGGATGCGCGTCCCGCGGGGCGTGCGCTGCGGCGTGAAAGGTGTCTGCGCGTGAAGGTCAGCGGCGGCGGAGGTCAGTCCATGGCACCGCTGAGAGCGCGGGACATCTTTACACGGCCGACCGGGCCACGGGCCGGTTTCGTCGAGGCTTCGTGACCAGGCTCGCGGAGGCCGGCACGGCTCACGGGACGGCCGGAGGCCGGCAATTCCCGTCCCGTTCGGGCGAGTTGGCGGCGTCGCCGGAAGGCTCGTACGGCAGCACTCCGCGCGGGCGGGCTGCGGTACGCGAACGGGACAGAGCGGGCGGTCGGCGATCGGTCCGCGGTGCACGGCGGACCGCTGCCGCGCACCGGTCCGTGCCGACCCGTACGTGCCCGTACCCGCCCGTCGCCGCCCGCACCGGCCCCGCACGGCTCAGCCGGGCAGGCGCCGCGGATCCGGCTGTGCCTTCATGGACGGAGGACGTCCACCGCAGGTCACCGGCCCGTGGCGCCGTGCACGCACCGCATGTACGGCGAGGGCAGGACGGAACGGATGCGCATGAGTGAGAGCACGAAGACCGCCCTGGCCGCGAGCATCGCCGTCGGGTATCTCCTGGGACGCGGACGCAAGGCGAAGCTCGCCATGACGGTCGCCGCGTATCTGGCGAGCCGCAGACTCCAGGCCAAGCCGCAGGAACTCCTCGCCGCGGGCGCCGGAAAGCTCAGCGAGTCACCGCAGTTCTCCCAACTCGCCGACCAGGTACGCGGCGAGGTGCTGAACGTCGGGCGGGAGGCGCTGAAGACGCTGATGGACCGGCGGCTCGGCAACTTCGCCGACGCGCTCGCCGACCGCACCAAGACGCTCAACCAGGCCCTGGACGCCGTACAGGACATGGCGGAGGACGAGGGGCGCGGCGGGGCGCGTGGCGAGGACCGGGACGAGGCGGCGGACGAGGCGCCGGACGAGGAAGACGAGGAAACCGCCGGTGAGGCGGACGAGGAGCGGCGCGCGTACGGAGAGGAGCGGGGCGCGGAACGCGGCGGCAAACGTACGCGGGACGAACGCGCCAGGCCCCGCAGACCGCGACGCGATGCCGAGGCGCACGGAGCGCCCGCGAAGAAGACCGCGAAGCGCACCGGAAACAGAACCGCGAACCGGACCGCGAACAGGGCCACGACGCGGACTTCGCAGTCGGCGCCCCCGAGGAGGACGGCGAAGAAGACCGCACGGAAACAGTCCGCCGATTCGTCTCCCCGCCGGAGGTAGCAGCGCATGCCGGAAACAGCCAGGAAAGGCGGCGGCGGAAACTCCGGCGGCGCTCTCGAAAGGGTGCGTGAAGAACTCTCCAACTACGCGATGGCGAAAGCGAACAACCTCGTCAGCTCGGCCGGTAAGAAGACGGGAGAGTTCGCCAAGAAGGCCGCCGCGGGCAGTGACGGCGGAAAGGTCGCGGAGCCGCTCGGGAAAATGCTGCAAGGCGAGTCACCTGCGAAGGCGCTCGGCGGCGAGGCGGTCAAGAAGGCGAAGGACAAGACCGTCGGAAAGGTCCAGGAACTCTTCTCCGGAGGCGGCAAGGCCGGGGAGAAGAAGGTGACGAACATCGTCGAGGCGCTCGACGTGGGACTGCCGCTGCGGCGGGTGTACGACCACTGGACGGAGTTCGAGGAGTTCAGCGGCTTCATGAAGGGCGTGGTCGAGGCGTCGCGCTCGGAGGACGAGGAGACGACGTCCGACTGGACGCTCAAGGTCGGCCCGTCCAAGCGCAGTTGGCAGGCGACCGTGCTGGAGCAGGTGCCCGACAAGCGCATCGTCTGGGAGACGAAGGGCGAGACGAAGACGCACGGCGCCGTCTCCTTCCACGAACTCGCGCCGAGCCTCACGCGGATCGTGGTCGTCGTCGAGTACACGCCCGGCGGCTTCCTGGAGAAGACGGCGAACATCTGGCGGGCGCAGGGCCGCAGGCTCCGGCTGGACCTCAAGCACTTCCAGCGCTACGTGACGCTGGGCGTCCAGGAGGTGCCGGAGGGCTGGCGCGGAGAGATCCGCGAGGGCGAAGTCGTGCGCAGCCACGAGGAGGTGCTCGCCGAGGACGACGAGGAAGAGGGCGAGGAGGGGGAGCCCCGCGGCGAGGAGGAGGAAGACGAAGGGGAGGAAGAAGAGGACGAGGAAGAGGAGGGGGACGGGGGCGACGACGAGTACGAGGACGAAGAGGCGGACGAGGACGAGGAGTTCGAGGAGGACGAGCGGTAGCCGGCCCGGGCCCGGGAAGGACCTCTGGTCCTCCGCGCACGCGGTGCGGGGCGAGGAGGACCAGAGGGGACGGACGGCCGGCGTCCACGCTGCGGCACGGAGGCGGGAGTCCGAACCGCGTACGCGTGGTCAGGAGTTGACGGCCACGTCCGCGCTGGTGTCGGTCGTGTCGGTGATCTCGTAGACCGCACCGAACTCCGAACTGGTCGCACTGGTCGGACAGCCGAAGCCGCCCTCCACCGTCACGGGCACCTCGGCGGCGTCGAAGGTGAGCGTCGACGGCGAGCCGTTGGCCCAGTCCCCGGTGACGGTGGCCGCCGCGTCCGGTGCGGCGGTCACGGTGCACTCGGCGAGACCGCTGGTCTTCAGCACGAACCCGCCCTGGGGCATGGTGAGTCCGGCGGTGCTCGGGTCGCCGTGCTGGAGGGAGACGGTCCACTCGCCGCTGGTGGTGACGGTGGCCTCGACGCCCGGCAGGCTGCTGGTGCAGGAGTCGTACGTGGGCGCACCGACCGCCGACTCGACGGGTCCGGCGTCCTCGTGGTTGTCCGGCGCCGCCGGGATCGTGCCCGAGGTCTCGGAGACGGTGCAGGTCACGGTCGTCGAACCGGCGGTGAAGGTGGCGTCGCCGGAGAGCTTCGCGGCGTACTCGTCACCGGCGGGCGTGACGGTGGTGGACCCCGCCGCTTCGCTTGCACGCGGGCCCGCCGGCGCGTTCGCGCCCGCGCGGGTGTCCGCCGTCGCGCTCGCCGAGCCGGCCAGCAGCAGCGCCACGGTCGCGGCGGCTCCCGCCGCAACGGCCCGTAACGGCAGGGGAATTGAGGGACGTGTGCTCATCGTCGGGCTCCTTCACTGCGACATGGGGTGGTGCAGGGGATGCGACGGCACTCGTGCGCTCGGCGGGCCGGGCGGCCGGCCCGCGGCCTGTGGTGGTCCTCAGTCGTCCTCAGTCGTCCTCAGCGGTCCTTACGTCCGTGGGCCGTCCCCGCGGGGTGCGGGGAAGGGTTCGTCGTCGACCCCGAAGGCCGCCGCGAGGGAGGAGTCGGCGGACGGGGACGCGGTGGAGGGAGTGGAGGGAGAGACAGGGGACGCGGTGGACGCGGAGGACGCGGAGGACGCCGTACGGGTCGCCCCGTCCGCGCCGGTGCCGGTCCCGGAGTCCGCCGCGGCGGCGTCCGTACCGCGGCCGCTACCGAGCCCCTCCGCCTGAAGGACCGCGGGCTGTACGGCGGTTGACGCCTCCGTACCGGTGCCGCGCTCACCGGAGCCCCCGCCGGACACGTCCTCGGTGTCCCGGGACGGCACCCCGTCGGACTCCGCCGGCACGGGCCGCCACGCGAACATCAGCGCACCGCCGACGACCCCGAGCAGGGTGCCGATCATGAACCCGCCCAGGTTCGACAGGACCAGCGCCGCCGCCGAGAGCAGCACGGTGATGATGCCCGCGAGACCCCGGTACTGCGGCGCGAACCAGCCGCTGAGCCCCAGCACCACGACGACCGCCGCCAGGACGACGGACGGCAGCCCGGCCGTGCCCTCATGCAGCATCACCTTCATCGGCGCCAGCGGCAGCACGCCGATCTCCACACCCGCGAGGACGGCGAACAGGCCGCCCCAGAAAGGCCGTCCACGGCGCCAGCCGCGCCAACGGCGCCAGATCAGAAGCATTCCTTGGTGCCCTTGTTCACTTTCATGCTCAGGCCGGCGAGCCTGAACGTACCGGCATTGGTGGCCCAGGCGGTCTGCTTGAGCTGGGTGATGTGCACGTCGTCGGCCTGCTGTCCGAACAGGTCCTGGAGGCCCTGTCCGCCCTTGGGGCCCTTGTCGAGGGTGGACGCGTCCCGTCCGATCTCGATCTTGTGGAAGCCCGCGTCGCCCGAGAGCTGTGTGGCGTCGACGAAGAGGTCGCTGGCCTCCACCGGCTTCTTGCCCGTGCCCGCGGTGAGGTTGAGCGAGACGCTGCCGAGGACGGGCAGATCCGTGACGACGGACTGGCACAGCTTCTTCATCTTCGCCGTCTTGATGGCCGTGACGGCCACGGGTATGAGCTTGCCCCTGGCGTTGCGGTCGACGCTGCCGTACTGCGCGAAGCCGTCGCCGTCCAGGCTGGACGCCGAGACCTTGAACTGCTGCCCGGATACGGCGAACGACGCCGCGAGCGCCCCGTTGGCGAGTGCGATCGCCAGCGCGGCGGTGACGGCGACGCCCGGCACGCACAGGACGGCGAATCTCCGCCAACTCGTGCGCCCCGTCAGCTTGTTGCCGTGCGCATCCTTCATGGTGTGTCCCCTTGGGAAAGGAATGGCGTAGTGCCCGTGGCGTGGGGGATGTGAAGTACGTGCGTAGTACGAGGGGGGATCGCACAGAAGGAGACCCTGCCGTGCGGAAGAGTTACCGGCGAGTCAGGTTATGGACCCCGGACGGGCACGGCAAGGTTTCGCGCAGACAACTTTCCGCCGAACAACGGCTCTTGGGACACCGGCGCCGCACGGCACCCGGGCAGCGCGCTACGGGCCTGTGCGTCCACACCTCTGAGCAGCGCCGCACAAGCTGGGGTTACCTCCAGTAGCCACGGGGTCGCGGCGTACGGCGCCCCCGTCGCGGACCGCACCAACACTGCGTATGCGACGAGAGGGACATAAGCGACCGCGAGCGGTGGCCGAAACGGCATGCACCGCGGGCGAGTTGAGGGCAGAAGAAGAACGCGGTGTCCATCAAAGGCCATGGGCGAGGGACTTCTTGCCGCCGCTTCCAGCGGCGGCGTACGATGAATGCGCTTTCAACCCAGCGGCCTCCACGGCCTGAGCCAGGCAGGAGAGCGTGGTCGCGTGAATGCTCCCACCGTCTACGACGTCGCCGGACAGGCAGGCGTCTCGATCGCGACGGTCTCGCGAGTCTACCGGGCCCCGGATTCCGTGCGGGCCGGTACGCGGGAGAAGGTCCTGGAGGCCGCGCGCGAGCTGGGGTACGTACCGAGCGGCAACGCCCGCGGCCTGGCCAGCCGCAACACCCGCGTCCTGGGGCTGTGCTTCCCCGACTACGCCGATCCCGACGCCGAGGACCCGGACTCGGACTACGGCGACGACGCGGAACTGATGCTCTACTCCGACGAGATAATCCGCGGCATGGAGCGCGCGGCCCGCCGCCACGGCTACGCCCTGCTCATCGCCGCCTCCCTCGCCGAGGGCCCGCGGAACCTGGTCGCGGACGTCGCGGGACGCGTGGACGGCTTCGCGGTGCTGGCCCGCACCGTCCCCACCGAGGAGCTGGAGGTCATCTCGCGGCGGCTCCCCGTGGTGATGCTCGCGGGCCCGCGCGAGGACGCCGCCCTCGACCACCTCGACCATGTGGAAGTCGCCAACTTCGACGGCGAACTCGCCCTCACCCGGCACCTGATCGCCGACCACGGCCACACCCGGCTCGCCTTCGCGGGCAGCGCGGAGGACTCCCCGGACGGCGAGGCACGCTTCCGCGGCTTCCAGGCGGCACATCTGGAGGCCGGGCTGCCGGTCCCCGAACGGCCCGACGTACGGACGGGACTCACGCAGGCCGAGGGTGAGAGGGCGGTCGCCGAACTGCTGGACCGCGAGGGCGAGACGCCGCACGCGGTGGCCTTCGCGAACGACCAGATGGCCGTCGGCGCCCTCTCCGAACTGCGCCGCCGCGGAGTGCGCGTACCGGAGGACCTCGCGGTGGTCGGCTTCGACGGGATCCCGCTGGGACGTCTGGTGACGCCGGCGCTGACGACCGTACGGCAGCCGATGCGGCGGCTCGGCGAGGAGGCGGTGGAGCTGCTGGTCGCGCGGCTCGGTGACCGCGGCCGGGAGCCGGCCTCGAAGGTGCTGCCGGTCTCGGTCGTGCGCCGGTCGAGCTGCGGCTGCCCGGCACGTGACGACTCCGTGGACGGGAGCGGTCCGCTCGGCGACGGACCGGTCGACGGCGAGGCTTCCGTTACACAGTCGTAATCAGCCCGACTCTTGCACCCCCGGGCGGGGCCTCACAGAGTATGTATGCGCTTACAGCCCCACGGCCCGAAGGCCGTCCGGGTCCCGGCGCAGCGTACGGCCGCACAGCCGCACCACTCGCACCACCGCACCCTCACCGGCCTCACGGCTCAGCAGTCCCGGCGGCACGTCCCCCTCGGGCGCTCGCCCAGTGACCGCGTCACCGCACAGCTCCGCACACGAGGAGGAGCCCCTCCATGCAGCCCACACCACGCATCGCCGCCGCCACCGCGGCCACGGCCGCCCTCGCGCTGCTGCTCTCCGCCTGCGGCAGCGGCGGCGGCGAGCAGACCTCGGCCAAGGACAAGCAGACCCTCACCGTCTGGGGCATGGGCGAGGAGGGGAAGCACCTGGCCGAGATCGGCAAGGAGTTCAACAAGAAGCACCCCAACATCACGGTCAAGGTCACCCCGGTCGGCTGGGACGTCGTGCACCAGAAGCTGGTCTCCGCGGTGGCCGCCGGCGAACTGCCGGACATGGCCCAGATGGGCAGCACGATGATGGGCGAGTTCATCGAACTGGACGCGCTGGAGCCGGTGGACGAGAAGACCTTCAAGAAGGGCGACTTCTTCCCCGCGGCCTGGAACGGCGGCGTGAAGGACGGCAAGGCCTACGGCGTCCCCTGGTACGTCGACACCCGCGCCCTCTACTACCGCACCGACCTCGCCGACAAGGCCGGTGTGAAGAAGGCCCCGGCGACCTGGGCGGACCAGCGCAAGCTCGCCGAGGCGTACAAGGACAAGGCCGGCACCAAGTGGGGCACGTACAACCAGCCCGCCAACACCGGCGCCTGGCAGACCTGGCTGCCCTTCCTCTACTCGGCCGGCGGCTCGCTCATCGACGGCTCCGGCAAGCCCGCGCTGGACTCCCCCGAGTCCGTCAAGGCGCTCAAGGAGTACGCCCACTACTTCGACGCCGGCCTCTCCCGTAAGAGCTCGCCCCCGGACTACGACGTGGTCAAGGACTTCGGCACCGGCGACGCCCCGATGTTCGTCTCGGGCCCCTGGATCGTGCAGAACATCCAGGACCAGCAGCCGCAGCTCAAGGGCAAGTACGCCACCGCCCCGCTGCCCGCGGGCAAGTCGAGCACGTCGTGGGTCGGCGGCGCCAGCCTCGTCACCTTCGAGGACAGCGAACACAAGGCCGCCGCGAAGGAGTTCACCAAGTACCTCACCGGCGCGGAGCAGCAGGGGCACTGGTACGAGATCGCCAAGTCCCTGCCCGCCAACCAGGCCGCCTTCGACCGGCCCGAGCTGAAGAACGCGCCGGAGCAGCTCGACGCCTTCGAGAAGCAGCTCAAGACCGCCAAGACCGTCCCGCCGCTCGCCAAGTGGGAGGAGCTGGCCGCCAAGCTCGACGAAGGCGTGGCCCGCGTCTCCCAGAAGGGCGAGTCCCCCGAGAAGACCGCCGCCTGGATGCAGAAGGCCGCCGAGGGCCTGGTGGGCTGAGCGTCATGGCGACAACGACCCCATCCCGGCGGGGGGTCCCGGGCCGCACCGCACAGGTGCGGCCCGGGGCCGGGGCCGGAGCCGGTTCCCACGGCACGCGCGGACCGCGGCGGCGGGACCGGCTCAGCGTGCAGAACGTCCCCGGATGGCTGTTCTCCACGCCCTTCCTGGTGCTCTTCCTGACGTTCATGGCGGTGCCGATCGTCGCCACGTTCGTCATGAGCTTCACCGACTTCGGGCTGCGGAACGTCGCCGACCCCTTCTCCGCCGAGTTCACCGGCGTGCAGAACTACGCCGAGCTCTTCGGCGACGAGCGCTTTCTGACCGCCCTGTTCAACACCACGTACTTCGTGGTGCTGGGCGTTCCGCTCACCGTCGGCGCGGGGCTGCTCGCCGCCGTCCTGCTCAACCGGGGCGTCGGACGGCTGCGCACCGTCTTCCGCGTCGGCTTCTACGCGCCCGTCGTCACCAGCATCGTCGCCGTGGCCGTCGTCTGGCGCTTCGTACTGGACCCGGCGGACGGGCTGATCTCGGGGCTCGCCGCCGAAGTGGGCCTGACCTCACCGGACTTCCTCGGGTCGAAGGTGCTGGCGATGCCGTCCCTGATCGTGATGGCGGTCTGGCGCAACCTGGGCACCGCGATGGTCCTCTTCCTCGCCGGCCTCCAGGGCATCCCCGCGGAGGTACGGGAGGCCGCGCGGCTGGACGGCGCGGGGATCTGGCAGGAGTTCCGCAGCATCACGGTGCCGCTGCTGCGTCCGACGATGCTCTACGTGAGCGTCATGACCACCATCGGGTTCCTGAACGTCTTCGAGGAGCCGTTCGTGATGACCGAGGGCGGTCCGGACAACGCGACGCTGACCGTCTCCCTCGACATGTACGACCAGGGCTTCAAGTTCTTCCACATGGGCTACGCGAGCGCGATGGCGTACGTGCTCTTCACGGTCATCCTCGCGGTCACCCTGCTCCAGCTCCGTCTGCTGAAGGACAAGACGAAATGACGGCCCCCGCCCCCTTCCCCACGCCCGGCCCGGCGCCCGGCCCCGCGCCGTCGCCCGCCGCCGCGCCCCCGTCCGTACCGGCTCCCCGGCGCCGCAAGGGCGAGGCCGCGCGCCGCAGACTGCTGCTCGCCGTCCTGTGGGCCGGGATGATCGTGATGGTCGCGCCGTTCCTGTGGATGGCGCTGTCGGCGTTCAAGTCGGAGAAGGACCTGGGCGCGAGCCCGACGGTGTGGATCCCCGACGAGTGGACGCTGATCCACTTCGAGAAGCTCGTCAGACTGCTCGACGTCGGCGGCAGCTTCTTCAACTCCACACTGGTCGCCGTCGTCGTCACGGCCTGCAACCTGATCTTCTGCTCGATGCTCGGCTACGCGCTGGCGAAGCTCAACTTCGCGGGAAAGCGGCCGGTGTTCGCCCTCGTGATGTGCGCGCTGATGGTGCCCGGCAATCTGATGCTGATGCCGATGTTCGTGATGGTCAGCAAGATGGGCCTGATCGACTCCTACGCGGCGCTCATCCTGCCGTTCGCGGCGGGCGCCTTCGGCGTCTTCCTCATGCGGCAGTTCATGACGGCCATCCCGGACGAGCTGCTGGAGGCGGCGCGCATCGACGGCGCCGGCGAGTGGTTCATCTTCTGGCGGATCGCGATGCCGCTGGTCAAACCCGCGCTGGCCACACTGGCGATCTTCACGTTCCTGCAGTCCTGGAACAACTTCCTCTGGCCGCTGGTCGCCACGAACGACTCCGACAAGTACACGCTCCCGGTGGCGCTGGCCACCTTCGCCATCGACCCGACGAAAACCAACGGCTCCAACGGGGTGCTGATGGCGGGGGCGTTCCTCGTCGTGCTCCCGGTCCTGCTGGTCTTCATCCTGCTCCAGCGCTACTTCACCCAGGGCATCGCCACCGCGGGCCTCAAGTAGTCCCGTACGCCCGGCGGTTCAGCCCGTCAGCCACCGGTCCACAGCCCAACTCCGTACACACCCCCGCGCCCCCGTACGCACCGCGCCCCGTCCTCCGTGTATGCGCATCCATCGAGAGGTGACCCCCACATGACCGAGAAGAACGCCGCTCGCCTCGACTGGGAGCAGCGCATCGGCCTCCCCAGCGACCTCCCCGAGGACGGTGCCGCCGCGCTGACCGGCACCGCCGAGCTGCCCGCCCCCGCCGGGCTGCGCTCCGAGGACGGCACCGGCCACGTACTGCTCGACTGGCAGCCGGTGGAGGGCGCGTTGGGGTATCTCGTGCACCGCGCGGACACCGTGGACGGCCCGTACGAACCGCTCGACCACCGCGGCGGCGACGTGCTCGCCGTGCCCGCGCCCCCGTACGCGGACTCGCTCGTCGAGCCGGGCCAGGGCTACTGGTACAAGGTCGCCTCCTGGACGGACGCCGGGGCGGGCGCGCTCACTTCGGAACCCGTGCGCGGCTGCCCGAAGGCGCCGGGCACGCGTCCGCCCGCCGTCACGGTGGCGGTCGACGCGGCGTCGGACCCCGTGCCCCTCCCCCCGGTGTGGAACCGGATGATCGGCGCGGAGCATCTGTCGATGCTGGTGTGGGACGAGCCGGGGCCGGGCGACGCGGACGTCGCGGAGGAGTACGCGGAGGCGCTCGGCATCGTCCGCGACGAGCTGGGCGTACGTACTGTACGAGCGCACGGGACGTTCCTGCCGGAGTGCGTGAGCGTGGGCGAGGACGGCTCCTTCGACTTCTCCGGCCTGGACACGGTCTACGACCGCTTCCTGACGACCGGCCTCAAGCCTGTCGTCGAACTCTCCTTCATGCCCGCGGAGTTGGCGTCCGACCCCGAGTACACGATCTTCGAGTACAAGGGCATCGCCTCGGTGCCCCGGAGCTGGGAGCGGTGGGGCGAGCTGTGCCGCGCGCTGACGGTGCATCTGCGCGAGCGGTACGGCGCGGACGAGGTCGCCGGCTGGGAGTTCGAGGTCTGGAACGAGGCCAACCTGGAGGTCTTCTGGAACGGCACCCAGGCCCAGTACCACCTGCTGTACGAGACCGCCGTGCGCGCCGTGAAGAGCGTCGACCCGCGCATCCGCGTCGGCGGTCCCGGCTCGGCGGCGGCCAAGTGGGTCGGACCGCTGCTGGAGCACTGCCGTGAGAACGACGTGCCGATCGACTTCGTCTCGACGCACACCTACGGCAACGCGCCGCTCGACTTCCGCCCCGAGACCCGGTCGTTCGCGCGGGCCACGGGCCGGCCGGAGCCGGAGATCCTGTGGACGGAGTGGGGCGTGACGCCCACCCACTTCCACCGCGTCAGCGACTCCGTCTTCTCGGCGCCGTTCGTGCTGCGCGGCATGAAGAGCGTCCTGGGGGTCCCCCCGGCTCGCCAGGGGGCGTCGGCCGACGCCCTCGCGTACTGGGTGGCCACCGACCACTTCGAGGAACTGGGCCGTCCGCCGAAGCTCTTCCACGGCGGCTTCGGGCTGCTGACCGTCGGCAATCTGCGCAAGCCGCGCTTCTGGGCGCTGCGCATGCTCTCCCAGCTCGACGGCGGACGCGTCCCGGCCCGGGTCTCGGGCGACGGCGCCGAGGCGCTGGTGGAGGCGCTGGCCACCCGTACCGGCGACGGCGGCAGCGTCGACGTGCTGTGCTGGAACGGCACCCTGGACCAGACGAAGATCGACGGGGCGGCGGCGCTGGACCGCGAGGCCCGTGTCGAGGTCGGCGGGCTGACGCCGGGCGCCGCGTACACGGTGACGCTGCGCCGCGTCGATGAGACCCACTCCAACGTCAAGGCCGTCTGGGACGCCCTGGACGGCGGCCACAGCGACTGGCCGAACGACCGCCAGTGGGCCGAACTCCGCGCCGCCGACGAGCTGTTCGAGGAGCCGTACGGCACGGTGACCGCCGGTGCCGACGGCTCGCTCGCCCTCACCGTCGACCTGCCGATGCCCGGCATCCGGGCACTGCGCCTGACCAGGACGGGCGGCGCCTGACGGCCGCCCGCCACCCGTGCGTCCCGGCACGCGCGCCGCGCGCACGCCACCGCACACGTACGCGTCCGAAGAAGGAGACGAAGGAGCCGCACCATGAAACGCCGTACCGTCCTCACCGCGGGAGCCGGCGCCTCGGCCGCGCTCGCCCTCGGTGCCGCGGGGTCCGCCCCGGCCGCCGCCGCCTCGCGCGAGCGCACCGGCGCCGCACTGCTGCACCGCTGGTTCCGCGACACCTACGCCTCGTTGGAGGCCATGCACTCCGACTTCGGTCTCGCCGCCGACAAGATCGACGTCAGCGGCGCCGAGCCGAAGCGCAGCGTCCAGACCTCGCCCACCAACATCGGCTGCGGCATCTGGTCCACCGTGGCCGCCGCCGGGCTCGGCGTGATCAGCCACGCGACGCTGCGCAAGCGCCTCGCCGGCACCGTCTCCGCGGTGGAGAAGCTCAAGCGGGAGAAGGGCTTCTGGCTCAACTGGTACGACGCCGCGAACGGCGACGTCCTCACCACCTGGCCGGAGACGGGCGAGGAGGTGCGCCCCTTCCTCTCCTCCGTGGACAACGCCTGGCTGATCACGGGCCTGCGCATCGCGGCCCGCGCCGACCGCACTCTCGCGCCGCGGGTCAAGGCGCTGCTGGCCGACGCCGACTGGTCCTTCTTCTACACCCCGTACGACGAGGACGACCCGGCCCAGCACCCCGGCCAGATCCACGGCGGCTACTGGACGGACGACGACACCTTCACCGGACACTGGTACGGAGCGCTCAACACCGAGCCCCGGATGGCCAGTTACCTCGGCATCGCGGACGGCAGCCTCCCCGGCGAGCACTACTGGCGCACCTTCCGCACCCTGGTCCCGGAGAACGAGCAGGAGCAGAAGCCCGAGGGCGAGTACGTCACGGTCGACGGCGTACGCGTCTGGCGCGGCCACTACACCTACCGCGGACGGAAGTTGATCCCGACCTGGGGCGGCTCGATGTTCGAGGCGCTGATGGTGCCGCTGTTCGTGCCCGAGGGCGACTGGTCGCCGCGCGCCTGGGGCGTGACGCATCAGCGCTACATCCGCAGCCAGATCGAACACGGCCTGGACGAGGAGAAGTTGGACTACTGGGGCTTCTCCCCCGCCAACATCCCCGCGGGCGGCTACAGCGAGTACGGCGTCGACGCGATCGGCATGACGGTCGACGGCTACTACTCCAAGGGCGTCGTCACACCCCACGCGTCGTTCCTTGCCATGCAGTTCGCGCCGCGTGAGTCCGTGGCCAACCTGCGGAAGATCGCCCGCGACTTCGGCGCCTACCACGACGGGCTGGGCTTCCGTGACTCCGTCGACGTGCGCAAGGGCACGGTCAGCGACTTCATGCTCGCCCTCGACCAGGGCATGGTCGCCGCCGGGCTCGCCCAGGTGCTCCGCCCCGGCCTGCTCCAAGGGGCCTTCCGCACGGGCGGGTTCGCGAAGAACGTCCGCCCGCTGCTGGCCAAGGAGGACTTCGGCATAGTCTGACCGGAGGCGGCACGGCTCACGGGACGCATACCTCCCCTGAGCCCCCTCTGCTCCGCGGCGGCGCCGGTGATCCGCTCCCGGCGCCGTCGCGGACCGTCCGCCGCCGGGCCGTACGGCCCGCCACCGCCCCGCCACCGGGAAGGACTCCGTGACGCCGCCCCGCTCCGCACCGTCGCCTCAACTCCGCCCGAACATCGTGCTGTTCATGACGGACGACCACGCCGTGCCCGCCATCGGCGCGTACGGCAGCGTCATCAACCGGACGCCCGCGGTGGACGGTCTGGCCGCCGACGGCATGCGCTTCGACAACGTCTTCTGCACGAACGCGATCTGCTCGCCGGCCCGCGCGACCCTGCTGACCGGCACCTACAGCCACGTCAACGGCATGACCTCGCTGGAGAGTCCGGACCACACCTTCGACGCGACGCAGCCCTCCTTCCCCGAGCTGCTGCGCGAGGCCGGCTACCAGACCGCGATCTTCGGCAAGTGGCACCTGGGGCACGGCGGTACGAGCGATCCGCGCGGCTTCGACCACTGGGAGATCCTGCCCGAGCACGGCGTCTACCACGACCCGCCGTTCCTGACCGCCGAGGGCGAACGCACCTACCAGGGCTACGTCACCGACATCGTCACCGACATCGCCCTGGAGTGGCTCGACAAGCGCGACCCCGAGCGGCCGTTCGCGCTGCTCGTCCAACACAAGGCGCCGCACCGGCACTTCGAGCCCGCCGAGCGGCACCGCAACCTCTACGCCCACGAGGACGTCCCCGTACCGCCGACCCTCCACGACGACCTGAGCGACCGTGGCCCCGCCGCCCGCGAGGCCCGGCTGAGCATGGCCGACCTGACGCCGGACGACCTCAAGGAGCCGGTGCCGGAGGGACTTTCGGAGCGCGAGGAGCGGGAGTGGCGCTATCAGCGCTACATCAAGGACTATCTGCGGGTCGTCGCGGCGCTCGACGAGAACGTCGGCCGGGTGCTGCATTACCTCGGTATCTCCGGGCTGGCCGAGGACACCGCGGTCGCCTACACCTCCGACCACGGCTTCTTCCTCGGTGAACACGGCTGGTTCGACAAGCGGTTCATGTACGACCCGGCGATGCGCATCCCGCTGGTGATGCGCTGGCCCGGCGTCGTCGCCCCCGGCTCGGTCAGCGACGACCTCGTCGCGAACGTCGACTTCGCCCCCACGCTGCTGGAGTTGGCAGGCGTCGAGCCGCCGGAGCGGATGCAGGGCCGCAGCCTCGTGCCGCTGCTGCGCGGCGAGAGCCCGGAGGACTGGCGCGACGCGGTCTACTACCGCTACTACATGCACCTCGACCACGACCACCGGGTGCAGGCCTCGTACGGCGTCCGCACCCGTACGCACAAGCTGATCCGCTACCCGGGGCACGGCTCGGGCGCCTCGGGCGCGAGTACGGAGCAACGCGAGCCGGGCTGGGAGCTGTTCGACCTCGTCCGCGATCCGGAGGAGTTGCACGATCGCTACGGCGATCCCGAATACGCGGCCGTCGCCGAGGAGTTGAAGGAACGGCTCGCGCAGCTCCAGGAGCACTACGGGGACACTCCGGAGGGCGTGCTCCCGTAACGGCGGGCGGCGGAAGGGCAGTTCGAGGAAGGGGCGGTTCGGTGACGGACACTCCGCGGGAACGGGAACGGGAACGGGAACGGGACGGCGGGGCGTGCTGCGCGCCGTCCCGCGCCGCGAGCCCCGTACGGGGAGCCGAACAGCGTGCCGAGCAGGGGGCCGCGCCCGCCCCGGAGACCGCCGACGCCGAGCGCGCCCGGTCC
>NZ_LJGW01000506.1 GCF_001751255.1 Streptomyces nanshensis | reverse complement strand
GCACCGTACGGCCCCGGCGGGGTGCCCGGTGCGCCGCCGCCTCCGGCCTCT
Source organism: Streptomyces nanshensis (assembly GCF_001751255.1). GTDB lineage: Bacteria > Actinomycetota > Actinomycetes > Streptomycetales > Streptomycetaceae > Streptomyces > Streptomyces nanshensis_A. The sequence continues at coordinate 16,983 of NZ_LJGW01000506.1, read as the reverse complement.
CCGCCCACCGCTCCGCCGCCCCAAGACGGCGCGCCCGGCGGCACGTTCGGGCCTCCGCCCGTCTACTGACCCGCCTCCGGCGCGGCCTGACAGCGGCCGGTGCCAGAGGCGGCGTCAAAGGTGATGTCAGAGGTGATGTCAGAGGCGGCGACGGCGGGACGGCAGCCTGCGACGCGGCGGTCAGTTGCCCGCGAGCTTGTCGGCGAGCGCCCTGTCCACCTCCGCCTCGGCCGCCGCCTTGTCGACGCCGAGCCCGGTGAGCGTGCCCTCGCCGTCCTCGTGCTCCAGCAGCGCGAGCAGGATGTGCTCCGTGCCGACGAAGTTGTGCCCCAGCCGCAGGGCTTCGCGGAAGGTGAGTTCGAGCGCCTTCTTCGCCTGGGTGTCGAACGGGATCATCTCCGGCACCCCGTCGGCCGCGGACGGCAGCGTCGCCTCCACCGCCTCGCGTACCGCCTCGGGCTCGACGCCGAGCGCCGTCAGCACCTTGGCGCCGATGCCCTCCGGCTCGGCGAGCAGGCCGAGCACGAGGTGCCCGGGGGTGATCTCGTGGTTGCCCGCCCGGCGCGCCTCGGCCTGCGAGGCCACGACGACGCTGCGCGCCCGCGGGGTGAAGCGGTTGAAGCCCTGGGAGGAGTCGAGGTCCGAACCCTCCCCGGCCGCGGGCGGCTTGGGGACGAAGCGCTTCTGCGCGGCCTGCCGCGTCACGCCCATGCTCTTGCCGATGTCCGTCCAGGAGGCGCCGGAGCGGCGGGCCTGGTCCACGAAGTGCCCGATCAGATGGTCCGCGATCTCGCCGAGGTGGTCGGCGGCGAGCACGGCGTCCGAGAGCTGGTCGAGGGCGTCGGAGTGAACTGCCTTGATGGCCTTGATGAGTTCGTCGAGCCGGACCGTTCCGGCCGTGGGATGGGGATCCGTCATATGGCAACCTTAAGTTGACACTCAGGCCGTCGTCAACCCGTGGTTGACAGTGGTGTGACACGGACCGCGGCCGCACCGGCCGTGGCCTTACGTCCAGGGGGAAACCGATGCTCCTACTCACGCCCGTGCTCACCGTGTGCGCCGCGGGTTACGGGGCGCTCGCGGGCTCGCTGCTGCCGCGCGCCGCCTACCGGCTGGCCGTGCCGCCCGGTACGCCCTGGCGCGCGGAGTGCCCCGAGGGGCACCGGCTGACCGGCCCCGCCCGCGGATGGCTGGGCGACGCCCGCTGCTCCCAGTGCCCAACCGGCCCCGGTACGCCGGGACTTGGGCACCGGTGGCTCTTCACCGCGCTCGGCGCGGCGGTCTGCGCGGCGCTCGCCGTCTGCGTGGGCGCACGCCCCGAGTTGGCGGTGTGGCTGCTGGCCGCACCCTTCGGACTGCTTCTGGCGGCCGTGGACGCGCGCAGCCAACGGCTCCCGGACATACTGACGTTGCCCCTGGCCGCGGCGACGGCGGCGCTGCTCGGACTGGCCGCCCTGGCACCGGACGCGGGCGGCGACTGGACGCGGGCGCTCCTCGGCGGACTCGCCCTGGCCGGCGCCCACTTCGTGCTCTTCCTGATCAACCCCCGTGGCATGGGCTTCGGCGACGTGAAGCTCGCGGCACCGCTCGGCCTGGCCCTGGGCTGGTACGGCTGGGACGTCCTGCTGACGGGCGCCTTCCTGGCCTTCCTGCTCTCCGCCGCCTGGGGCGTCACGCTGCTGATGACGCATCGCGCGGGGTGGAAGTCGTCCGTACCGTTCGGCCCGTTCCTGCTGCTGGGCTCCCTCGCGGGCCTGCTGCTCGGCGGCCTCGCGGCGTGACGGAACGGCATGACGGGACCGCGGCTCAACTCGCGGTGTGGCGTGGCCCGTTCGCCAAGGAGCGCGCCGCGCCCAGCGCCAGCGCCCACGGGTAGGCCGTACGGTCGCCGTCACCGGGCGGATGCGGCCGGAAACCGCCCTCCCCGTACAGCACATGCACCCCGGCCCCGCGCAGCGTCTCGATGCTGCGGCCGAACTGCGGGTGCGTGGCGTACGAGAAGTTGACGCACGGCATCACCACGAGCGGCCAGCGGTTGCCGAGGGCCTCCACCACGCGGCCCGTCACGAAGTTCGGCGTCAGCCCCAGCGCGACGGTGTTCACCGAGTTGAGCGTCGCGGGCGCGAGTACGGTGACGTCCGGCGCCGGCCATACCTCCTCGCCGCCGAACCTCCGCGGAGCGCTGCGCACGGGATACCCCGACTGCCCCTCCAGCGCGGGCAGTTGCTCTCCGACCCAGTCGGCCGCGGTCGGCGTCAGCCCGACGCACACCGTCCATCCCCCATCCTGCGCACGCCGGACGACCTCGCCCACGTCCGCCACGGGCGGCGCGGCGGAACACAGCAGATGCAGCACACGAGAAGCCATGCGGCGCATCCCACCACACGGGGCCGCCCGTGAACGGGCGGACACGGACGGCGTGTTGGGGACGGACGACCGCTCGCGTGTACGACTGCCCGACGGGGCGAGCCGACGCCCGTCGGTCCCGTCAACGGCCGTCAGCAGCGCGCAGTCTCACACCGACGAGGTGACTCAAGCGGCATTGCTGCCGTGCGGGGTGAAGCTGACACGGGTGTCCTCATCGTCGAGGGCGATGTTCAACGAAGCGTCCAGTGCACGGGCGATCTTGGTGAGGAGCGGCAGGGTGGGCACGGTGTCGGAGCCCTCGATCCGAGAGACCTTCGCCTGCGTCAGACCGGCACGGTCGGCCAGTTCGGTCTGAGTCAGCCCCAGTTCCGTCCGCCTGGCGTAGACGGCTTCCGCCAGGGCCATGGACAGCCTGATCTCATGACGAGCCTCGGCGACATCGTCCGGCTCGGTGAAACCCTCGGCGAGCTTGCGCTCCCGGAGCGTCTTCCAGCGAGTGTGACTCACGGCGAAACCTCTCCTTCCTCGACGGTCCGCGCGAACTCGTCGTGCGCCGCGCCGTGTTCAGCCGCACATGTCTTCTGGGCAAGCTTCGCCCGCTGGACCTCCGCGTCTTCACGCATCTTCGTCTTGCGGAAGACCGTCAACAATACGGCTGTGCGATCCTGGCGCAGCCAGTACGTGATACGTATCGCGGCCCCGTCCAGCGTCGCCCGCAGTTCGCGGCCGTCGGCCGCAGTTCGCGGACTCCGTCACCGAGGTGGCGTGCATACGGCTCACCCAGAACGGCCGCCCGTTCGGCGAGCAGGCGAGCCCCCACCCGCCCCGCAGCCGTCGGCTCCGGCCGCCTCATGGCGTGCCGGAGCCGACCGTCACGTTTTCCTCAGTCGCCGCTCACCGGACTCAACTGCCGTTCTCCGCCTGGAACATCCAGTGGTGCTTCTCCAGTTCGCCGGTGAGCTGGATGAAGATGTCCTCCGTCACCGGGTCCGGTTCGCTCACCGAAGCCATGCGCTCGCGGGAGCGGCCGATGACCGACTCCAGGGCGTGGACCATCGTCCGTACGGCGTCGGTGTCCTTCTGCCAGCCCTCGGCGACCTTCTCGATTCCGGTCGTCGCCGAGACGGTCGTGGAGCGGCCGTCCGGCGGGAGGCCGAGCGCGGAGGCGCGTTCGGCGACGGTGTCGGAGTACGAACGCGCCGTGGAGACCACGTCGTCGAGCTGGAGGTGGATGGACCGGAACCGGGGGCCGATCACGTTCCAGTGGATCTGCTTGGCCACGAGGGAGAGATCGACCAGGTCCACGAGCGCACCCTGCAAGGCCTCACCGACGGTCTTCAGGTCGTCGTCCGGAAGTGTGCTCTTCACTGAGTAGGTCACAACCTTCTCGCTTTCTCTCGGCCGGCCCTGTCTTCCCGCTTCGGGTAACCGGAAGTGCGCCCGGGATTCATCCTGCAAGGAGCGGAAAGCGGCGAATGTCACACACCGTGCACCGGCGACCGCCCCCGGCGCACAGACCGGCCCGGCACGGGGCTCAACGGGACGGTGCGGCGGCGACGTCGGACCGGCACGGGTTCATCTCACCGCGCCGACTCCTCACCGCCTCCGGGGAGTTGGCGGAGCAGGCGGCCCAAGGGGCGCCGGAGAGCACGGAGAAGGGGTACGGGAGGCGGGGTGAACGGCGTCGGGACGGGCGGAAGAGGCCAGGTCACCGACGGTGCCGCCGCCCCGCCGAGGGGCACAAGGTAACCGCAACTCCCCCTCGCCCTCCGCGAAATCGCTGTATCGTACAGAAAAAATTCGAACATCGCCGTCCGCTCCTAGCGTGCTGCAGATGCTTCAGTCCGGTATCGAACGGGCGCCGCTCCCCCCACAGCGCGACCAGGCCGGTTCCGTCCCCGGTTTACAGGACCCGGAAGGAGCCGCCGGCGCATGCGGTGAGCAGGCGGGTACGGAGGATCAGCGCAGGCGTGCGGCGCGTGATCCGTTCCTCGACAATGCGAAGTATCTGACGATCGTGCTCGTCGCCGTCGGGCACGTATGGGCGCCCCTGGCGGAGGGCAGCCGCTCGACCAGCGCGCTGTACTACCTGCTCTACACGTTCCACATGCCGGCGTTCATCCTCGTCTCCGGCTATCTCTCCCGCGGTTTCGAGTGCCGGCCGCAGCAGATCAAGCGGCTGCTGACGAACCTCGTCGTGCCCTACCTCGTCTTCCAGACGCTCCTCACCCTCTTCATGAGATGGGCTGCCGACGACCCGGACCGCGAATTCAGCTACCAGGAACCGGAGTTCGCCCTCTGGTTCCTGGTCGCGCTGTGTCTGTGGCGGGTGACGACACCGCTGTGGAAACTGCTGCGGTGGCCGCTTCCCGTCTCCGTGGCCGTGGCCGTCGCCGCGAGCGTGACGCCGACGATGAGCGACGACCTCGGGCTGATGCGCGTCGCGCAGTTCCTGCCGTTCTTCGTGCTCGGACTGCAACTGCGGCCCGAGCACTTCGCGTTGGTGCGGCACCGTGCCGTACGGATCCTCGCGGTGCCCGTCACCGCCGGCGCCCTTGTCGTCTCGTACGCGTCCGTCCCCTACATCTCGGGGGCGCCCTTCCTGCACGACAAGGACGCGCAGAGCCTCGGACTCCCGGCGTGGCTGGGCGCGGTGATGACGCTGACGGCGTTCGGCTGCGCGCTGGTGATGACGGTGTGCTTCCTGGCGTGGGTGCCGCGGCGGCAGATGTGGTGCACGTCGCTGGGCGCGGGGACGCTCTGCGCGTACGTCCTGCACGTCTTCCCGGTGCAGTACGCGAAGCAGGCGGGCTGGTTCGAGATGGCGGGCGCGAGGCATCCGCTGGACCGTTTCGCCATCACGGTGCTGGCCGCCGGGATGATGACGCTGCTGTGCACGGCGCCGGTACGGCGGATCTTCCGCCTGGTGCTGGAGCCGGGGATGGGCTGGTTCTTCACCCGGCGGGCCAACGCCCCGGCGGAGGACGAGGCACCGACGGCGAGCGCGCCCCGGCTCGCCCCCGGCGCAAGCCCCGCCGGTCCGCTGCAACTGCCGCCCGCACCGGCGCAGAACAGGACCGAGCCCGCCCTCCCGCAGCTCACCGGGCAGCCCGAGGGCGAACCCACCTCCGACGGCGCCGTCCCCGGCGACCCCGCGGCCCTCAGTCCAGCTTCGCCCGAGCGAGCTGCCGGGACTGGGTGACGAGCCGGTCCGCGCTGTCCCAGATCTGCACGTCCTCTTCCAGGAAGCCCCCGGCCAGATTGGCGGTGGTGACGCACACCCGCAGCGGGCCGGGGGCGGGGCGCGCCCGTACGTGGACGGTGAGTTCGACGGTCGGGACCCAGCCGCTCAGGCCCAGTTCGAACGCGGTCGGCGGCAGCGCGTCCACCGCCATCAGCAGGGAGAGCGGGTCGGCGTCCCGCCCGTCGGCGAGCCCCAGCCAGCCGCGCATCTCGCCCCGGCCGCTCGGCGCTCCGACCGCCCAGCCGCAGGTGGCGGGGTCGAGCCGCAGGTCGAGGCGCTTGCTGATCTCGGGGGTCGCGTCGGGGCCCGCGGGGTAGTCCTGGGCGCTGAAGCACTGTTCGCGGGGCGGCATGATCGGCGGCTTGGCGCTGGTGCGGACGTCGTCGCCGAGGGCGCCGAGGTCGCCGTAGGTGGCGAGGACGCGGATGCGCTCGGCCTCTTCGCCATCGGCCCCGGTCTGGAAGAGGCTCGCGGTGCCGGTGGAGAGGGTGCGTCCGGCGCGTGCCGTCTCGCTGCGGACGACGGCCGGTCCCGCGGCGGTGGCCGAGAGGTAGTGCGCGGTGACGGTGAAGGGGTCGGGGTGCGGCAGTGTCTTGCCGAGGGCGCGGCCGAGGACCGCGAGCAGATAGCCGCCGTTGAGGGCGTGGCCGATGGCCCAGCCCGGGGAGAGGTCCGCGTCGTGCACACCGGGCTCGCGCAGCCGTACGGAGGTGTCGCGGTCGAACTCGCTGCGGGTGGCTTCGGAGAGGGTGTCGGGCATGTAAGCACCGTACACAAGGTAGTTACCGGTGGGTATTCAGGGTGATCGATCCCCGCGCCCCGGCCGCCGCACCGCTCAGGCGCCCGGCTCCGGATCCTCCACCGTGGAACGGCGGTGCCAGGCACGCGGCGCGCGCCATCCGAAGCGCAGCGCCAGCAGCCGTACGACGAAGGCCAGCGTGGCGGCCGACAGCATCGTGACGGCGTTGAGCGCACCGGCACCCAGCAGCAGGGCCGTCACGGTCGCCCCGGCGATGGCGGGCACGGCGTACAGGTCGCGATCCCAACGCAGTAGCGAGGGAACCTCGTTGGCGAGGACGTCGCGCAGGACGCCGCCGCCCGCCGCCGTGGCCAGGCCGAGCACGGCGGAGGCGAAGAGGCCCAGTCCGTATTCATGGGCCTTGACGGTGCCCGCGACACAGAAGAGGCCGAGGCCGGCCGCGTCGAAGACGTTGATCGCCTTGTTGATCCGCTCCACATGCGGATGCAGAAAGAACACGAGGACCGTGGCGATCAGCGGGGCGTGGAAATACCCGGCGTCGGTGAAGGCGGCGGGCGGTACGGCGCCGATCACCACGTCGCGGAAGAGGCCGCCGCCGAGTCCGGTGACTTCGGCGAGCACGGCCATGCCGAACACGTCGAAGTTCTTGCGTACGGCGAGGAGCGCGCCGGATATCGCGAAGACGAAGATCCCGACGATGTCGAGCCAGTGCTGCACGGCGGGGTCGAGCAGGTGAGTCACCCGGCCCATTCTTCCCCCGCTCCAGCGGCCCGGGGAGCGCCGGGTGCGGGCTGTCCCGGCGCCCGTACGCGGCGCGGAACGCCCCGTTACATACCGTCCGCGACCTGCGACGACGACGGGATACGGCGAATCCGGACAAAGCATGGCAGAGGTTTTCCGGTATGTGCAGACGCCCCTACGGAGCGTCGACGCCGGACCCGCCCGCTGTGAGGCGGCGCATAAGACGCACGTCACATACGAACCCGTTTAGTCGGCCCCGGTGAGAACCGAGAGGCGCGCGGCGGCATGTCGGCGCTTCCGGCCCCGGCACCCGTCCGCAGAACGAGGCTCTTGTCCGTATTCGCTTAGTACGTCACATATTTGGACGCCTCGTCCGGAGCCTTTACCAATGTCAGCGTCGCTTGCGCCGGGAACCGAACTCGGCGCCCAGCCGAATCCGGCACCCACGCGACGAAGGCACACGAAAGGTTCTCGCTTTTCCATGCGCATTTCCGCGATCAACCGACTGACCAAGACCCAGAAGTCCACCGCCGTCGGCCTCGCCGCCGCCGCAGGCGTCGCGGCACTGACCGCCGGCGTCGCGCCCGGCGCACACGCGGACGCCCCCGCGGACCGCGGTCCGGCCAAGCCGGTTGCCGGTCACTCGGTGAACGTGGCCGACCATCCGTCGACGAAGGCCGCCAAGGCCGCGACGGGCGACCACGCCACCGACAACACGCGCAGCCACCTGGCCGCCAAGCCCCTCGTGGCGGGCGAGCCGACGAAGCAGGCGCCGGGCGAGAAGCCGGGCGACAAGACGGGTGAGGACAAGGGCGACAAGACGGCGAAGTCCGAGCAGTCGCAGGAGGCCGCCGAGGCGCGCTCCGGTGACAAGGCCGGACGTTCCGCGGAGCGTCCCCTCACCACGTCCCAGAAGGTCGACGGCTGGATCAAGGAGGCCCGCTCCATCATGAAGAAGGAGGGCATCCCCGGCTCGCACCACGGCATCAAGAAGAACATCATGCGGGAGTCCGGCGGTGACCCGCAGGCCATGAACGACTGGGACGTCAACGCCCAGAAGGGCACGCCCTCGAAGGGTCTGCTGCAGACCATCCAGCCGACCTTCGACCAGTACCACGTCAAGGGAACGCCCCATAAGATCACGGACCCCGTGGCGAACATCGTCGCCGCCTGCAACTACGCGGCCGACAAGTACGGCTCCATGGACAACGTGAACTCCGCGTACTGATCAGTGCCGTGACGAGCCGCACAACAGAACGCACAACCGCACACACAGCAGAAGAGACAGCAGAAGAAACGGGGGAACGGGGAAAGCCGACAGGGCGGTTGCGATGGCGCAACCGCCCTGTTCGGCGTTCGGCGTTATGGCGAGAGCTCCGTGCGGTCCCGGGTCAGCCAGCCGTCGCCGGCTCGCTGTCCTCGGGGTGCTGGTCCGGCGCGTTCTCCGGGTGGTGGCAGGCCGCCTCGTGGCCCGGCGAGAGCGAGACCAGCGGCGGTTCGGCCGTCGTGCAGATCTTCGTCGCCTTCCAGCACCGGGTGTGGAAGCGGCAGCCGCTCGGCGGCTTGATCGGCGAGGGCACGTCCCCCTGGAGCAGGATGCGCTCGCGTCCGCCCTGCGCCCTGCGCCGCGGGTCGGGCACCGGCACGGCGGAGAGCAGCGCGCGCGTGTAGGGGTGCATGGGCGACTCGTACAGCGACTTCCGGTCGGTCAACTCCACGATCTTGCCGAGGTACATGACCGCGATCCGGTCCGAGACATGGCGGATCACCGACAGGTCGTGCGCGATGATCACGTACGTCAGGCCCAGTTCGTCCTGGAGGTCGTCGAGCAGGTTGATCACCTGCGCCTGGATGGAGACGTCCAGCGCCGAGACCGGCTCGTCCGCGACGACGAGCTTCGGGTTGAGCGCGAGGGCGCGCGCGATGCCGATGCGCTGCCGCTGCCCGCCGGAGAACTCGTGCGGATAGCGGTTGTAGTGCTCGGGGTTGAGACCGACGAGGTCCAGCAGCCGCTGCACCTCCTTCTTCACACCGCCCTCGGGCGTGACGCCCTGGAGCTTGAAGGGGGCGCTGACGATCGCGCCGACGGTGTGCCGANCCGAGGGTTCAGCGACGAGTACGGGTCCTGGAAGATCATCTGGACGTCGCGGCGCAGCGGACGCATGGCGCCCACCCCGAGGTGCGTGATGTCCCGGCCCTCGAACTCCACGGTGCCCGCGGTCGGTTCGAGCAGCCGTGTGATGAGGCGGCCCATCGTGGACTTGCCGCAGCCGGACTCGCCGACGACGCCGAGGGTCTCCCCCGCCCGTACGTCGAAGTCGATGCCGTCGACCGCCTTGACCGCCCCGACCTGCCGCTTGAGGAGCCCCTTGGTGATCGGGAAGTGCTTCTTCAGACCGGCGACGCGCAGCAGCGGTTCGCCGGGCTCCGGATCGGCCTTGGTCACCACGGCGTCCGTCGTGCGCTGAGCCGGGATCGTCATCTGCTCGTCCTCACTCACAGCTTCGGCGCAATCTCTTCGGTCCAGATGCGGTGCCGGTCGGCCTGGTTCATATGGCAGGCGGACAGATGGCCCTCCCCCACGTCCCGCAGTTCGGGGCGCTCGGTGCGCGTCACGCCGCCCTCGGGCACGTCCGCGTACGGGCAGCGCGGGTTGAAGGCGCAGCCCTGCGGGATGTTGATGAGGCTGGGCGGCGAGCCCTTGACGGGGATGAGCCGCTCGCTCTGGGCGCGGTCGATGCGCGGCATCGATCCCAACAGGCCCCAGGTGTAGGGGTGCTGGGGCTCGTAGAAGACCTGCTCGGCCGTGCCGTACTCGACGCAGCGCCCGCCGTACATCACGAGGATGTCGTCGGCCAGTTCGGCGACGACGCCCAGGTCGTGGGTGATGATGATGACCGCGGAGCCGAACTCCTTCTGCAGATCGCGGATCAGGTCGAGGATCTGCGCCTGCACGGTGACGTCGAGGGCCGTCGTCGGTTCGTCCGCGATCAGCAGCTCGGGGTTGTTCACCAGCGACATGGCGATCATCGCGCGCTGCCGCATCCCGCCGGAGAACTCGTGCGGGTAGCTGTTGACGCGCTGGTCGGGCTGGGGGATGCCGACGCGGTCGAGGAGTTCGACGGCGCGCTTCTTGGCGGCCTTCTTGTCCACGTCGTGGTGGACGCGGTACGCCTCGACGATCTGGTGGCCGATGGTGAAGTACGGGTGCAGTGCGGAGAGCGGGTCCTGGAAGATCATGGCCATCTCGCGGCCGCGCAGCCTGCGTACGGTGTCCGGGTCGGCGGAGAGCAGCTCCTGCCCGTCCAGCCAGATCTCGCCGGAGAGGCGGGCCTTCTGCCGTCCGTACTGGCCGACGGTGTGCAGGCCCATGACGCCGAGCGACGTGACGGACTTGCCCGATCCGGACTCGCCCACGATGCCGAGGGTCTTGCCCTTCTCCAGCCGGAAGGAGAGCCCGTCGACGGACTTCACCAGACCGTCCTCGGTGGGGAAGTGCACGTGCAGATCGCGTACTTCGAGGAAGGACCGGGCCGGTACGGCGTCGGTGACGGCCTCGCCGACCGCCGAGGCGCCCGTGGTGTGCGATTCGCTCATGCCAGCCTCACTCGGGGGTCGATCACGCCGTACAGCAGGTCCACGATGAGGTTCGCCACGACGACGGCGGAGGCGGTGATCAGCGTGACGCCGAGGATCAGCGGCAGATCCTTCTCACCGATCGCCTTCAGCACCGCCTGCCCCAGTCCGGGGAGGCTGAAGGTGGTCTCGGTGAGGATCGCGCCGCCCATCAGGGCGCCGAGGTCGACGCCGAGGAGGGTGATGATCGGGGTCAGCGTGGAGCGCATGGCGTGCTTGCGGATGACGACCGGCTCGCGTACGCCCTTGGCACGCGCGGTGCGGATGTAGTCCTCGCCCATCACCTCGAGCATGGTGGCGCGGGTCAGCCGGGCGTACATGGCACCGAAGAGGAAGGCCAGCGTCAGCCAGGGGAGGATCATGCCGCTGAACCACTCGGGGAAGCTCTCCTCGATGGGCGTGTACTCGTTGCTGACGAGTCCCAGCCCGTAGGAGAAGATCGCCAGCGACAGCAGGCCGGTGAAGTAGATCGGCAGCGAGACGCCGCTGAGGGCGATGCCCATGGCGGCGCGGTCCCAGATGGAGCCGCGGCGCAGCGCGGAGACGACGCCCGCGGCGAGCCCGATGAGGAGCCAGATCACGGCGGCGCCCACCGCCAGGCCCAGGGTGACGGGCAGCCGGTCGGCGAGGATCGGCCAGACGGCCTGCTCGGTCTTGAAGGAGTAGCCGAAGCAGGGCGCGGAGCAGTGCAGGGTGTCCCCGGCACTGACGTAGTCGCGGCCGACGAGGATGCCTTTGAAGAAGTCGAAGACCTGGACGATGATCGGGTCGTCCAGTCCCAGCTTCTGGCGGATGCCGTCCAGCGCGGCGGCGTCCGACTGCTTGCCGGCGAACATCGTCGCCACGTCGACGCCGGTCCACTTCGGGATCAGGAAGAAGATGCCGAAGACCGCCAGCATGACGACGACGAGCATCACGACGACGGCCAGCAGCCGCCTGATGAGATAAGTGAGCACTGCTAACGGGCCGGTCGGCGGCCCGGCGAACTCCCTGGTGCGTGCGGGGAGTTCACCGGGCCACCGCTGGCGGCCCTCACCTGCCCTTCGGTCCTAGCGTCCTAGCGGCGGGTGCGCCGGCGGAGTCGGACGGTCACTTGACGCCCAGTACGGCGTAGTCGTAGCGACCGCTGTACGCGTCGGTCGTGCCGACGTTCGTCAGCCGGCTGGAACGCCAGATGATGTTCTTCTCGAACGTGAAGGGCAGGTAGTAAGCGCCCTCCATGACCTTGGCGTTGATGGCCGCGTACTTCTGGGCCGCCTTGTTCTTGTCGAGCTCCGCGATCGCGTCGGCGAACGCCTTGTCGATCTTCGGGTCGTCGATCATGGCGTAGTTGTTGTTGCCGTTGTCCAGGATGTACTTGCTGTGCCACAGCGGCATGCCGTAACCCTGGCCGGACGGGAAGTCCGGGCCCCAACCCATGATGATGATCCCGTAGTTCTTCTTCTTGACGTAGTCCGGGTTGCCGATGATGCCCGTGGTCTGGGCGCCGTCGTACTCGTCGACCTCGGCCGTGATGCCGATCTTCTTCAGCGACGCCTGCATGGCCTCGGCGGAGGCGATCTCGACCTGCTTGTTGTTGCGGACCGCGATCGTGGTCTTGAAGCCGTTCGGCTTCCCGCACTTCTTCAGCTCGGCCTTGGCCTTCTTCACGTCGGCCGCGCCCTCGTTCTTGGCGATGCCGAACGGGTCGAACTTCAGGTCCGAGCCCGGGACCAGCGCCGGCAGCATGTTGGTGCCGATGTCGCCGCCGGCGAGCGGGCCGCCGCGGGCGTTCTGGATCGACTTGTGGTCCGAGCCGTAGATCATCGCCTTGCGGCAGTGGATGTTGTCGAAGGGCTTCACCGTCTGCGGGAAGACCGCGTAACGGATGTAGCCCGTGCTCGGGTTGTCGACGTTGCCCTTGTACTCCTTCAGGGCCTTCTCACGGCCCTGCGCCTCCATGCCGGTGGCGTTGATGTCCAGGTCGTAGTCGCCGTTGATGAGGCGCTTGTCCATCTCGTCGGAGTTGGTCAGCAGCGTCAGCGTGATCTTGTCCGGGAGGGCCTTGCGGATGTTGTCCGAGGACTTCTTCCACTCCGGGTTGCGGACCAGCGTCAGCTTCTTGTTCGGCGTGTACGACTGGAACTTGTACGGGCCGTTGGAGAAGGGCTTGAGGCCGTACTTGGACTTGGTGTCCTTGTCCTGGCGCACCGGCGAGGCCGACGGCATCGCGATCATCTGCTCGAAGTCGCCGTTGCGCTTGGGCAGATGGAAGACGATCTTCTTGTCGGTGGGCGTCTCGATCGCGTCCAGGCCGAGCTTGTCCTTGGCCTTGTCCTTGTACGGGCCCTTGTACTTGCCGTCCGGGTCGAGCGTGTCCTTCAGATAGATGGGACCGCCGGACAGGACGTCCTGCGCCCACTGCCGCTCGATGCCGTACTTGATGTCCTTGGAGGTGACGGGCTTGCCGTCCTCCCAGGTGATGCCGTCACGCAGCTCGTACGTGTAGGTCTTGCCGTCGCCGGAGATCTTCGCCTTCGACTTGGCCAGGTCCGGGACGAGTTCGGCGCTGCCCTTGCCGGCGACCGGCTTGCTGGTCATCAGGGTGCGGCTGTAGTAACGCATGAAGTCCCAGGCGAAGCCGTAGTAGCCACGCGTGGTGTCCCAGGAGTCGGCGTCCTGGGTACCGATGAACTTCAGCGTCCCGCCCTTCTTGTCCGAGGCGTTGGCCGTCTTGGCGCGGGCGGCGTTGAAGCCGGGGGCCTTGCCGTCGCCCTCGTCGTCACTGCCGCCGCCACCGCAGGCGGCGGTGGACAGGAGTGCCGCGACCGCGACGGCCGACGCGGCGATTCTGCGCCTCGATGAGCGTTGGGTTGTCACGATCTGCATCCTCCGGTGTGAGTCTCGGCCCGCACGCCTGCGCCGGGCCGGGGTCCAGTGCCAGGCGCGGCCTGGCGGTGGGGGTTCATCGGGAACCCTTGGGGTCGAGCGCGTCACGCACGCCGTCGCCGAAGAGGTTGAAGGCGAGGACGGTGATGAAGATGGCCACACCCGGCACCACCATGAACATCGGATCCGTCTCGTAGTAGCGCACGGCCTGGGAGAGCATCTGCCCCCACGAGGCCGTCGGCGGTTTGACTCCCACGCCGAGGAAGCTGAGGGCCGCCTCGGTGAGGATGTTGGTGGGAATCATGAGCGTGGTGTAGACGGTGATCGGCGCGATCAGGTTCGGCAGCAGCTCCTTGAAGAGGATGTAGCGCCGCCCGGCGCCCAGGCTCCGCGCCGCCTCCACGTACTCCCTCTCGCGCAGCGAGAGCGTCTGGCCGCGCACGATGCGGCCGATGTAGGGCCAGCCGAAGAAGCCGATGACGAGGATCATCACCGTCAGCCGTACGCCCGTCCCCGTCAGTCCGAACATCTCGTTCGGCACCACGGAGATGAGGGAGATGATGAACAGCAACTGCGGGAAGGCCAGCAGCATGTCCATCACGCGGCTGATGCACGCGTCCAGCCAGCCGCCGAAGTAGCCCGCGAGAGCGCCCAGTACGGTGCCGACGACGACGGCGACCACGGCCGAGAGAAAGCCGACGAGCAGCGAGACGCGGGCGCCGTAGACGATGCGGCTGAAGATGTCGCGGCCGTTGCCCGGCTCGACGCCGAGGAGATGCTCCGAACTCAGGCCGCCCAGCGAGCCCTTCGGCGTCTGGAACAGCGGGTCGATCGCGTCCTCGTGGTGCTGGTCCGGCGGATGCCCCAACAGGTCGACGATGTACGGCGCGCACACCGCGATGAGGATCAGCAGCAGGACGACGACGCCTCCGGTCAGCGCCACCTTGTCGCGCTTGAGGCGGTTCCACGCGATGCGCCCGAGCGAGCGGCCCTCGATGGACTTCGCGTCGTCGCCGGCACCGGCGAGTGCGGGGTCGACGGGCGCGGTCTCCGCGGACGCGTCGTGCAGTGGTGCCGTCATCGTGGGGGAACACCCTCTCTCGGCCGGGGGGATGACCAGCCACGCCCGCCGCTGTAGCGGCCCGTTCGCAAGTAACACGTTCACAAGGCCGACGCCTCGACGTTCGGGAGTCTTCATCGGGCCTGCGATCACCCGCCAGTCCCACTGGGGAAAGGATGCCTAACTGTGATGTGACACAGGGGATTCCGTTATGCGGACCAAGACCGTCGGCTATCGGAAAACGGTCAATGCGCGTGGACAACCGCCCACCTGCGGTTTGGCGGCTGAACTGTGCGCTGGGAAAACCGTGTTGCCGACCGACCAGACGTACGGGCGTCAGGCGCGCGGATATCCGTAACCGTGCCGCGGTGCGGCGTCGGCCGTCGGAACGTCACGGTCGAAGAAAGGACGCGAATTGCGCCGCAGCCACATCGCCACCGGGTCGTAGTCGTCCGACATCGGGACGCTGGAGACCGGCAGCCCCTCGGGCACCACGGCCGCGGACTGACGCATCATCTGCTGCGCGGACTCCACCGCCTCCCGGCCCGTGTCGTACAGATCGAGGCCGATGGCGAGATAGCCGGCGCCCAGCGAGGGCTGCACCCAGGCACGGCGCAGGGAACGCACCGCGGGCGTGCGGTGGGCGTTCTGACTGAGCAGCGCATAGAACTGCGCGATGTCCAGGCTCGGTTCACTGATGCGCAGCGGTCCCGCGGGAAGCTGCTCCAGGCCGAGCGCGATGCGCCGCAGATCGAGCCACGGGACGCCGACGCCGCCGCCGGAGGCGTGCGGGTTGAGCCAGATCCCCCAGCGCTCCGGGAAGAGGGCGCTCGCGATCTCGCGCCCGGTGACGACCTCGTAGGAGCGGTCCCAGCCGGAGGCCGCCAGCTCCTGGGCGGAGGTCACGCAGGGGGCGTAGCCGTAGCCGCCGACCTCCATGTTCCCGTACTGGGCGTCGGGCGTGCCCGGACGGCCGTTCCACAGGAGCATCCACACGTCGCCGTCGGTGAGGGCGTCGAGCAGCGCCTCATAGGTGTCGTACCGGCCCGGCAGGACCTGCCCCACCAGTTGCTCGACGCCTGCACCCGCGCTCACCTGGCCGCCCTTCCCACGCAACCGCTCCCCCGCCCGCCCGCAGCGGCGGCCCGTCGGGCCGGAAAGCGGACTTTCTCGATGATCTGTACCGGACCCGCGAACGCGGCCCTCCCCGTTGTCCCCGTCATCAAACCAGCTTACGAGCAGGCACCGACAGCGGGCGTCGTACTGGAGCGCTACGTCCTGGGACGGAGCGGGCCGCCCGTTCTCCTCCCGGCGGGCGGCGCGGCGGCCGGTCCGCGGGCGCCGGCGGTGCCGACCGCGCAGGTGGCGGCAGTGGCGCGGCGGTTCCGGGACCTCGCACCGCCGGTCAGTCGCGGGAGTAGAAGGGCCGCACGCAGGTGCGCATCCAGTCGACGACCGGATCCTGTGCGGCGTCCATCAGCACCAGTTGCACCAGCCACTGCACCGGGACCCGGCCCAGTGCGCGGGCCAGCGCCTCGTGCGCGGCCTGGCGGATCTCCGGGTCGAGCTGGTCGAGTTCGACGCCGACGAAGAGCGCGGGCGCGTCCCCCTCGGTGCTCGCCAGGGCCCGGCGGGCCGAACGCATCCACGGCAGCGCGGAGAACTCGCCGGCCGCGGCGGCGAGGAAGTCCACCGGCTCCTCCTGCCAGTCCGGCTCGAACAGCCGCACCCGCGCGCCGCGTGCGACGCCCCAAGCGGCCTGCTCGCCGGGGGTGTTGGCGCAGAGCTGTGCGACGGCCTCCGGCGGCAGCGGCATCCCGACGGCACCGTCGGGGTTGACGGCGATGCCCACCTGCGGCGGCAGCCCGCGCGCGAACTCCCTCGCGGGCGCGACCGTGAAGGACATGTGGCCGCCCACGACGTGCAGGAACTGCTGCTCCGAGCTGAAGACCGGCACGTACACACCGCCGTTCAGCTCGACGGTCGGCAGATCCAGATCGCGGCTGTCCGGGCCGCCGCCCTCGGGCAGCGGGACCCAGACGCTGCTGCGGCCGAGCACCTCCAGCAGCCGGGCGCCCGCGCCGGGCACGTCGAGGGAGGCGGCGAGCGCCTCCTCCAGCTCGTTGCCGGGCCAGCCTCCGCCGTGGCCCGGTCCGTACTGCTGAGGAATGGTCATGACGGCAACCCTAATGCGGGCGGTCACGGCCGGACGCGGGCGGTGCGCCCGGTCGTTGGAGCATCCGTGCCCCGGCGGGGCCGGCCGCCGGTGCCGCCCGTGCCGCCGCCGGGTCCGTCCCCTACGCGCTA
>NZ_LJGW01000436.1:7811-20620 GCF_001751255.1 Streptomyces nanshensis | reverse complement strand
CGGGCGGCGGGCTCGGAGTCGGCGCCGGCACCGGATCGGGCGCCGGGCCGGGCCCCGGACCGCCGGGCCCGGGAGGCGGAGTCGGCTGGGGAGGTACGGGGTCGGGCCGCCTGCCGGACGGGGACCTCGTACCTGACGGCTGTGGCATCACAACTCCAGCGGTCTTTCATAGCGGCGTTCCGTCTCCCGGTCGGGTGCCCGGTTGTCACGGCCCCACTCACCGCGGCCCCACTCACCGCGGCCCCCGTCACCACGGCGCCGCCACCGCGCGCGGTCCCGCCGCCCGCTCCCGCCGCTCAGTCCGCGGAGACCTCGCTGCGGTCACCGCCCCAGAGCGTGTGGAAGGAGCCCTCGCGGTCTGTACGCCGGTAGGTGTGCGCACCGAAGAAGTCGCGCTGCGCCTGCGTCAGCGAGGCCGGGAGGCGTGCGCTGCGCAGAGCGTCGTACGAGGCGAGCGCGGCGGAGAAGCCGGGCACCGGGATGCCGTGCCCGACGGCGGTCGCCACGACGGAACGCCAGTCGCCCTGTGCCTCGCCGATCTCCTTGGAGAAGTGCTCGTCGGCCAGGAGCGTCGGCAGATCCGGCCGGGCGGCGAACGCGGCGCGGATCCGGTCCAGGAAGGCGGCGCGGATGATGCAGCCCGCGCGCCAGATCGCGGCGACGGCGCCGGGGTCGATGCCCCAGCCGTACTCCTCGCTGCCGCTGCGGATCATGTTCCAGCCCTGTGCGTACGAGGTGATCTTCGAGGCGTACAGGGCCTGTTCGACCTTCTCCGCGAACCGGTCCGCCTCCGCTCCCTCCAGCGCCGGAAGCGCCGGGCCCGGCAGATGTGCGCTGGCCGAGCGCAGGTCGGCGTGGCCGGAGAGGGAGCGGGCGAAGACGGCCTCGGCGATGCCGGAGACGGGCACGCCCAGGTCGAGCGCGGTCTGCACGGTCCAGCGGCCGGTGCCCTTCTGCTCGGCCTGGTCGGCGACGACGTCGACGAAGGGCTCGCCGGTGGCGGCGTCGCGGTGCGCGAGGACCTCGGCGGTGATCTCGATGAGGTAGGAGTCGAGGCGGCCGGTGTTCCATGCGCGGAAGGTCTCGGCGATGCGGTCCGGGCTGTATCCGGCGACGTCGCGCAGCAGGTGGTAGGCCTCGCCGATGAGCTGCATGTCGGCGTACTCGATGCCGTTGTGCACCATCTTCACGAAGTGGCCGGCGCCGTCCGGGCCGACGTGGGTGGTGCAGGGTGTGCCGTCGGGCGCCTTGGCGGCGATGCTCTCCAGCATCGGACGGAGCGACTCGTAGGCGTCGGCGGAGCCGCCCGGCATGATGCTCGGGCCGTGCAGGGCGCCCTCCTCGCCGCCGGAGATGCCGGTGCCGACGAAGTGGAGTCCGCGTTCGCGCAGCGCCTTCTCGCGGCGGCGGGTGTCGGCGTAGTGGGCGTTGCCGCCGTCGATGACGACGTCGCCGGGCTCCAGCAGTTGCGCGAACTCCTCGATCACGGCGTCCGTCGGGGCGCCCGCCTTCACCATGATCACCAGCCGCCGGGGGCGTTCCAGCGCGGCGACGAACTCCTCCGCGGACTCCGCGGCGACGAAGGACCCCTCGTCGGAGAAGTCCCGTACCAGCTCACGCGTGCGGGAGACCGTCCGGTTGTGCAGGGCGACGGTGTATCCGTTGCGGGCGAAGTTCCGTGCGAGGTTGCGGCCCATCACGGCGAGGCCGGTGACGCCGATGTGTGCGCTGCTGCTCATGCTCGATAGCTCCTGTGACGGTGCGGACGGGTCGCGGACGGGTCGGGCGGCAAGGGTGCCGGACGGGTTCGGGGTCGCTGACGAGTACGGGACGGGTACGGGGTGCCGGGTCGGGCGGGTGCCGAAACGGAGGGATCAGCCGCCCTCCGTCCCGGGCGGGAGCGGCGGCAGGGGCAGCGGCAGCGCGGGCAGCCCGTCGAGGCTGGCGCCGACCTGTTCCTTCTTCTCGCAGTACGCGGCGAAGGACGCGTCGGTCTCGCGGGCGAAGCGCTGGGTGTGCAGCGGCCGGTCCCCCTGCCACTCCATGAGGGGCACCGCGAAGCCGCACGAGTCGCTGATGCGTTCCGCGCGCACCGTGATCACGGCGCGCAGATCGGTGCGTGCGCGCATCTCGTCGGCGAAGTACGGCAGCAGCTCCGCCCAGCGCGGGTCGTCGCGGAAGACGGGCGTACCGGTGCCGTGGACGCGCACGATGCGGCGGCCCGCCGAAGGCGCACCACATCAGTGTGACGCGGCCGTTCTCCCGCAGGTGGGCGATGGTCTCGGCGCCGCTGCCGCCGAGGTCGAGATAGGCGAGGGTGGTCTCGTCGAGCACCGCGAAGGACCCGGCGAGGCCCTTGGGCGAGAGGTTGACGTGCCCGTCGGGCGAGAGCGGTGCGGTGGCGGTGAAGAAGACGTGCTGCTCCTCGATGAAGGCGCGCAGGCGCCCGTCGATGCGTTCGTAGATCGTGCCCACCCCGGCATTGTGGGCCGCAAACGGGCCCGCCGAGCGGGGATTTCGCGAAAGCGCGCGGCACACGGGCCGCTCCCGTACGGCGCGGGGCGGGGCGGATCAGCTCAGCGGCTCCCCGTCCACGACGGTCTCGACGCCGTCCGCGAGGAAGCACAGATGCCCGGCGATGCGCACCGCCTCCTCCAGCGGCCGCTCGTAGCACCAGGCCGCGTCCTCGATGACGCCGCCGGGCGTGCGCAGCGTCCGGTAGGACGCCTGCCCCTTGTACGGGCAGTGGGTGTGGGTGGCGCTGGGCTCCAGCAGTTCGGTGCGTACGTCCCTCTGCGGCAGGTAGAAGCGGTTGGGCAGCCCGGTCTCGGAGAGCAGATACGCCCGGCGGCTCTCGGCGATCTCCGTGCCCCCGGCGCGTACCACCACGTGCCGGCTCGTGGGCCGTACGTCGACGCGGTGGTACGGGTCGCGCACATGCCCGGTGACCTCCTCGTCCTCGTCGAACCAGGCGTCCATCGACGACCAGTACACGGCGGCGTGGCCCGTGAGCCAGGCCGCTCCGGCGAGCGGTTCCGGGTAGCTCCACACCGCGTTCTCCGCGACGCGGTCGCCGACGCGGACGTTCCAGTAGCGGGCGTCGCCCTTGAAGGGGCAGTGGGTGCGGTGGGCGCTCTCCTCCAGCAGGTCCTCGCGCAGGTCGGCGCGGGGCACATAGAGCTGCGGCAGCAGATTGCTCTCGTGCAGCAGCTTGGCGCTCGTGGAGTCCAGCACCGTCGCGCTGCCCAGCAGGGCGCGTACGCGGCGCGGGAAGGGCTGCCACAGCAGCCGGTGCGCGGGTCCGTCGATCGTGTAGTTGACGGTCTCCGGGGACCGCGAGGCGAGCGGTCCGCCGCCGAGCGTGAGCGTCATGGTGCGCCTCCGGGTGTGGCGTGGCAGTGCGGGCGCGTCCACTCTCGCACCGCCGCCGCCCCACCGCGTCCGGCGCTGCCGGCTAGCGGATCGGAACGCCGGAGAGCGTACGGGCGATGACCAGGCGCTGGATCTCGCTCGTCCCTTCGAAGATCGTGTAGATGGCGGCGTCCCGGTGCATCCGCTCCACGGGGTATTCGCGGGTGTAGCCGTTGCCGCCGAGGATCTGCATGGCCTGGGCGGTGACGCTCTTCGCGGTCTCGCCCGCGTACAGCTTCGACATGGAGCCCTCGGCCGACTCGAAGGGCTTGCCCGCCGCCGCCATCCACGAGGCACGCCACACCAGCAGCCGCGCGGCGTCGATGCGGGTGCGCATGTCGGCGAGCTGGAAGGCGACCCCCTGGTTGTCGATGATCGGACGCCCGAACTGGACGCGCTCCTTGGCGTAGTCGAGGGCGATCTCGTACGCGGCCCGCGCGATGCCCACGGCCTGCGCGCCGACGGCTGGGCGGGACGCCTCGAAGGTGGCCATGGCCGCGTTCTTCACGCGCTCGCCGCCCTGCCGGGCGCGCTCGCGGGCGCGTGCGAGGCGCTCGTCCAGCTTCTCCTTGCCGCCCAGGAGGCAGCTTCCGGGGACGCGGACGTCCTCGAGCACGACCTCGGCGGTGTGCGAGGCGCGGATGCCGTGCTTCTTGAACTTCTGTCCCTGGGAGAGGCCGGGGGTGTCCGGCGGGACGATGAAGGAGGCGTGGCCCTTGGAGCCGAGCTCGGGGTCGACGACGGCGACGACGACGTGGATGTTGGCGATCCCGCCGTTGGTGGCCCAGGTCTTGGTGCCGTTGAGCACCCACTCGTCCTTGGCCTCGTCGTAGACGGCACGGGTGCGCATGGCGGCGACGTCGGAGCCGGCGTCGGGCTCGGAGGAGCAGAAGGCGGCGACCTTCACATCGTCCGGGTCTCCGTACATCTGCGGGACCCAGGTGCCGATCTGCTCCTCGGTGCCGTTGGCGAGGACGCCGACGGCGGCCAGGCCGGTGCCGACGATGGACAGGGCGATCCCGGCGTCGCCCCAGAACAGCTCCTCCATCGTCATCGCGATGCCCAGACCCGTAGGGTCGAAGAACTGCTGCGCGTAGAAGTCGAGCGAGTACAGGCCGATCTTCGCCGCCTCCTGGATGACCGGCCAGGGGGTCTCCTCGCGCTCGTCCCATTCCGCGGCGGCCGGACGGATCACGTCCGCGGCGAATCCGTGGATCCACTCACGGATCTCCTTCTGGTCCTCGTTGAGATCGAGCGTGAAGGTGGAATCGCTCATGACCGGTCCTTCCAGCGGCTGGGTTACCAAAGGTAATCGTCAGTCTGTTACTGGCCGGTAATGGATGTCAACTCCCGGCTGCCACAAGTCGTCCCACTGTGCCGGGTGTTACGTTTCGCGTGGGGTAGCGAGACGAAAACGGGTGGGGAGGCGCCATGGAGACCACACAGCCGACGGAACCGCGCAGCGCCGCGGAGCAGCGCCGCAAGGAGTTGCTGGAAGCTGCCGACCGCGTCGTGCTGCGGGACGGGCCGGGCGCCTCGATGAACGCGATCGCCGCCGAGGCGGGGATCACCAAGCCCATCCTCTACCGTCACTTCGGCGACAAGGAGGGGCTCTACCGGGCGCTGGCCGTCCGGCACACCGACGCCCTGATCACCGCGCTCAGATCCGCGCTCGACGCCCCCGCGGAACGCCGCCGGCGGGTCGAAGCCACGCTGGACACCTACCTCGCCGCCATCGAAGCCCGCCCCCAGGTCTACCGCTTCCTCATGCACCCCACCGAAGGCGGCTCCGGCAGCGACCGCGGCTTCGGCGCCGGCCAGCAGGCCGCTCCCCTGCTGCGGCGCCTGGGCGACGAGCTGGGCAAGGTCATCGAGGAGCGCCTCGACCTCGGCCCGGACGGACAGGAGACGGCCCGCATCTGGGGCCACGGCGTCGTCGGCATGGCGTACGCCGCGGGAGACTGGTGGCTGCGTGAACGGCCGTGCACACGCGCGGAGTTGGTACGGCAGCTCGCCGACCTGCTGTGGGGGCGGCTGTCGATGGCCGAGGACCGCCCCGGCTCCCCCGGGCGGCTCTGAGCACGGAGGGCGGCCCGCGTCCCGGAAGCGGGGCGGGCGTCCCGTGACGGGAGAGGCGGCGCGGCCGCATCCGCGGCGCCGCACGACGGACACCGCCGCGGCGGCACAACTCCCCTGTGGGTGAGGCGGTTCGGGCACGGCGGCGGACCTCGGTAGGCTGCTCCCCACCGAGGGGCAAGGAGGAGCAGGACGATGGCAGGCAACCAGGAGCCGCTGTCTCCGCGGGCCAAGCTGGCCGTGACAGCGGGCAAGGCCGCTGCGGCGGTATCGAGGGCGGCGGGTCGTGGCAGCGGATCGGTGATCGGCGGCAAAGTCGCTCTCAGGCTCGACCCGGACCTGCTGGCTCAGGTGGCCCACCATCTGGACGTGGTCCTGGTCTCCGCGACGAACGGCAAGACCACCACCACCCGGCTCATCGCGGAGGCGCTGCGCGCCAACGGCGGTGTCGTCTCCAACGCGCTGGGCGCGAACATGCCGGCGGGCATCACGTCGGCGCTCGCGGGCGGTTCGGAGGCGCAGTACGGCGTGATCGAGGTGGACGAGAAGTATCTCGACGGCGTCGCACGGGACGTGACACCCAAGGCGATCGCCCTGCTGAACCTCTCCCGCGACCAGCTCGACCGGGCCGCCGAGACGCGCATGCTGGCCGAGCGCTGGCGCGAGGGCCTCTCCGGTACGAAGGCGGTGGTCATCGCCAACGCCGACGACCCGCTCGTCGTCTGGGCGGCCTCCTCCGCGCCGAACGTGGTGTGGGTGGCCGTCGGCCAGGAGTGGAAGGACGACGCCTGGTCGTGCCCGGCGTGCGGCGGTGTGATGCAGCGCCCGGACGACGACTGGTTCTGCGGCGAGTGCGGCTTCCGCCGTCCCACGCCCAGTTGGGCGCTCTCCGGGGACGAGGTGCTCGACCCGCACGGCTCGGCCTGGCCCATCAAGCTCCAGCTCCCCGGCCGCGCCAACAAGGCCAACGCGACGACGTCGGCCGCCGTGGCCGCGGCCTTCGGCGTACCGCCGCAGACCGCCCTGGAGCGGATGCACGCGGTGACGGCCGTCGCCGGACGGTACGACGTCGTCAGCTACCGGGGCCGCGAGGTGCGGCTGCTGCTGGCGAAGAACCCCGCCGGGTGGCTGGAGACCTTCTCCCTCATCGACGCGCCGCCCGCCCCGGTCATCCTCTCCGTCAACGCCCGCGGCGCGGACGGTACGGACACCTCCTGGCTGTGGGACGTGGACTACGGGCGGCTGGCCGGGCATCCGATCCGTGTGATCGGCGACCGCAAGCTGGACCTGGCGGTGCGCCTGGAGGTCGCCGGCGTCGACTTCCAGGTCTGCGAGAGCGCCGCGGAGGCGGTCTCGGCGTGCCCGCCGGGACGCATCGAGGCGATCGCGAACTACACGGCCTTCCAGGATCTGCGCCGCGTCGTCGGCAACTGAACCCATCGACCCGCTCAAGGAGTTGGCGAGCATGAGTGAGACGAGCCTGCGGGTGGTGTGGGTCTACCCCGACCTCCTCAGCACGTACGGGGACCAGGGCAACGCGCTCGTGGTGCAGCGGCGCGCGGAGCAGCGCGGTCTGGCGGTGCACCGCACCGACATCCGCTCCGACCAGCAGGTGCCCACCTCGGCGGACATCTATCTGATCGGCGGCGGCGAGGACCGTCCGCAGCGGCTGGCCGCGGAGCGGCTGCTGCGCGACGGCGGCCTGGCGCGCGCCGTGGACAACGGCGCGATCATCTTCTCCGTCTGCGCCGGCTACCAGATCCTGGGGCGCGAGTTCGTCAACGACCTCGGGGAGCCGCAGCAGGGCCTCGGGCTGCTGGACGTCGTCAGCACCCGCGGCGAGGCGGAGCGCTGCGTCGGCGACGTCCTCGCCGACATCGACCCGGACCTGGGCCTGCCGGAGCTGACCGGCTTCGAGAACCACCAAGGCGTCACCCGCGTCGGCCCCGGCGCCAGGCCGCTGGCCCGCGTACGTCTGGGCAAGGGCAACGGCACCGGCGACGGCACGGAGGGCGCGTGGAACGACACCGTCTTCGGTACGTACATGCACGGCCCGGTCCTCGCCCGTAACCCGCAGATCGCGGACCATCTGATCAAGCTGGCGCTCGACGTCAACGCGCTGCCGCCGGTCAACGACCAGTGGTACGAGGCGCTGCGCAAGGAGCGGATCTCCGCCGCCCTGCAGCCCGCCTGAGCGCCGGAGGCCCGCGCCTCCCCGTCGCCTTCTCCCCGCTCCCGGCCAGCGCGCCGGGGGCGGGGTTTTCCCTGCCCGGGGCCCTGCCGACGGCGACCGGCCGGGTCGGGGGTCCCCGGAAGCCGCCGGAAGCGGAGGGAATACGCTTGCCGGACCAAACGCCCGACTCAGGAGAGAGCGCTGATGGACCACGGCGGGCACGGCATGACGATGGATCTGCCGCCGTTCACACTCGGCCGCGGTCTGGAGTTCACCGGTGAGCCGTTCTTCCTGACGGGGTGCCTGCTCGCGCTGGCGCTGTACGCGGCCGCCGTGGTGCGGCTGCGGCGGCGCGGGGACGCTTGGCCCGTCGGCCGGAGCGTCGCGTGGGTGCTGGGCGTGCTCTGTGTCGGCGTGACGATGTGCACCGCGCTCAACGAGTACGGGATGGTGCTCTTCAGCGTCCACATGGTGCAGCACATGATCATCAGCATGCTGGCGCCGATCCTGCTGCTGCTCGGCGCACCCGTGACGCTGACGCTGCGGGCGCTGCCCTCGGCCGGACGCGGCCGCAAGGGTCCGCGGGAGCTGCTGGTGGCGGCGTTGCACAGCCGGGTGCTGCGGGTCTTCACGCACCCCGGCTTCACGATCCCGCTGTTCATCGCGAGCCTGTACGCCCTGTACTTCACGCCGGTCTTCGACCTGCTGATGCGCTCGACGGCCGGGCATCTGCTGATGATGGTGCACTTCCTGCTCGTCGGGCTGGCTTTCTTCTGGCCGATCATGGGCGTCGATCCCGGTCCGCACCGGCCGGGCCATCTGATGCGGATGCTGGAGCTGTTCGCGGGGATGCCCTTCCACGCGTTCTTCGGGATCGCGCTGATGATGGCGTCCGAGCCGATGATCGCGACGTACGCCAGTCCCCCGGCCTCGCTCCGGGTGAGCGCTCTGGCCGACCAGACGGCGGCGGGCGGCATCGCCTGGGCGTTCAGCGAGATCCCCTCGGTGCTGGTGCTGCTGGCGCTGGTCTACCAGTGGCACCGCTCGGAGGAGCGCGAGGCCCGGCGCCGCGACCGGATGGCCGACCGGGACGGCGACAAGGAACTCGCCGCGTACAACGCCTATCTGGCCTCGCTCCAGGCACGCAGCCGCTGACCCGCACCCGGGTTTCGGCGGCCGTGGCGCCGTCTCCGAGCGGCGCGCGACCATGGAGACGGGACGCGGTCTGCCCGTACGGCGCCCCGCCGGTGTCCGGGTCCCGTGAGGAGGGTGCGAGATGCCTGGCTCTGCGAAGGCTCTGACGGTCGGCACCGTGGCGGCCCTGGTGCTGGTGACGGCCTACACGGTGACCATGGGGAGCAGCCCGCTGCTCTGGTTCGTGTGGGTGTTGCTGGGTCTGGTGACCGTGGGGGCCGTGGTCGCGCGGCGCAACTGAAGGCGCCGCGGACGAGTGCGGTGGGCCCCCTCCCCCGTACGCAGGGCAGGGGGCTACCCTGCGATCTCACCGATGCATGGGGGAAGGCCGTAGCGTGTTCTACAACTTGTTCAAGTACGTATTGCTGGGGCCCCTGTTGCGGCTTTTCTTCCGTCCGCGGATCGAGGGGCTGGAGAACATTCCGGATGAGGGTGCGGCCATCGTGGCGGGCAATCATCTCTCCGTCTCCGACCACTTTCTGATGCCCGCGATCCTCCGACGCCGCATCACCTTCCTGGCGAAGTCCGAGTACTTCACGGGGCCCGGTCTGAAGGGGCGGCTCACGGCGGCGTTCTTCCGCAGCGTGGGCCAGATCCCGGTGGACCGCTCCGGCAAGGGCGCCGGGCAGGCCGCCATCGACGAGGGGCTGGGCGTGCTGCGCAAGGGCGAGCTGCTGGGCATCTACCCCGAGGGCACCCGCTCGCACGACGGACGGCTGTACAAGGGCCGGGTCGGTGTCGCGTCGATGGCGCTCCAGGCGGGGGTGAAGGTGATCCCCTGCGCGATGGTCGGCACGTTCGAACTCCAGCCTCCGGGGCGGAAGATGCCGCGGTTCGGGCGCGTGACGATCCGCTTCGGGGAGGCGCTGGACTTCTCCCGTTACGCGGGCATGGAGGGCGAGCGCACGATCCTGCGGGCCGTCACCGACGAGATCATCCACGAGATCCTTCAGCTCTCCGGCCAGGAGTACGTCGATCTGTACGCCCCCGAGGCGAAGGCCCTTCAGGCGCAGCAGCGTCAGGAGGCACAGGCGGGCGGCGGCAAGGCGAAGGGCGACGCCAAGAACGACAAGAGCGACAAGAGCGCGGAGCGCGGGACGAGCGGGAAGCACTGACGGACGGCCGGGGCGGGGCGGGGCGTACGGCCCCGCTGCTTCCGGGCAGACGGGGAAACGGCGAAGGGGACGGCCGGAGTGGATTCCGGCCGTCCCCTTCGTATGCCGTACGGGGCGGGCTCCCCGCTCAGCCGGCGGCGCGGCTCAGCGCGGCGCCTTCGGGAGGGCCGCGCCGCCGGGCTGGGCGTCCGGCTGCGCCAGGCTGGGCACGAGCTGCGGCGTCGGCTCCTTGTGCGGGCCGCAGGTGACGTCCTTGCCGCCGACGGTTCCCTTGAGGAGATAGGCGTCGACGCGCTTGTTGATGCAGTCGTTCTCGACGTTGGTGATGCCGTGCGACCCGGCGTCCCGCTCGGTGATCAGCCGGGAGCCCTTGAAGCGCTTGTGCACTTCGAGGGCACCGCCGTACGGGGTGGCCGCGTCCCGCTCGGCCTGGGTGATGAGGACGGGCGGCAGCCCCTTGTCGGCGCCGACCTCGACCGGCCGCTGCTGCTTGACCGGCCAGGTGGCGCAGGGCAGGTTGAGCCAGGCGTTGGACCAGGTGAGGAACGGGTGCTTCTTGTGCAGCCGGGTGCTGTCGCGGTCCCACTTCTCCCAGCTCGTGGGCCACTTGGCGTCGGTGCACTCGACGGCGGTGTAGACGGCGTTGCCGTTCTCCGAGGCCGCGTTGCCGGCCTTGTCGTCCATGTCCGGGCCCGCGGCCTCGACGAGCGCCTTCTCGTCGCCGTTGCGGTAGGCCGACCAGACCTTGGCGACCTCGGCCCACATCTGGTCGTAGTACGGGGCGTTCTGGAAGAACGACAGCAGTTCGGCGGGGCCGACGACGCCGCCGACGGGCTTCTTCTTCGCCTCGGCGCGCAGCTTCTTCCACTCCGTCTCGACCTTGGCGGCCGTGTCACCGATGCCGTAGGTGCTGTCGTGCTCGGCGACCCACTTCTTCCAGTCCTCCCAGCGGGTCTGGAAGGCGACGTCCTGGTCGAGGTTGTTCTGGTACCAGATCTGGTCGCGGGAGGGGTTGACCACGCTGTCGACGATCATGCGCCGCACATGTGTGGGGAAGAGGGTGCCGTAGACGGAGCCGAGGTAGGTGCCGTACGAGACGCCGAGGTAGTTGAGCTTCTTGTCGCCCAACGCGGCGCGGATGACGTCGAGATCGCGGGCGGTGTTCGGCGTCGTCATGTGCTGCAGCAGACCGTGGCTGCGCTCCTTGCAGCCCTGCGCGTACTCCTTGGCCAGCTTGCGCTGGGCGCGCTTGTCGGCCTCGTCGTCGGGCACCGGGTCCTGCTTGGGCGCCTTGACGTACTCCTGCGGGTCCATGCAGGAGATGGGCGAGGAGTGGCCGACGCCGCGCGGGTCGAAGCCGACGAAGTCGTAGGCCTTGGCGGTCTTCTTCCACAGCGGGTTGTCCTGGGTGATGCGCGTGGGGAAGGCCAGGCCAGAGCCGCCGGGACCGCCGGGGTTGTAGATCAGCGAGCCCTGGCGCTCCTTCTTGCCGCCGGTGCTCTCGGCGCGGTCCACGGCGATCTCGATGGTGCGCCCGCCGGGGTCGGCGTAGTCGACGGGGACGGTGACGAATCCGCACTGGACGGGCTTGGCGAGGTCCCAGTCCTTCGGACAGTCCTTCCAGTCGACGCCTTCCTTGGCGGCACGGGCGGCCGCGGCCTGCACACCGCGGGCCTCGGCGTTGCCGCCCGGCCCCGGCCCGTCGCTGCCGGTGGCCGCGAACGCCGAAGGCACGACGACGAGTCCGGCCGCGAGAGCCGTCGCTCCCACGGCGGCGATGCTTGCATTCCTTATGTTCACTGGTGGCTCCTGCCCGAGGTGGCTGGCCGCTGGACGCACCGGAGATCACTGATCACGGTTCCCGCCGATCCTTCCCGCCGTCCGCGGTGAGGGGACAGGGCACGCTGATGATCTTTACCAAGTCGTGAATCTACCGGCGGGGTCGGCGGTGCGCCCGCCCGGCGGGTCCGTACGGGGCAGGGGCGCACGGCGGCGACGGTCGCGGCGTACCGTCAGCAACCCTGCTGCGGCAGGGAGTTGGCGCCGGATCAGTGCTCGCGTGCCGGACGCCGCTCCTCCTCCGGCACGTTCATGGCGACCAGCGCGCGCAGTCCTTCGCGGAAGCCGGCCGGGTCCATGCCGCCGAACAGCGCCTGCTGCACGAAGTAGCCCTGCACGGTGGCGATGAGCGTACGGGCGACGTGCTCGGCGTCGGCGCCGGGGTCCACCCAGCCGCGCGACTGGTACGCCTCGACGAGCGCGATCCACTGCCCGAGCAGCCCGTGGTATCCGTCGGCGAGGACGCGTGCCACCTCGGGGTTGCGCAGGGTCTCGCCCCACACCTGCATCAGCAGTTGCGGCAGCGCCCGCTGGTCGTCCCCGTCGGTGTCCCCGAGCAGGACGCGCAGCCGGGAGAGGACGGCGCCGATCAGCTCGTCGGGCGTGGGCGGCGGGTCCGCCGCGGCGGTGGCGGCGTAGGAGACGCGCACGCTCTCCAGCGTCTCGGCGGCGACCGCGGCGACGATCTCCTCCTTGCTGCGGAAGTAGCGGTAGACGGCGCCGGCGGACAGGCCCGCCTCCCGCAGCACGTCCTGCATGGACGTGGCGTGGAAGCCGTTGCTCGTGAAGCAGCGGCGGGCACCGTCGAGGATCTGCCGCCGCCGGGCGTCGAGGTGCTCCTGGGATACGCGGGCCATGGCCCGGAGGTTAAAACGAACGTTCATTCTTGACAACTCGCGCCGAGGAGCGGGACGGTGGCGACGCCAAAACGAACGATCCTTCTCTTTAGATCCGGAGGGCCACCGCATGCCCGGCTCCTCGTCCCGCTCCCCGGCGCCCCG
>NZ_LJGW01000436.1:0-7765 GCF_001751255.1 Streptomyces nanshensis | reverse complement strand
CCCCCCCCCCCCCCCCCCCGCCTCTCCTCCTCGCGTGCGCTCGCCGCCGTCCTGCTGCTCGTCCCGGCGGTCGTCGCCCTCGCGCTGTGGGCCTTCGCCTGGCCCGCCGCCCGTACGGCGCCGCGCGACCTGCCCGTGGGCGTCGCGGGACCGGCCGCGGCGACGGCGCCCGTGCACAAGCAACTCGCCCGCGCCGGCGGGGCGTTCGAGATACACCGGTACGCGGGCGAGGCACAGGCCCGCAAGGCCATCGAGCGGCGGGAGGTCTACGGGGCGATCGCCGTGACACCGGAGGGTCCGCGGGCGCTGACGGCGAGCGCCGCCGGACCCGTCGTCGCCCAGGCGCTTCAGCAGGCGGTGGCCGGGCAGCAGGAGGGCTCGGCGCAGGGCGGCGGTGCCGCCCGTACGGAGGACGTGGTGGCCGCGCCCGAGGCCGATCCCCGTGGCGCCGCGCTGAGTTCGAGCGTGCTGCCGATGGCGATCGGAGGGGTCGCGGCCGGGGCGATGATCGTCACCTTCGGGCTGCGCGGCATCCGTGCCGTCGTGGCGCTGCTGGGTGCGGCGGCGCTCGTCGGAGCGGTGGCCGCGGCGCTGACCGACACCTGGCTGGAGGTGCTCACCGGCGGCTGGTGGGCGGAGTGGGCCTCGTTCGGGCTGATCGCGCTCGCGGTGAGCGCGACCGTGGCCGGGCTCGGCACGCTGCTGGGTCCGGCGGGCATCGGGCTGGGCGCGCTGGCGATGGTGCTGCTCGGCAACCCGTTCTCGGGGGTGACCTCGGCGCCGGAGATGCTGCCTCAACCGCTGGGTGCGGCAGGGCAGTTGCTGCCGCCGGGTGCGGGCGGGACGCTGCTGCGCTCCGTCGGCTTCTTCGACGGACGGGCGTCCGACCGGCCGGTGCTCGTGCTCACGTCGTGGGCCGTGGCGGGGCTCGTGCTGGTGACGGTGGGCGGGCTGCGGACGACGGAGGACGGGGACGGCGGCAGGGACGGGGGCGGCCCGGACGGAGCGGCACCGCAGCCACAACCGCAGCCCCAGCCGCAGGGCGCCGTGCCGGTGACGTGATCCTCCGCACGCGCGGGCCCCGAGTACCGGCCGTACGCCGCCTGTTGGAGGGACGGGCGGCGTACGGTCCGCACCCGCCGCACGCCCGCGGACCGGCCCTCCGGACGGCCCGCGGGACCGCCGCACGAGCGACCGCGACTCTCCGTATGGCGCAACCCCGCGTCCGGTAAACGCTCTTGACTCCGTAGCTGCCCCACAGGATTCTCGTCTGGAAGCAACACCGAGCAGTAACTTCGAACCCCCCACACAGCATCGGAGTCCCTGTGATCCGCAAAGAGAAGCGCCGCGTTCTCATCGTCGCCTCCGCGAGCACCGCGCTGGCGGCCTCCCTCCTCGGGGCCGGAGCCGCGCAGGCCGCCAAGCCCGAGCCGGCGGCCGCACCCGACATCTCCGTCGACGCCGTGCAGAAGGACCTGAAGGAACTTCAGTCGGTGGCCGAGGACAACGGCGGCAACCGCGCGCACGGCGAGCCCGGCTTCAAGGCGTCGATCGACCTGGTGAAGAAGAAGCTCGACGCGGCCGGATTCAAGACCGACGTCCAGGAGTTCGACGGCGGCGGCACCAAGGGCTACAACCTCATCGCCGACTGGCCCGAGGGCGGCTCTGCCGACCACACCGTGATGGTCGGCTCCCACCTGGACTCCGTGAGCGAGGGCCCCGGCATCAACGACAACGGCTCGGGCTCCGCCGGTGTGCTCGAAGTCGCCCTCGCCGTCTCGAAGGCCAAGCTGGAGCCGGGCAAGCATCTGCGCTTCGCCTGGTGGGGCGCCGAGGAGCAGGGCCTGGTCGGCTCGCAGAGCTACGTCGACAGCCTGGCCCAGGACGACGTGAAGAAGATCGACACGTATCTGAACTTCGACATGATCGCCTCGCCCAACGCGGGCTACTTCGTCTACGACGACGACGCGTCCGTGCAGAAGGTGTTCAAGGACTACTACAAGTCGAAGGACATCACGACGGACACCTCGCCCGAGGTCAACGGCCGCAGCGACCACGCGTCGTTCGCGGACGCGGGTGTGACCGTCGGCGGCACCTTCACCGGCGCCGGGGACACGATGACCGAGGAGCAGGCCAAGTCGTGGGACGGCAAAGCGGGTGAGCCGTTCGACAGTTGCTACCACTCCGAGTGCGACGACATCTCGAACATCAACGAGAAGGCGCTCGACGTCAACAGCGACGCCATGGCGCACGCGGTGTGGGAGCTGAGCAAGTAGGCCCCGACCACGCCCCGTTCACCTAATACGTCGCGAACTCGCGGCGCACCGTGCACGGTCCGCACACCGCACGCTGAGCACGGCCCGGGTCCTCGGACCCGGCGTCAGCTCTCCCGGCCCGGCCGCCTGTCACCGGCGGCCGGGCCGCTGTGCTGTGCGGCGATCCCGAAGCGCTGCCGTTCGCCCGCGGCGGACGCGACGTCGCGCACCGAGGAGACGGTGCTGATCACGCCCTCCTCCTCCGCGGCGTCCAAGGCCTCAAGTCGCTCCAGGTCAGCAGCCGATACGAGCGCCACCAGCGGCTTGCCGTGCCGCGTGACCACCACACGCTCGCTGCCGTAGACCACGCGGTTGATCAACTCCGCGAGGGCCGCGCGTGCTTGCGTCACGGGAATCTCGTACGTCATGCTCCCCAGCATAACGTCATGTACGTCCTGTACATTTTTGACGTTCGACCGAGGAGAGGTGGCGCCATGCCCGACCGACCGTCGGCCCGCTACGTCCTGCCGGAGCTGACCGAGCGCACCGGCGCGGGCGCCCGCACGCTCGACCCGTACTCCAAGCTGCTGGAGGAGCGAATCGTCTTTCTGGGCACGCCCGTTGACGACGCCGCCGCCAACGACGTGACCGCGCAGCTCATCCATCTCGAGGCGGCGGCTCCCGAGAAGGACATCGCGCTCTACATCAACTCCCCCGGCGGCTCGTTCACCGCGATGTGCGCGGTCTACGACACGATGCGGTACGTGAGCTGCGACATCGAGACGGTGTGCCTGGGGCAGGCGACGGCCGCCGCGTCGGTGCTGCTGGCCGGCGGAACTCCCGGCAAGCGCCTGGCACTTCCCGGCTCGCGCGTCGTCGTGCGGCAGCCCTCCCTCGACGAACCGGTGGAGGGCCAGGCCGACGATCTGGCCGTACGGGCACGGGAGTTGCAGCACATGAGGGAGCGGCTGGAGGAGATGTACGTACGGCACACGGGGCAGTCCGCGGAGCGGGTGCGTGCCGATCTGGAGCGGGAGAAGGTCTTCGACGCCGAAGGCGCCCTGGCCTACGGGCTGGTGGACCGTCTCACCGCGAGCCGCAAGACCGGGGACGCGAACGCCCGTCCCGGCGGCCGGGGGTGAGGGACGGTGCTGCCTCCCCCGCTGCCTCCGCTGCCCGCGCTCACCCGCGCCGAGGGGCGGCTCGTCGACGCGTATCTGGACGTGCTCGACGCGCTGGGACGGGTCAACCCGGCCCGTGGCGAGCACACTTACGGCGCGCTGCGCGCCGCGCAGGCCCTCGTGGGGCGGGCGGCGGCGCTGAGGGACGCGCTGGCGCTGATGCACGAGCGGGGCGAGAGCGAACTGCACAGCGCGACGCTGGCGAGGGCGCTGCGCGTGCTGGACGGTGAGCGGCGGGCGGCACTGGTGACGCTGCCGCCGGAGGAGGACCGGCGGGACGAGCGCTGAACACGGCGCGGGCGCACGGGTGTTGGCGCCGCGTGACCGGAGCCTCCGCCGAACACCGGCGCAGGGCAGGGCCGTCGGGGCGGCGTCCGTTCAACGGCCCCGTGCGTGCCGTCCGTTCAGCGGGCGCCGCCGGGCGCGTGCTCCGCGATCGTGTGGACCGCCCGCTCCAGTTGCTCTCCGGTCAGATCCGCGCGGGCGGTCAGCCGCAGCCGGGAGACGCCGTCGGGCACCGAAGGCGGCCGGAAGCAGCCGACGTGGAGTCCGGAGTCCCGGCACGCCGCCGCCCAGCGCACCGCGTCGTCGGGCGAGGGCGCGCGTACGGAGATCACGGCGGCGTCGGGGCGGCTCGCGTGCAGACCCGCGGCGCGCAGCCCGTCGTACAGGGTGGTGGCGGCGGCCCGTACCCGCAGGGGGCGTTCCGGCTCGCCGCGTACGCACCGCAGCGCAGCGAGCGCGGCTCCCGCGGCGGCGGGAGCGAGCCCGGTGTCGAAGATGAACGTGCGGGCGGTGTCGACGAGTTGGGCGATGACATGGGCCGGTCCGAGGACGGCTCCGCCCTGGCTGCCCAGCGACTTCGACAGCGTGACGGTGGCGACGACGCCGGTGGCGCCGGCGATGCCCGCGGCGTGCGGTGCGCCGCGTCCGCCGTCGCCCACCACGCCGAGGCCGTGGGCATCGTCCACGACGAGACCGGCGCCATGGCCGCGGCAGACCTCGGCGAGGGCGCCGAGCGGAGCGGCGTCGCCGTCGACGGAGAAGACGGAGTCGGTCACGGCCAGCGTCCGGCCGCCGTGCCCGTCGAGGGCCTTGCGTACGGCCTCGGGGTCGGCGTGCGGGACGACGGCGGTCTCGGCCCGGGAGAGGCGGCAGCCGTCGATGAGGGAGGCGTGGTTGCCCGCGTCGGAGACGAGGAGGCCGCCGCGTGCGGTCAGCGCAGTGAGCGCCGCGATGTTGGCGGCGTATCCCGAGGAGAGCACGAGCGCCGCCTCGAAGCCGCAGAACTCGGCGAGTTCCGCCTCGAGTTCGGCGTGCAGCTCGGTGGAACCGGTGACCAGCCGCGAGCCGGTCGCGCCCGCGCCCCAGCGGAGTGCCGCCGCGGCGGCGGCCTCGGTGACCCGGGGGTGCCGGGACAGCCCGAGGTAGTCGTTCCCGGCCAGGTCCAGCAGCGCCGACTCGGCGGCGCGGGGCCGCAGTTCCCGTACGAGGCCGGCGTGCTCACGGGTGCGGCGGGCCCCCTCCGTCCATGCGAACGGGTCGCCGTGCGGGGCGACTCGGGGCTCGTCGGGCATGGGTGGTCCTCCTCGGTGCCGTACGCCTCGGCCGTACGCCGTCCACCGCGGTGCGGCGGTGCGGCGGCGATTTTGTCGGCAGTCCATAGACCGTAGCCGCTCGCCGCGCGGGCCGCGGTGTGGCGATACACACACCGCCGCCGGAAGCTGTTGTGAGTTCTCTCCTTGGCCTTGAGCGGGGGAATCGGCAAGGATCGCCGTCATGGATCTGCTGAACACGCTGGTGCGCAAGGGCCTCTCGCGGGAGCTGCCGACACGGGAGGAGGCACGCGCCGTTTTGGAGACCTCCGACGAGGATCTGCTCGACGTCGTGGCCGCGGGCGGCAAGGTGCGCCGCCACTGGTTCGGGCGCCGGGTCAAGCTCAACTACCTCGTCAACCTCAAGTCCGGTCTGTGTCCCGAGGATTGCTCCTACTGCTCGCAGCGGCTGGGGTCGAAGGCGGAGATCCTCAAGTACACCTGGCTCAAGCCGGACGAGGCGACCTCGGCCGCCGAGGCGGGGCTGAAGGGCGGCGCGAAGCGGGTCTGTCTGGTCGCCAGCGGACGCGGTCCCACCGACCGCGACGTCGACCGCGTCTCGCAGACGATCTCCGCCATCAAGGAGCAGCACGAGGACGTCGAGATCTGCGCCTGTCTCGGGCTGCTCTCCGAGGGGCAGGCGGACCGGCTGCGGGAGGCCGGGGCCGACGCCTACAACCACAACCTCAACACCTCCGAGGCGACGTACGGCGACATCTGCACCACGCACGACTTCTCCGACCGGCAGGAGACGGTCCGCCAGGCGCAGGGCGCGGGCCTGTCGGCCTGCTCCGGTCTGATCGCGGGCATGGGCGAGCGCGACGAGGACCTGGTGGACGTGGCGTTCGCGCTGCGCGAGCTGAACCCGGACTCGGTGCCCGTCAACTTCCTGATCCCGTTCGAGGGGACGCCGCTCGCCGACGAGTGGAACCTCTCGCCGCAGCGGGCGCTGCGCATCCTCGCGATGGTGCGCTTCGTCCACCCCGACGCCGAAGTGCGGCTGGCCGCCGGGCGCGAGGTGCATCTGCGCTCGCTCCAGCCGCTCGCCCTGCACCTGGCGAACTCGATCTTCCTCGGCGACTATCTGACCAGCGAGGGTCAGGCGGGCCAGTCGGACCTGGACATGATCGCGGACGCCGGGTTCGAGGTGGAGGGCGCCGAAACGACGACGCTGCCCGAGCACCGCACCGGGGACCGCAACCCGGACCTCGTCGCCGTACGCCGCCGCGGAGCCGGGACCGCGCTGCCGCCCAATGCCTGACCGCGCCGTCTCTTCCACAGATCCTCAACGGCCGCTCGCTCCGGCCGAGTTGCTCGAACTGGACCGTCGGCACGTCTGGCATCCGTACGGGCCGATGCCCGGGCGCACCGCGCCGCTGCCCGTCGAGTCGGCGTCCGGTGTGCGGCTGCGGCTCGCGGAGGAGTTCTGCGGGCGGCGCGAGCTGGTGGACGGGATGTCCTCGTGGTGGTCGGCGGTGCACGGCTACAACCACCCGGTGCTCAACGAGGCCGCCCGCACCCAGCTCGGCCGGATGAGCCATGTGATGTTCGGCGGGCTGACGCACGAGCCGGCGGTACGGCTGGCCAGGCGCCTCGTCGAGATCACACCGGAGGGTCTGGAGCATGTCTTCCTCGCCGACTCCGGCTCGGTCTCCGTCGAGGTGGCCGTCAAGATGTGCCTGCAGTACTGGCGTTCGCGCGGGCAGCCGGACAAGCGGCGGCTGATGACCTGGCGCGGCGGCTACCACGGGGACACCTGGCAGCCGATGTCGGTGTGCGACCCCGAGGGCGGCATGCACGGACTCTGGTCGGGCGTACTGCCGGAGCAGGTCTTCGCCGGCGCGCCCCCCGCGGGCTTCGACGCGCCGCCGGAGGCGGACTACGTCCGTCATCTGCGGGAGACCCTCGCCCGGCACGCGCACGAACTGGCGGCCGTCGTCGTGGAACCCGTGGTCCAGGGGGCGGGCGGCATGCGCTTCCACTCCCCCGCGTACGTACGGGCGCTGCGCGAGCTCTGCGACGAGTACGACGTACTGCTCGTGCTGGACGAGATCGCCACCGGATTCGGGCGCACCGGCGCCCTGTTCGCCGCGGAGCACGCCGGGATCACACCGGATGTGATGTGCCTGGGCAAGGCGCTCACGGGCGGCTATCTCACGCTCGCCGCGACGCTGTGCACCTCCCGTGTGGCCGAGGGGATCTCGCGGGGCGAAGTACCGGTGCTGGCCCACGGCCCGACCTTCATGGGCAATCCGCTGGCCGCCGCCGTCGCGGACGCCTCCGTCGGGCTGCTGCTGGAGGGCGACTGGGCGGGCGAGGTGCGCCGCGTCGAGGCGGGGCTGCGCGCGGGTCTGTCCGGGGCGGAGGCGATTCCGGGCGTACGGGAGGTACGGGTGCTCGGTGCGATCGGCGTGCTCCAGCTCGACCACGAGGTGGACATGGCGGCGGCCACACGGGCGGCGGCCCACGAGGGCGTCTGGCTGCGGCCGTTCCGCGACATGGTCTACGCGATGCCCCCGTACGTCACGGGCGACGAGGACCTCGCGGCGGTCTGTGCGGCGCTGCGCGCCGCGGCGGCGGAGGGCTGAGCGGTGCGGGGCGTCACGGTGGTCACCGGCACCGGCACGGAGGTCGGCAAGACGGTCGTCACGGCGGCGCTGGCCGCGGCGGCGCTGGCGCGCGGGCTGTCGGTGGCGGTCCTCAAGCCCGCGCAGACGGGCCTGGACGCGGGCGA
>NZ_LJGW01000468.1 GCF_001751255.1 Streptomyces nanshensis | reverse complement strand
GGGTGCTGGCGGCGGCCGAACAGGCCGTCGTGGCGCTGCGTTCGGTCTTCGCCTGCGATCCGCGCCCGGAGACGATGCGCGGCCCGGTGCCCGCCGCCGACACCCTGCTGCGCGGCGGCTGCGGCAATCTGGCGGCGGTGCTGCACCGTACGGGCAGGGAGTGCTCCGTACGGCACGGCCTGCTCGTCGACGCGCTGCGCGCGGGGTGGGCGGGCGCGGGCCCGGTGACGGACCTGGTCACCGGGAGACCGGAGAACGCACCCGGCAGCCCCGGTGAGCCCGGCGGGCGCCAACGCACGGGCGCCGCGGGCCTGGTGAGCGCGTCCGTCCTGCACGGCGGTGAGGCCCGTACGCCCCTGGAGCGGCTGGGCGACGGGGAGTTGCGCTACGCCGCGCTGGCCCTGGTGCTGCTGACCGGTCCCGGTGTGCTGTCGATGGACCCCGTACGCGAGGTGCTGCCCGCCCGGCAGGCGCTGACCGTGCTCGCGGACGGCCTGGACCGCGGTCTGGACGTCCGGCAGGCCGCCGAACTGACCGCGCTTGCGGTACGGATGGGGGAGCGGGGACACGTGAGACTGCTCGCCGCGGTGAGCGAGGCGGGCCCGGTCGCGAGGGCGGTCGCGGAGGCCGCGGCGGGGGAGGGGGCGCGGTGCCCCGGAGTCGCCCTGGTAGACCTGGGGCGTGAGTGACAGCCCTTCCTCCCCCGCCGGCGGTGAGCCCGCGCGGCCACGCCCCGACGCCTCCGCCGCCCGCTCCGCCCCCGCCGGCCCCTGCGGACCGGACCTGACGGTCGCCCAACTCCAGCGCAGGCTCGCGGAGTTCGCCGCCGCCCGTGACTGGGGGCAGTACCACACGCCGAAGAACCTGGCCGCCGCGCTGAGCGTCGAGGCGGGCGAACTCGTCGAGATCTTCCAGTGGCTGACGCCCGAGGAGTCGGCCCGTGTGATGGAGTCGCCCGCCTCCGCGTACCGGGTCGAGGACGAAGTCGCCGACGTGCTCTCGTATCTGCTCCAGTTCTGCGAAGTGCTGGGCATCGACGTCCTGAAAGCGCTTGCCGCGAAGATCGAGCGGAACGAGAAGCGTTTCCCGAGTACCGGAAGCGGTCACTCTATGAAGTGACGAGAGTATTCGCGCAAGGCGGTATGTCCGAAATGGTCTCAATTCCCCCGGCTTACCTGCCTATTGGTGTCACTCTCCGTAGTGACATGTGGAGGGAGGTGGTGCAGTTGGATGCCGTGCATCTCATCAAGGCCACCCGGCACGCGCTCGCGGAATGCGAGTCCGTGGAGGAGATCGTTGCCGAATCCTGGCAGGTTCAGGCGCTCGCCGGGGCGATCGGGAGTCATCTCGCGGCGTGCGGACCGCAGTCGGTGCGGACCGAGGCCCGGGGGCTGGGCGAGACGGGACGTCAGGCGTGGCACGCCGCGGTCTCCTCCCCGGCGGGCCCCGGGGAGGCGCCCGAGGCGCGCGCCGACCGGCTCTCCCAGATCCAGGACCCCGAGTGCGCCCTGTCCGATCTGAGTGCACTGCTCGCGGAGGCGGGCGTCGCGCTCGTCCTCGTCGCGGTCTCCGCGCGGGAGGAAGGGCTGTACTGGCAGTGCATCGAGGCCATCGACGCGGCCGACGAGTCCCAGGACCGTGTGACGGGCATCCTGCGCAGACTGAAGACGCCGGAGCACGGCCCGGCGGCATGACGGCACGAAGCACGACGAGAGCACGACGAGGAGAGCACGACGGCACGACGCACGACGGCCGGTGGCGGCGGCCCGCGACGACGGCGGGCGGCCCGCCGCCACCGGGTCCGCGCGCACCCGCCCGTACCGCCGTACCCCGAGGGCCTGAGCGGAGGCGAGCGGCAGGTGAGGCAGGATGGCCCGCATGAGGCTGCGTGTATTCACCGAACCCCAGCAAGGGGCGAGCTACGAGACGCTGTTGCGGGTCGCGAAGGCCGCCGAGGACCTGGAATTCGACGCCTTCTACCGCTCCGACCACTATCTCGCCATGGGCGACGGGGACGGTCTCCCCGGCCCCACCGACGCCTGGATCACCCTGGCCGGACTGGCCCGTGAGACCAGCCGCATCAGACTGGGCACCCTCATGTCCGCCGCCACCTTCCGGCTGCCGGGGCCGCTGGCGATCCAGGTCGCACAGGTCGACGCCATGTCCGGCGGCCGGGTCGAACTCGGCCTGGGCACCGGCTGGTTCGAGCAGGAGCACGCCGCGTACGGCATCCCCTTCCCGAAGGAGAAGTTCGGACGCCTGGAGGAGCAGCTCGAGATCGTCACCGGGCTGTGGTCGACCCCGTACGGCGAGAGGTTCGGCTACGACGGCCGCTACTACACGCTGACGGACTCCCCGGCGCTGCCCAAGCCCGCCCAGGCCAAGGTGCCGGTGCTCATCGGCGGCCACGGCAGGACCCGTACGCCCGCCCTCGCGGCCCGTTTCGCCGACGAGTTCAACATCCCCTTCGCCTCGATCCAGGACAGCGAGCGGCAGTTCGCGCGGGTGCGCGCGGCGGCGGCCCAAGCGGGGCGCGACGAGGGGGAGATCACGCTGTCCAACGCGCTCGTGGTCTGCGTGGGCCGGGACGACGCGGAGGTGGCACGCCGCGCCGCCGCCATCGGACGGGACGTGGCGGAGCTGAAGGAGAACGGCCTGGCCGGCTCGCCCGCCGAGGTCGTCGACAAGATCGGCCGCTACGCGCAGACCGGTTCGTCGCGCATCTACCTCCAGCTCCTCGACCTCTCCGACCTGGACCATCTTCAGCTCGTCGCCGAGCAGGTGCGGCCCCAGCTCGCGTCGTGACCCGTCCCGCCGTCCCGCTGAGCACCGTGCTCGCGCGCGGTCCGCTCGTGCTGGACGGCGGGCTCTCCAACCGTCTGGAGGCCCAAGGCTGCGATCTGTCCGGGGAGTTGTGGACGGCGCGCCTGCTGCGCGAGGCCCCCGACCGGATCGAGGCCGCGCACGCGGCGTATGTACGGGCCGGGGCGCGGGTGCTGATCACCGCCAGCTACCAGGCGTCCTTCGAGGGGTTCGCACGGGCGGGCGCGGACCGGCGCGAGGCGGCGGGGCTCTTCCGCCGCAGCGTCGCGCTCGCCCGCACGGCGGCCGGACCGCACCCGGTGTGGGTCGCCGCCTCCGTGGGGCCCTACGGAGCGGTGCTCGCCGACGGCGGCGAATACCGCGGCCGTTACGGGCTGAGCGTGCGCGAGTTGACCGCCTTCCACCGTCCGCGGATCGAGGCGCTGGCCGAGGCGGAGCCCGACGTGCTCGCGCTGGAGACGGTGCCCGAGGCCGCCGAGGCGGAGGCGCTGCTGCGGGCGGCGGAGGGCTGCGGCGTCCCGGTGTGGCTGAGCTTCACCGCCGACGGGGGCCGTACACGGGCCGGGGAGCCGCTGGAGGAGGCGTTCGCGCTCGCGGCCGGCCGGAAGGAGGTCGTCGCGGTGGGCGTCAACTGCTGTGATCCCGCCGGTGCGGGGGCCGCGGTGCGCACCGCGGCGGAGGTGACCGGCAAGCCCGTCGTCGTCTATCCCAACAGCGGTGAGGAGTGGCACGCCGCTGCGGAAGGCGGGCGGAGCATGTGGCGGGGCTCGGGCTCCTGGTCGTCCGGCCTGGCCGCGGAGTGGGTCTCGGGCGGCGCCCGGCTGGTCGGCGGCTGCTGCCGTGTGGGCCCGGACCTCATCGCCGGGCTGGCGCGGGAACCGTCGCTCGGGGGAGCGGGCACGGACCAGCCGCGCTGAGCGCACGGGCCCGCCCGGGGCGTTTGCGCGGTCTTCGCGCAAACACTACGCGCGTCACGTCGGCCTCGGCGAGGATGGAGTCATGGGATTCCATGTCGACTCAGAGACCGGACGGCTGCGCCGCGTCATCCTGCACCGTCCCGACCTGGAGCTGAAGCGGCTCACGCCGACGAACAAGGACGATCTCCTCTTCGACGACGTGCTGTGGGTCCGCCGTGCCCGTCAGGAGCACGACGCCCTCGCGGACGCGCTGCGCGACCGCGGTATCGCCGTGCACCTCTTCGGCGATCTGCTCGCCGAGACGCTGGAGATCCCCGAGGCCCGCGCCCTCGTCCTGGACCGCGTCTTCCATGAGAACGAGTACGGGCCGCTGGCGACGGGCCATCTCCGCGCCGCCTTCGACCGGTTGCCCACGCGGGAGCTGACCGAGGCGCTGGTCGGCGGGATGACCAAGCGGGAGTTCCTGGAGGGGTACGAGGAGCCCGCGTCCGTCCGCTTCCATGTGATGGACCTGGACGACTTCCTGCTCCACCCGCTCCCCAACCACCTCTTCACCCGCGACACCTCCGCGTGGGTCTACGACGGCGTCTCGATCAACGCGATGCGCTGGCCCGCCCGGCAGCGCGAGACGGTGCACTTCGAGGCGATCTACCACCACCACCCGCTCTTCGCCGGGCCCGGGAGCCCCGCCTTCCACGTCTGGTCGGAGGGCCAGGGCGCCTTCCCCTCCACCATCGAGGGCGGCGACGTGCTGGTGATCGGCTCGGGCGCCGTGCTGATCGGGATGAGCGAGCGCACCACGCCGCAGGCCGTGGAGATGCTGGCGCGCGGGCTGTTCGCGGCGGGCTCGGCCCATACGATCGTGGCGCTCGACATGCCCAAGCGCCGCGCGTTCATGCACCTGGACACGGTGATGACGATGGTCGACGCCGAGACCTTCACCCAGTACGAGGGCCTGGGCATGCTCCGCTCGTACACCATCGAACCCGGCGGCAGCGCCAACGAGTTGAAGGTCACGGACCATCCGCCGGAGCACATGCACCGGGCCATCGCGGCGGCCCTCGGGCTGGACCATGTACGGGTGCTCACACCCACCCAGGACGTGCACTCCGCGGAGCGCGAGCAGTGGGACGACGGCTGCAACGTGCTGGCCG
The DNA here is from genome assembly GCF_001751255.1 of Streptomyces nanshensis. Lineage (GTDB taxonomy): Bacteria > Actinomycetota > Actinomycetes > Streptomycetales > Streptomycetaceae > Streptomyces > Streptomyces nanshensis_A. The sequence continues at coordinate 19,396 of NZ_LJGW01000468.1, read as the reverse complement.
TCGAGCCGGGCGTCGTGCTCGCCTACGAGCGCAACGTCACCACGAACACCCATCTGCGCAAGCAGGGCATCGAGGTGCTGGAGATCCCCGGCAGCGAGCTGGGCCGGGGCCGTGGCGGTCCGCGGTGCATGAGCTGCCCGGTGGAGAGGGACCCGGTCTAGAACCTCTCCTGCGGGAGGCACCGGACGTACGGGAGGCGGGGAGCGCGCACGGGAGGCGGGGGACTTCCGCGTGCACGGCGGAAGCCCGCACCCACCACTGTATAGAGATTCAGGCATAAGTATAGAATTCCAGGTCGGACGTCGACGGACCCATGCCAGCGACCTAGGAGCCCTCATGGCGACAGACCTCACGGGCCGCCACTTCCTCAAGGAAGTGGACTTCTCCCCCGAGGAGTTCAGGCACCTGATCGATCTGGCCGCCGAGCTGAAGGTGGCCAAGAAGGCGGGCGCCGAGCAGCAGCGGCTGCGCGGCCGCACGATCGCGCTGGTCTTCGAGAAGACCTCCACGCGCACCCGCTGCGCCTTCGAGGTCGCCGCCGCCGACCAGGGCGCCGGCACCACGTATCTCGATCCGGGCGGCTCACAGCTCGGGCACAAGGAGTCCGTGCGGGACACCGCGCGGGTGCTGGGCAGGATGTACGACGGCATCGAGTACCGGGGCAGCGGACAGGCCGTCGTCGAGGAACTGGCCGCCTACGCGGGCGTCCCCGTCTACAACGGGCTGACCGACGACTGGCATCCCACGCAGATGCTCGCCGACGTCCTCACCATGACCGAGCACTGCCCCAAGCCGCTGGACGGCACCGCGTTCGCCTATCTCGGCGACGCCCGCAACAACATGGGCAACTCCTATCTGGTGACCGGCGCGCTGCTCGGCATGGACGTACGCATCGTCGCCCCGCGCGTGCTGTGGCCCGAGGAGGCCGTCGTCGCCCGGGCCCGCGCGCTCGCGGAGCGTACCGGCGCCCGGATATCCCTCACCGAGGACGTCGAAGAGGGCGTCGCGGCAACGGACTTCGTCGCCACCGACGTCTGGGTGTCGATGGGCGAACCGAAGGAGGTGTGGGACGAGCGCATCGCGCTGCTGCGTCCCTACGCCGTGACGACGGACGTGCTGCGCGCCACCGGCAACCCCGACGTGAAGTTCCTGCACTGCCTGCCCGCCTTCCACGACCTGGGCACGGCCATGGGCCGGGAGATCCACGCACGGCACGGCCTGGACTCCCTGGAGGTGACGGACGAGGTCTTCGAGTCCCGGCACTCCGTCGTCTTCGACGAGGCGGAGAACCGGATGCACACCATCAAGGCCGTCCTCGTCGCGACGCTGGCGGGGGACGGTGCGGCGTAGCCCTCCCGTACAACTCGCCCTAACCCTCCGGGTAGAAGAGGAACAGGGTGCAGCCCGTGGGGGAGTTGGGCACGTGCCACGAGCCCGCCGGTGCGTGCAGGAATGTACCCGCCGGATACTCGCGGGCGCCGTCGTGGAACGTGCCGCGGACGACGTAGACCTCCTCCGGGCCGGGCTCGTGGACGTCGCGGCGCGGCCACGACGTACCCGGGTCCATCTCCAGCAGATCGGCGTGCGCGCCGGACGGTCCCCGCCACAGCCGGCGCAGCCGGATGCCGGGGAAGAGCTCGCGGACGGGGGCTTCACCGGCGGCGACGGAGGTGTAGCCCTCCTGGTCGAGGATCTCTGGGTTCATGTCTCCCACCGTGCCGTGCGGGGACCCGGCGGGGCAGTGTCGGGGAAGACACCAGGGGGTACTTTTCTGCCGTGCATCGTGTGACGGCCCTCGTGCGGCCGGTGCAGTCGACGTTCGAACTCGGCTGCGCCGCCGAGGTGTTCGGCACGGCGCGGGACGGGGTGCCGCAGCACTACGCGTTCGGGGTGTGCACGGAGACGCCCGGTGCGGTGGAGACGTCCGCCGGGTATGCGATGTCCGTCGCGCAGGGGCTCGGGGCGCTGGAGTCCGCGGACACCGTGATCATCCCGGGCTGGCAGCCCGTGGAGGCGCCGCTCTCTCCCCGGGTGCGCCGCGCGCTGCTGAAGGCGCACGCCCGGGGCGCGCGGCTGGTGACGATCTGCTCCGGGGTGTTCGCACTGGCCCGCACGGGACTGCTGGACGGCCGCTCGGCCACCACGCACTGGGCGCGCGCCGACCGGCTGCGGCGGGAGTTCCCCCGGGTACGGGTGGAGCCGGACGCGCTCTACGTCGACCACGGCGACGTCGCCACGAGCGCCGGAGCGGGCGCGGGCCTCGACCTGTGTCTGCACCTCGTACGGCAGGACCACGGCGCCGGATACGCCGCCCTCCTCGCGCGCCACATGGTGATGCCGCCCCAACGCGACGGCGGGCAGGCGCAGTTCGTGCCGCAGCCGCCGCACACCGGACCGGACGCGCTGGACGGCCTGCTGGAGTGGGCCGGAGCGCACCTCGGGAAGCCGCTGTCGGTGGGCGACCTGGCCGCGTATCTCAGCGTCTCGCCCCGCACGCTGGCACGGCGCTTCGTCGGCCGGCTCGGCACCAGCCCCGGGGCGTGGCTGCTCTCCCGCCGTATCGCCGAGGCACGCACCCTCCTGGAGGAGACGGACCTCCCGGTCGAGGCGATCGCCTCCCGGGTCGGCCTCGCCTCGGCGGTCAATCTGCGCCGCCGCTTCCGTGCCCAGGTGGGTACGACGCCGGGCGCCTACCGGCGGGCGTTCCGGGTCCGGTGAACGGCGGGGTCCGCGGACACCGCGTCCCGTACGACCGGCCCGTACGGCGGGTACGGACGGGCGGGTACGGTCAGGCGTCCCGTGCGGCGAGCGCGGCCAGCATCCGCCGCTGATGCCGGTGGCCGACCGTCTCGTAACCGACGACGGTCACGAACGGGGCGAGCATCACCACCAGCAGACACACCGCGACCGGCACCCGCGCCGCCGCCATCCCCGTCGCGAGGCCCAGCACCGCGAGCGTGCCGGCGATCAGCAGCAGATGGAACCGGTCGCCCGCGGACAGCAGCAGCGTGTGCAGCAGATACACCGCCAGCAGGAACAGGCCGACGGGGAGGGCCAGCGACAGCACCACGCCGACCGGGCCCAGCTCCGAGTGGTGCTCCAAGTGCAGCCCCGCCACGTGGAGTCCGGCGCCCGAGGCGGCGATCGCGGCGAAGAGCGGGATGTGCCCGTAGCCGAAGAGGTAGCCGCGCCGGCGGCGGTGCACGAGGACGTCGCCGAACGGGGTCGCGAAGTACGTCCACCACATGCCGAACGTCAGTCCCGTCCCGGCGACGACGACCGCGATCGCGTCGCCGCTCCAGTGCGTACCGACCGCGCCGCCCAGCAGATCCCCGGACGAGGCGACCGTGCCCACGAGCCCCTCGCCGAGGGTGATGATCGCGAACAGGCTGTACCGCTCGGCGACATGGTGCGGATGCCACGGCGTCCCGCCCGCCTCGCCCTGGGTGAAGACGGGCAGCAGCAGCTCCAGTGCCCCGAGGACGACGACGGCTGGGACCAGGACGGCCAGCGGCGGGTAGGTGAACCCGACGGCCACCCAGCCGAGTTGAGCGAGCACCGTCCAGCGGATGTTGGCCCTGCCGACGTCGCGGAACGAGGGGGAGCCGCGGGCCACGCGCCACCACTGCGCCACCATCGCGACTCGCATCACCACGTACCCGATCACGATGATCCGCAGATCGAGACGGTCGCCCTCCTCGACCGAGTGGAACATCGACGGGAGGCCGAGCGAGAAGACGACGACACCGATCATCTGCACCATCGTCAGCGCCCGGTGCAGCCAGTCGTCGGTGCCGAACGCGGACGCGAACCAACTGAAGTTGATCCACGCGACGCTGATCGCGAACATCGCCAGCGTGAACGCGGCGACGCCCTGCGCCGCGTGGTCCTCGGCGACCAGCTCGGCCAGATGGTGCGCCGCGGAGCCGACGGCGACCACGAAGGTCAGGTCGAACAGCAGCTCCAGGGGAGTCGCCGTCCGTCCGCGCTCGTCGGGGTCGCGGCCGGCCATCGGCACCAGCCGGTGCGCGGGCCCGGTCCCGGGCCCGGCGTCGCCTGCGGTGTGTTCGGAGTCGCTCATGCGCGCATGATGCCGCATCGGGACCCCGTCCCTGCGGGGGTGGGCGGCGGGCGGCGGGGTGTACGGCGTGGTCGGGACGGTACTGCTGCCCCGATGTCCCGAATCCCCCCGGGCGCCGCCGACGGCGGTTCACAGAGAACTCACAAGGTCGATGTCCACCATGCGCGGCACGCAAGGGAGTTCAGGATCCGAGAGGAGGGCCGGATGCCCACGGGCAAGCGTCTTCATCGCAAGGGCCAGGGGCGCCGCCGCATCGGCCGCACGGCCGCCGCGGGGCTGTGTCTCGCCGTCAACGCGGCGCTGCTGACGTCGTGTTCGGCGATCGGGGGCACGGACGCGCAGGACGCGGCGGATTCGTCGTCCGCAGGCAGCGCCGAGGGGAAGGGCGGCAAGCCCAACATCGTGCACGTACAGACCGACGACCTGTCGGAGAATCTCGTGCGGTACATGCCGCACGTACGGCAGATGCAGAGGGACGGGGCGACGTTCTCGCACTTCTTCGTCACCGACTCGCTGTGCTGCCCGTCCCGTTCGACCGGTCTCACGGGGCAGTATCCGCACAACACCGGCGTCTTCACCAACAACGGGAACGACGGCGGCTACGGCGCCTTCATGAAGAAAGGCAACGAGAAGAAGTGCTTCGCGCCCGCACTTCAGGACGCCGGCTACCGGACCGGATTCATGGGCAAGTACCTCAACGGCTATCAGCCCGCCGACGAGAACGGCACGTCGAAGCCCTATGTGCCGAAGGGCTGGGACGAATGGGACGTCGCCGGCAACGGCTATCCGGAGTTCGACTACGACCTCAACGAGAACGGGCACGTCAAGCACTACGGACATGAGCCGGAGGACTATCTGACGGACGTGCTGTCGAAGAAGGCGGCGTCGTTCGTCGACTCCTCGTCCGGGGCGAAGAAGCCGTTCATGCTCCAGATCAATCCCTTCGCGCCGCATTCGCCCTCGACCCCCGCGCCCCGGGACAAGGACGCGTACCCGTCGGTGAAGGCGCCCCGCACGACGGCGTACGACAAGGCGGCGACGCCGGCTCCCGAGTGGCAGAAGGATCTGAAGCCGCTCACCGCACAGGAGAAGCGGCAGATCGACCGCAAGTTCGCCAAGCGGGTGCGTTCCGTGCAGGCCGTGGACAAGATGATCGGCGATCTCCAGGAACAGTTGAAGAAGAAGGGGCTCGCGGACGAGACCTATGTCGTCTTCGGCTCGGACAACGGCTTCCACATGGGCGAACACCGGCTGCGTCCCGGCAAGCAGACCGCCTACGACACGGACATCAACGTGCCGTTGACCGTCACGGGCCCGGCGGTGCCGTCGGGCGAGAAGATCCCGGAGATGGCGGAGAACACCGATCTCAACCCCACGTTCCTCGACATGGCGGCGGTGAAGCCGCCGTCGTCCGTCGACGGCAGCAGCCTCCTGGATCTGCTGCGCGGCGGACGGGAGGAGGACTGGCGTGAATCCGTCCTGGTGGAGCACCACAACGCGAAGTCCAGGAAGGGGGATCCGGACGCCGCACCGTCCAAGAACCACGGGGATCCGCCGAGTTACGAGGCTCTGCGGACCGCGGACTCGCTGTACGTCGAATACGCGGGCGGCGACCGGGAGTTCTACTCCATGACGTCCGACCCCGAGCAGTTGCGGAACCGGATCTCCTCGCTGCCGGACGAACGCCGCGACGAACTCCACGACACCCTGGGCGACTTGAAGAGCTGTCAGGGTTCGGAGAGCTGCCGCAAGGCGTCCCGCGTGGACGAGTAGCGGCAGACGAACAGCGCCAGACGAATAGCGGAAGGGGTCCGGCCCGGCGGGATGCGCCCGCCCGGGGGCGGCGGTCAGCCGCCGGGCGGGGCGCGGGCGCCGTCCCCAACTCCCCGGCGTCTGCGGGGTCTTCGGCCCCTGACGGCCAGCGGGCCACCTTCCGTACGCGTCCTAGCCGTGCAGCGCCAGATAGGGCGCGAGCGCCAACAGGGTGCCCGCGAGCGCGTACTTGAGCTGTCGTACGGGGACGGCGTGCGCGATCTTCCAGCCGATCAGGACGCCCGCCAGCTCCGGGACGCCGACCAGGGCCGCGAGCGCCCAGTCGATCGAACCGTGCGCCAGATATCCCAGCGTCCCGGCGCCGGCGATGACCACGGACTGCGCCTGCGCGGCGGCCAGCGCGGGCAGCAGCGGGACGCCGCAGACGACCAGCAGCGGCACGCTCAGCATCGGGCCGCCGAGTCCGAAGAGTCCCGCGGCGACGGAGACGACCAGCCCGACGGCGGTCGTGAGGACGGGGTGGAGGTCTCTGCCGCCGTGCTCGGGGCCGCCGTGCTCGGAGCCGCCGTGCTCAGAACTGCCGTGCTCGGAGCGGCCGTTCCCCTCGCCGCCCGCGGCTCCGGCGCCGGCCGCCGCCGAGGACGTACGGTGCTCCCGCACCCACACCAGCACGCCGGTCAGCGCGACGGCGGACGCCAGCAGGATCGCGAACACCCGCCCGCCGACAAGGGTGTTGAACAGCACGCCCAGCGGCGCGCCCACAAGGGCGGTGGCCGAGAGGAGGAGGGCCGTGCGGCGCGTACGGGCCTCGCGGAGCTGGCCGGAGCGCGTGTAGGCCACGGTGCCCAGGGCGCCGGTCGCGACATGCGTGGCGATGGCCGTGCCCGCGACGCCGGACGGGGAGAGCGGCGTCAGCAGGAACATCCCGATGGTGGGCAGCACACCGCCCGGACCCACCGCCGTGATGCCGATGCCGCCCAGCAGCCCGAAGAGCGCCAGCAGCACGAGTATCAGCGGGTCCGCATCCATCGCCTCTCTCCTCCGCCTCGTCGCCCGGCCCGACCGCCCGACCGCCGACCGCCCGCCCGCGGTTCCGCTCCGCGGCCGCCGTTCCACGGCTCCGTACCCGCCGTGACCGGCGACCACGGTAGCCGCACCCCGCCGCCCGGTCCCGTCCCGGTGGCGCCCCGGCACCCCCTCGCCCTCGGCACCCCTCGCTCCGGGCTCCGCCCGCCCCGTATCGCCCCACCCGTACGTCTATCGCGCACCCGTGACGGCAGTCACGAACCGGTGATACGTTCACGGGGTGCCGTCGCAGGCGTCGCGAAGGAGGCCCCCGTCATGAGCAGTTCAGCTCCGAGCCGCGCCGTCCGCGGCGCCGCGCCCGGCCCGCGCCGCCGTGCTCCGCGCACCGGAGCCCGCTCATGAGCCCCTACACGGGTTCGGCCGAGCCGACCCGCGCCTGGCAGCACATCCGCGTCACCGAGGACGACGGCGTCGTCACCGTCACCCTGGCCCGACCGGCGCGGCTCAACGCGCTGACCTTCGGTGCCTACGCCGATCTGCGCGACCTGCTCGCCGAGCTGTCGCGCGAGCGCGGCGCACGCGCCCTGGTGCTCGCCGGTGAGGGCCGCGGTTTCTGCTCCGGCGGCGACGTCGAGGAGATCATCGGCGCGACCCTGGACGCCGACACCGCGCAGCTTCTGGACTTCAACCGCATGACGGGCCAGGTCGTACGGGCGCTGCGCGAGGCGCCGTTCCCCGTCGTCGCCGCCGTCCACGGGGTGGCCGCGGGAGCCGGTGCCGTGCTGGCGCTGGCGTCCGACTTCCGGGTCGCGGACCCCACCGCGCGCTTCTCGTTCCTCTTCACGAAGGTCGGCCTCTCCGGCGGCGACATGGGCGCCGCCTATCTGCTGCCGCGCGTCGTCGGCCTCGGCCACGCCACCCGCATCCTGATGCTGGGCGAGCCCGTACGGGCGCCGGAGGCCGAACGCATCGGCCTCATCAGCCGGTTGACCGACGAGGGCGAGGCGCACTCGGCCGCCGCCGAGCTGGCGCGCACCCTCGCCGACGGGCCCGCGCTGGCCCTTGCGCAGACCAAGGCGCTGCTCACCGCCGAGCTGGATCTGCCGCTGTCGGCGGCCGTCGAGATGGACGCGGCGACGCAGGCGCTGCTGATGCACAGCGACGACTACGCCGAGTTCCACGCGTCGTTCAGCGAGAAGCGCCCGCCGAAGTGGCAGGGGAAATGAGATGAGCCGGGGGCCCGGGAACGGCACCGCCGGCATGCGCGTCGCCGTCGTCGGGGGCGGCCCCGGCGGGCTGTACGCGGCGGCGCTGCTCAAGCGCCTGGATCCCGCCCGCAGCGTCACCGTCCACGAACGCAACGCCCCCAATGACACGTTCGGCTTCGGCGTCGTCCTCTCCGACGAGACCCTCGGCGGCATCGAGCACGCCGACCCGGCCGTCTACGCCGCGCTCCGGCGGGAGTTCGTGCGCTGGGACGACATCGACATCGTGCACCGCGGGCACACCCTCACCTCCGGCGGCCACGGCTTCGCCGCGCTCGGCCGCCGCCGGCTGCTGGCCGTGCTGCACGAACGCTGCCGCGAACTGGGGGTCGAGCTGCGCTTCCGCAGCGAGGCGCCGCCGCCGGAGCGACTGGCCGCAGAGAACGACCTGGTGGTCGCCGCCGACGGTGTGCACAGCACGACCCGCGACGCCTTCGCCCACGCCTTCCGGCCGCGGGTGACCACACACCGCTGCCGCTACATCTGGCTCGCCGCCGACTTCGCGCTCGACGCCTTCCGTTTCGAGATCGCCGAGACCGCGCACGGCGTGCTCCAACTCCACGCCTACCCCTACGAGCGCGCCGACGAGTCCGGCCCCGGCGCCTCCACCGTCATCGTCGAGGCCCGCGAGGAGGTCTGGCGCGCCGCCGGGCTGGACCGGCTCGACGAGCGCGGCTCGGCCGAGCGGTGCGCGAAGCTCTTCCCCGAGACCCTCGGCGGACGGCCGCTGCGCGGCAACAACTCGCAGTGGATCGCCTTCCGTACGGTCGTCAACGAGCGCTGGTCGCACGGGAACACGGTGCTCCTCGGCGACGCCGCGCACACCGCGCACTTCTCCATCGGCTCCGGCACCAAGCTCGCCGTCGAGGACGCCCTCGCCCTCGCCGCCTGCGTCGAGGAGCAGCCGGACCTGCCCTCGGCGCTCGCCGCGTACGAGGCGGAGCGGCGTCCCGTCGTGCTCTCCACGCAGCGCGCGGCGCGCGGCAGCCTGGAGTGGTTCGAGGACCTGGCGACCTACACCGGGCAGCCGCCGCGGCAGTTCGCGTTCAATCTGCTCACGCGCAGCCGCCGCGTCACCCACGACAATCTGCGGCTGCGCGACGCGGAGTTCGTCGCCGGGGTCGAGTCCGAGGCGGGCGTGCCGGCGGGCACGCCGCCGATGTTCACGCCGTTCCGGCTGCGTGGACTGACCCTGCGCAACCGGGTCGTGGTCTCCGCGATGGACATGTACTCGGCGCAGCAGGACGGAGACGGAGACGGAGACGGGAACGGGAACGGGGACGGGGACGGACGGGGCGGTGTGCCCGGCGACTTCCACCTCGTCCATCTGGGCGCCCGCGCGCTGGGCGGCGCGGGCCTGGTGATGACGGAGATGGTCTGCGTCTCGCCCGACGGCCGCATCACACCCGGCTGTACGGGGCTGTGGACGGGGGAGCAGGAGGCGGCCTGGGGCCGTGTCACACGCTTCGTGCACGAGCAGTCGCCCGGTACGGCGGTCGGCGTCCAGATCGGGCACTCGGGCCGCAAGGGCTCGACGAAGGTCATGTGGAAGGGCATCGACGAGCCGCTGCCGCACGGCAACTGGCCGCTGGTGGCGCCCTCGCCGCTGCCGTACCGCGAGGGCGTCAACCAGGTGCCGCACGCCCTGACCGCCGCCGGACTGGCCGCCGTACGGGAGGAGTTCACCGACGCGGCGCGCCGCGCCGCCCGTGCCGGCTTCGATCTGCTCGAACTGCACTGCGCGCACGGCTACTTGCTCTCCAGCTTCCTCTCCCCGCTGACCAACCGCCGTACCGACGCCTACGGCGGCGACGTCGAGGCACGACTCCGGTTCCCGCTGGAGGTCTTCGACGCGGTGCGCGAAGTCTGGCCCGCCGAGCGGCCGTTGACCGTACGCGTGTCCGCGACCGACTGGGCCGAGGGCGGCATCACACCCGAGGAGTCGCTGCGCGTGGCCGCCGCCTTCGCCGAGCACGGCGCCGACGCCCTCGACGTCTCCACCGGGCAGGTCGTCGCCGACGAACGTCCCGACTTCGGGCGCTCCTACCAGACCCCGTACGCCGACCGGATCCGCAACACCGTCGGCGTCCCGGTCGTCGCCGTGGGCGCCATCTCCTCGTGGGACGACGTCAATTCGCTGCTGCTCGCGGGCCGCGCCGACCTGTGCGCGCTGGGCAGACCGCATCTGTACGACCCGCACTGGACGCTGCACGCGGCGGCCGACCAGGGCTACGAGGGGCCGGGCGCCCCGTGGCCGCTGCCCTACCGGGCGGGCAGCCGCAAGCCGCCGACGGGACGTACGGACGCACCGAAGCCGCGGCTGGCGCTCTGACCAAGCTGCTCAGGCCAGGCCGCGCACACGGACTGCTCACGCCGGGCGGCTCACAGCGGGCAGGGCGTCATCTGCGGTAGGTGTCCCGGTCCGGGTTCCAGTCCTCGTCGAACCAGCGGTCGTCCGGACCGCGCCTGTTGCCGACGATCGCCGCGATCGGCGGGATCACCAGCGCCACGACGCACAGTCCGACCGCGGCGGGGACCGAGATCAGACGCACGAACGCCCAGGCGCTGACGAAGAGCACCAAGCACGTCGTCATCAGCACGAAGTAACTTCTGCGCCGTCGTGCGTACATACTTCAAGGGTATTGCGCCCGCGCCGGAACGACAGGCCCCCAGGTCAGGCCGTACCGGCGCCACCGAACGAGCCCGCCGGTGCGGTCCCGGCCGCCGCCGCGAAGCCCTGGGCGAAGGCGCGTCCCGGTTCGCGCAGCCGCTCGTGGAGCGCGAAGAAGACCTCCGCGGAGCGCTCGCCGGGCCAGTCCTCCGGCAGCAGCGACGCGGGGAGCCCGGGGTCGGCGTAGGGGAGGCGGCGCCAGGCGTCGAGGGCGGGGAGATAGTCCCGGTACGCCTCCTCCGCGGGCGTACCGCGCCGCTTCCGCCACGCACGCAGCACCGGTTCGTGCACCTCCAGGAAGGAGCGGTGCATCGCCGCCAGCGCGTCGAGGTCCCACCAGCGTGCGACCGCCTCCGCCGTCGGCTCGAAGCCCACATGCGTGCCGGTGAACAGGTCGACGTACGGCGTGAGTCCGAGCCGTCCCAGGCTGTGCCGCGTCTCCTCCTCCAGGTGCGACGGGCCGATCCAGATGCCCGGTGCGGCGTTGCCGAAGCCGAGCCGCACCAGCCGGGAGCGGAGTATGTGGCGGCGGCCCCGCTCGCTCTCCGGCACGGAGAAGACGGCCAGCAGCCAGCTCCCGGACGGCACCGGGCGGGCGTAGACGCGGCGGTCGCCGTCCTCCAGAAGCTCCCGCCCGGCCTCCGAGGGCGCGTAGCCGGCCGCCTTGCTGCCGGGCCGCTCGGCGGTCAGCAGCCCGCCGCGCTTGAGCCGGGAGACGGCCGACCGTACGGACGGGGCGTCGACGCCGACGGCGCCCAGCAGCCGGATCAGCGCGGCGATCGGCACCGTACTGCCGGGGAAGGCCCGCCCGTACGCCCCGTAGAAGGTGAGGATGAGGGAGCTCGGCGAGGTCCTGGCGGGGGGTGCGGGGGCGGGCTGCTGCGGATTCACGCGGTCACTCTANCTAGGGTCTGTCTGACAAAGGGCGTCGTGCGCAGTCTGGCGTGGGCGGCGGTGTCTGGTGCGTGCGGTCGCAAGGCGGAGGAGGAGAGCGCAGCGGGCTGCGCCGACGATCGACAACGCAACGAACGTGCGTGCCAGGCGCCGCCGCCCAGACGAGATTTGTCAGACAGACCCTAGGGCGCGTGCGCGCGGCGCCGTCCGGGCCGCCTTCACGCGGGCCCTCACCCGGGCCCTCACGCGGGCGCCTCCTCGGCCGCCTCCGGCGTGGACGCGCCTGGCGGTGCGGCGGTGCGGGTCTCCGGCCGCCGTGCGGGATCCCGGCCGGCCTCCCGCAGCACGTACCGCTGGAGCTTCCCGGTCGCCGTGCGCGGCAGCGCGTCCGCGAAGACGAACTCGCGGGGGCACTTGTACGGGGTCAACTCCCCGGTGGCGAAGGCGTGCAGGGCGTCGGCCGTCGCGTCCGTGCCCGCCGCGCCCTCGCGGAGGACGACGTGGGCGACGACGACCTGGCCGCGCTGTTCGTCGGGGCGTCCGACGACGGCCGCCTCCGCGACGTCCGGGTGGCGCAGCAGGACCTCCTCGACCTCGGGGCCCGCGATGTTGTAGCCCGCCGAGACGATCATGTCGTCGGCGCGTGCGACGTACCGGAAGTAGCCGTCGGCGTCGCGGACATAGGTGTCGCCGGTCAGGTTCCAGCCGTCGCACACGTACTCGCGCTGTCTCGGGTCCGCGAGATAGCGGCAGCCCACGGGGCCGCGCACCGCGAGCAGTCCCGGTTCGCCGTCCGGCAGCGGTGTGAGGCGCGGCCCGCCGTTCCCGTCCGCGTCTCCGTCCCCGTTTACGTCTCCGTCGCCGCCCGCGGCGTCGTCGTCACGGCGTACGACGCGGGCCTCGAAGCCCGGCACCGCGAAGCCCGTGGCACCGGCGCGGGCGTCCTCGTCGGCGGCGGAGACGAAGATGTGGAGCATCTCGGTCGCGCCGATCCCGTTGATCAGCCGCAGGCCCGTTCTCTCCCGCCACGCCTCGTAGGTCGCGGCCGACAGATTCTCGCCCGCGGAGACACAGCGGCGCAGTGACGAGATGTCGTACGGACGCTCCCGGCCCTCCGGTGTGCCGTCGAGCTTCGCGAGCATGCCCCGGTAGGCGGTCGGAGCGGTGAATAGGGCGGTCACACGGTGCCGTTCGACCGCGGCGAGCATCTGCTCCGGGCCGCTGCGCTGTCCGAGCAGCGCGGCGGCGCCCGCCCGCAGCGGGAAGATCACCAGGCCGCCGAGGCCGAAGGTGAAGCCGAGCGGAGGACTGCCCGCGAACAGGTCGTCGGGCGTGGGACGCAGCACGTGCGCGGAGAAGGTGTCCGCGACGGCGAGCACGTCGCGGTGGAAGTGGACGCAGCCCTTGGGCCGTCCCGTCGTGCCCGAGGTGAAGGCGATCAGCGCGACGTCGTCCGCCGCGGTCGGCACCGCCTCGTAGCGCTCGGGCTGCGAGGCGCACAGCGTCAGCAGGTCCTCGGGCCCGTCGCCGCCGAAGGGCGTCACACGCAGCCCGGGTATGTCCGCCTTCGTCAGCTCCTCCAGGGAGCCGGCGTCGCACAGCGCGTGGCCGACCTGTCCCAGTTCGCACACGGTGCGCAGTTCGTGTGCGCGCTGTGCGGCGAGCACCGTCACGGCGACCGCGCCCGCCTTCATCACCGCGAGCCAGCAGGCCGCCAGATGAGGGGAGTTGGGGCCGCGCAGCAGGACGCGGTTGCCCGGTACGACGCCCAGCTCACCGGTCAGGACATGGGCGATGCGGTCGACGCGTGCGCGCAGTCCGCCGTAGCTCCAGCACGCGCCGTCGTCGGCGCGGAGGGCGGGACGCCCGGCGCCGTACCGCTCCGCGGAGCCGTCGAGCAGCTCCGCACCGCAGTTGAGGCGGTCGGGGTAGCGCAGCTCGGGACGGTCGAAGACCAGGTCGGGCCACTGCGCGGCCGGGGGCAGACGGTCACGGGCGAAGGTGTCGACGTGTGCGGACGGGCTCAGTTGCATCGCTGCCCCCCCTCGGGGGTTGGCCGGTGCCGGTGTCGCCGGTGTGCGGTTGAGCGTAACGTGTCCGTGACGACAGTCAACGGTCCGCGATAGAGGATCAGCGACCGCCGACCGGCGGCCGTTCGATCAGCGTCCGCCAGCAGCCCGCCGTCCGGAGGTGCCCCGCCGATGCCCGCGTTCGCACTGGACCCCGAGCAGCTCGCATGGTGCGAGGAGCTGCGCTCGCTCGGCGCCCGTGAGCTGCGTCCCCTCGCCGAGGCCGGCGAGGAGGGCCGCATCAACCGCCCGCTGGTCGCCGCGCTCGGCGAACTCGGCCTGCTGGAGCGGCTGTTCGCGCCGGACGGGCGCCCGGCGAGCGCGCTCGACCTGTGTCTGCTGCGCGAGTCCCTCGCCTACTCCTGTACGGAGGCCGAGACGGCGCTCGCCCTCCAGGGCCTGGGCGCCGGCCCCGTCGCCCTCGCGGGCACGGACGCGCAGCGCGGGCGGTGGCTCGGCGAGGTGACGTCCGGGCGGGCGGTCGCCGCCTTCGCGCTGAGCGAGCCGGGCGCGGGCAGCGACGCGGCGGCGCTGGCACTGCGCGCCGAACCGGACGGGGGAGGGGACGGCGGGGGCTGGCGGCTGACCGGCAACAAGACATGGATCTCCAACGCCCCCGGCGCCGACGTCTTCACCGTCTTCGCCCGTACGACGCAGGGCGCGGGCTCCCGCGGCGTGACGGCGTTCCTCGTACCGGCGGGACGACCCGGACTCGGCGGCGAGGCGCTGGAGATGCTCTCGCCGCATCCGATCGGCACCCTCGTCTTCGACGGCGTACGCGTCTCCCGGGACGACGTGCTCGGCGAGGTGGACGGCGGATTCGGCGTCGCGATGCGGACGTTGAACCTCTTCCGGCCGAGCGTCGGCGCGTTCGCGACGGGCATGGCGCAGGCGGCGCTGGACGCGGCCGTCGAACACGCGGGCACACGGGCCGCGTTCGGCGGGACGCTGCGCGATCTCCAGGCCGTCTCGCACCAGTTGGCGGAGACCGCGACCCGGATCGAGGCGGCACGGCTGCTGGTGTACGCGGCGGCAGCGGCGTACGACCGTGGCGAGCCGGACATCGCACGGCGCGCGGCCATGGCGAAGCTGCTGGCCACCGAGACCGCGCAGCAGGCCGTGGACACCGCCGTGCAGATCCACGGGGCGGCGGCGCTGCGGCGCGGACATCTCCTCGAACACCTCTACCGCGAGGTCCGCGCGCCCCGCATCTACGAGGGCGCCAGCGAAGTGCAGCGCTCGATCATCGCGAAGGAGCTCTACAGGTGACCGCAGCCGACGACCGCGCAGGCGCAGGCGCAGGCGCAGGCGCAGGCGATGGCGGCGGCGGCGCAGCGCCGTCGTCGGATCCCCGTCCGCACATCGAGCGCACCAACCCGCCCCGGCTCTCGCCGCCCACCGGCTTCTCGCACGCCGTCACCGCGACCGGCTCACGCATCGTCTTCCTCGCGGGGCAGACGGCGCTGAACGCCGAGGGGACGATCGTCGGGACCACGCTCACCGAGCAGTTCGAACTGGCGCTGACCAACTTGCTGACGGCGCTGGAGGCTTCGGGCGGCACGCCCGCGGAGCTGACCCGGGTCACCGTCTACACGACCGACGTGGCGGCGTACCGGACCGAGGCCCGCGGCCTGGGCGCCGTCTGGCGCCGCCACGCGCGCCGCGACTATCCGGCGATGGCCGTCATCGGCGTCTCCCGGCTGTGGGACGAGGAGGCGCTGGTGGAGCTGGACGGCATCGCGGTGCTGCCGTGAGGGGCGGGACGAGCGGGGGACGGCGATGGGGCCTGACGGGTGGCCGGCCGCCCCGGCCACCCGCCTCGCGGCGGACCGCAGTCCCTGCGCTCAGCCCTTGCCGTCGGTGCGCTCGTAGCTCAGCAGCGGCTTCGGCGGATCACCCAACTCCATGAGCTTCAGGGGCCCGTCGGCGTCCGGCGCCGTGAAGAACGTCTCGTACAGCTCGGGCGGGCAGTTCTTCGTCTCCTTGCCCTTCTCGACCGTGAAGTCCCGCAACTCCACGGAGTCGTCGGACTTCTCGGTGACCGGGCCGCTGCCCACGCACTGCGCGCCCTTGAGGGTCTCGACGGTCGCCGAGGGCCGCTTGCCCTCGGACGTCTGCTGGAACGTGACGCGGCTGGAGCCGTCCTCGGCCTCCCAACTGCCCACCAGATGCTCGGGGATGGGCTTGTAGACGTCGGAGGGCTCCCCGAATCCCTTGCCCTTCTTCCACGTCAGGGTGGTCGTTCCGTCCCACCGCTTGTCCACGAAGCGCACCTCGTCTCCGCCGTCGTAGATCTTGGCGGGAGGCCAGCCGTCGAAGCCCTCGGTGAGGTCGGTGTCCCAGGCGGTGAGATGTCCGGTGCCCACCGCGGCGACGGACTCCTGCGGCGGTTCGCCGTCCGAGCAGTACAGGCCCCAGTCGGCCGTCACCGTGACCGTGCCGCCGTGTGCGCGGGCGTCGATGCCCTGGCAGTGCTCGGTCTTCGTCTTGTGGACCGTCCGCGGCGCGGACCAGTCACCGCCACCGGCGGCGCGGTGACGTTCGACGAGCCCCTTGCCGTCCGCGTACTTCAGGGAGACACGGCGCTTGTCCTTGAGCTCGATCACGATGTGATCGTCGCCCTCGCCGATCACCTTGGAGTCGATCTTCTCCGGCGTCCCGGCCGCCGCCGGGGACGGCGACTCCGTCGCATAGACGGTCGTCACGTAGCAGCCGGCGGCCACCACGGCCAGGGCCGCGGCTCCGGCGAGCGTGCTCGCACGCTTCGAACTCATCTTTCCCTCTCCGTCAGCGAACGGCCGCGGCGGCGGACGGAATTCGTGCGGACCGAGTGCGGTCCCGCCGGGCACGTGTCCGCGGCCGGCCCCCGTGAGTGGCCCGACGGGCCTGCCCTTGCGCTGACTTGCTCGATGATTCTCCGTCCGGCCGGACCGCTGCCTGCGTCACGGGCGCGGGGGAGTGGTCTGCTCCGCCGTACCCGGCCGGCCGTCCCGGGAGAGACGCCGGGCGCGTACGAACGGTTGCGGACGAACGGTTGCGGACGGATACGGCCCTTCGGTGACGGCCCTTCGGTGACCGGCACGGGTCGTCCGCGGGCGGAACCGGGACGAGCCGGACGCCGTCCTGCTTCACTGAAGATCCCCGTCGTCCTCGTAACAGACCGCCGGAAAGGCCGAGTTGTGCGCTCCTTCCTCTCCTCCCGTGCCCCGCTGGCCGCAGCGGTCCGCCCTTCCCGCCGCATGCTGCTGGCCGCCGGCGCCGGGGGCCTCCTGGCCGCCTCGTGTGCGCCCGGCGACGCGGAGGACGACGCGCCGCGCTCGCGGCCGAGCCCCCAAGCCGAGGAGGTCGCACGGGGGTTGCGGAAGCTGGAGCGTCAACACTCCGCCCGCGTGGGGGTGTTCGCGCGCAACATGCGCACCGGTACGACGCTGGTCCACCGCGCGGACGAGCGCTTCCCCCTCTGCTCCACCTGGAAGCCGCTCGCCGTGGCGGCCGTCCTCGCGGGACGCGGCAAGGGCGCCGGCAAGGGCGCCGGCAAGAGCGACGGCGAGGACGGCGCCGGGGACGGGGGAGAGGCGCTGCTCGACGCCCGCGTCCGCTACTCCGAGGACGATCTGGAGGAGCACTCGCCCGTCACCGGCACGCGCGAACACCTCGACCACGGCATGACCCTCGGGCAGCTCTGCGACGCCGCCGTACGCCAGAGCGACAACACCGCCGCCAACCTCCTGCTGCGTGAACTGGACGGCCCGGCGGGCGTCACCCGCTTCTGCCGCTCCCTCGACGACCGCGTCACCCGCCTCGACCGGTGGGAGACCGAGCTGAACTCGGCCGAGCCCGGGCGCACGGAGGACACCACCTCGCCGCGGGCCGTCGCGCGGACGTACGCGCGTCTCGTACTCGGCGACGCCCTGGAGCCGCCGCAGCGCCGCCGGTTGACGGACTGGCTGAAGCGCAACACCACCGGCGACGACAGTCTGCGCGCCGGGCTGCCCGAGGGCTGGAGCATCGGCGAGAAGACCGGCTCCGGCGCCTACGGCACCAACAACGACGTGGGAGTCGCCTGGGCCGGGAAGGACCGTACGCCCGTCGTCCTGGCCGTCTACACCACCAAGCACTCCGCCGGCGCCGAGCCCGACTACCCGCTGATCGCCGCGGCGACGCGGCTGCTGTGCCCCTCGCTCGTCTGACGGCTGCGGGCCCCGCGCCCTGTCCACCGCCTACGGGCCGAAGCCGAAGTCGCCGTGCAGCGCCTCCACTTCGGCGTACGGGGGCACGGCGCCGCCCTCCTGCGTCCCGTCCGCCGGGCCGTCCGGCCCCGCGATCGCGCAGGCCAGCTCCACCGCGCGTCCCAGCGCCGCGCGGTAGAGCAGCGAGCCGAGGCTGACGCGGGCCGCGCCCGACGCCGTGAGGGCGTCCCAGGTGTGATGCGCGGGCGAGTACAGCACGTTGAGCGGTGTCGTCCCCAACTCCCCGGCGAGCGCGGCGATCTCGTCCGCCGCCACCAGCCCCGGCACGAACACGCCGTCCGCTCCGGCCCGTACGTACGCGGTGCATTTGCGCAGGGCACCGGCGGTCGTGGGGTCGGTACCGAGCCAGTGGGTGTCGGTGCGGGCGTTGACGAAGAGGTACGGCGCGGCCTCCTTGAGCGCGGTCACCTTCGCCGCGTGCAGCGCGGGATCCGTCAGGGTGCCGTCGCCGCGTCCGTCCTCGACGTTGACCCCGGCGACCCCCGCCCGCGCCAACTCCGCGCCGAGCGCGGCCACTTCGGCGGGGTCGTCGCTGAAGCCGCCCTCGACGTCGACGCTGACCGGCACCGGCAGCCGCGCCAGTCCCCGGCCCAGCTCCAGGGTCTCCCCGCGTGCCGCGCCGCTGCCGTCGGGCAGCCCCGCCGCGGCGGCGATCCCGAGGCTCGTCGTCCCGACCGCGGGGAAGCCGCGCCGGTGGAGGGCCGCGGCCGAGGCGTGGTCCCAGGCGTTGGGCAGCAGCAGCGGGCGTGTGCCGTGATGGAGCGCCCGGAAGGCCCGGAACCGCTCGTACGCGCCGTCCGCCCCGCGCGTCGCACCCTCCGGCGTCCCGTTCGTCGCCCCGCCCGTCATCCCGTTCTCCGCCCCGCTCACGCCGCCGTCTCCTGCCCGTACGGGCGCGCGTACTCCTCGGGCCGCAGGCCCAGCAGCTCCGCCAGCCCCTGCGCGCCGGGCCCGGTGACTCTCAACGCCCGCCTGCTGCCGATGTGTTCGCACCAGCCCCGCTCCAGTACGTACGTACAGAGGGCGGCGCCCGCACGGCCCGCGAGATGCGGACGGCGTTCCGTCCAGTCCAGGCAGGAGCGCGCCATCGGACGGCGGCTGCCCGGGCGCGCGGAGAGGTCGAGGCCCAGTTCGCCGAACCAGGCCAGGCCCGCGTCCGTCACGGAGAAGCCCGTCGACTCCTGGAGCAGTCCGCGGCGCAGCAGCGCGTCCGTCACGCTCACGCCGAGGGCGCCCGCCAGATGGTCGTAGCAGGTGCGGGCCCGCGCCATCGCCGCGCCCGCCGACGCGGCACGCAGACCGCGCGGCGGTGCGGGAGCGCCCGCGTGCGCGGCGAGGTCCTCCAGGAGCTGTGAGACGTGCGGTCC
>NZ_LJGW01000438.1 GCF_001751255.1 Streptomyces nanshensis | reverse complement strand
CCCCGACGTCCCGGGCCCGTCCGCGTCCGCCCCCTGCACGGCGGCCCACAGCGACCGTTCGCCGAAGTGCCCGCCGCCCGCGATCCGCAGCCGCAGCGGGCGACCGCGGCGGGCGGCACGGGCGAGGCGCTCACGCAGTCCGTCCGACCGGGCTTCGTCCACCTCGCCGTAGAAGGCGAGCGTGATGTGCCAGTTGGCACGCTCGGTCCAGCGCAGCGTTTCCGCACCCGCCAGGGAACGCAACGCCGCGACCTGGTCGGCGAGTTGACCGGAGCCGTCGAGCACATACGCCGGCGGCAGCAGCGCCGTGAAGAGTCTCATGGCCCCAGCATGCCCGCGGGCGGGCGCGGTTCCGGAAGAGGGGCGACGGGCAGCTCGGCCGCTACGCCGCGGACCGCACCCCGCGCGGATCACGCTCCACGGAACCGGCGCCGTCCCCGGCTTCGCCGGCGCTCCCGGAGCCCTGGCCCCTCCCGGCGTCTCCCGCATCCCCGACGACGGCCGAGGCGTCACGCGGCACGAACGTCAGATGCCGGTGCCCGCGGCGCAGATCCACCCGGAGCCGCAGACCGCCCGCCCGCGCCAGCGCCAGTCCGACCGCGACGGCGACCGCCGCCGAGATCACCCCGCCGGAGAGGAAGCCGACGCGTACGCCGAAGGTGTCCGTGACCCAGCCCATGATCGGGCCGCCGATGGGCGTACCGCCCATGAACACCATCATGTACAGGCTCATCACCCGGCCCCTCATCGCCGGGTCGGAGGCCATCTGCACGCTGGAGTTGGCCGTGACGTTGAAGGTCAGACCCACGATCCCGATCGGGGCCATCAGCGCCGCGAAGAGCCAGAAGGACGGGGAGAGCGCCGCCGCCGTCTCCAGTACGCCGAAGAGCAGCGCCGCCCCCGCCATCAGCCGCATACGGGAGGAGCCGCGCCGCGCGGAGAGCAGCGCCCCCGCCACGGACCCGACGGCCATGAGCGTGTTGAGCAGCCCGTACGTACCGGCGCCCTCCTGGAAGACCTTGTCCGTGAACGCGGTGAGCCAGATGGGGAAGTTGAAGCCGAAGGTGCCGATGAAGCCGACCAGGATGATGGGCCACATCAGCTCGGGGTGGCTGCGCACATAGCTCAGGCCCTCCCTGAGCTGGCCCTTGGTACGGGGAGCGCGCTCGACGGGGAGCATCTCGCTGGTGCGCATCATCAGCAGCCCGGCCAGCGGGGCGAGGAAGGAGAGCCCGTTGAAGAGGAAGGCCCAGCCGCTGCCGACGGCGGAGATCAGCACACCGGCGATCGCGGGGCCGACGAGCCGGGCGCTCTGGAAGTTCGCCGAGTTGAGCGAGACCGCGTTGCCGATCTGCCCGGGGCCGACCATCTCGGAGACGAAGGTCTGCCGGGTCGGGTTGTCGAGCACCGTGGCGAGGCCCAGCACGAAGGCCAGGACGTAGACGTGCAGGACGTGGACGTTGCCGCTGAGCGTCAGCGCGGCGAGCGCGAGACCCGTCAAGCCCATGACGGACTGCGTGATCAGCAGCAGCCGGCGCTTGTCGCAGCGGTCGGCGACGACGCCGCCGTAGAGGCCGAAGAGAAGCAGCGGCAGGAACTGCAGAGCGGTGGTGATGCCGACGGCGGTCGCGGATCCGGTGAGGCTGAGCACCAGCCAGTCCTGGGCGATGCGCTGCATCCAGGTGCCGGTGTTGGAGACGGCCTGGCCCATGTAGAACAGCCGGTAGTTGCGTATGCGCAGCGACGAGAACATCGACGGCTTGGGGCCGGGGCAGGCGGTGCGTCCGCCGTCCTCGCTCGCCGCCGCCCGTGCGTCACGGCCGGCCGCCGGGGCGTTCAGCTCGTCCGGCAGGTCGTCGGGCACGTCGTCGGGCACATCGCCCGGTATCCCGTCCCGCGGCTCGTCCGGACGCCGGTCCGGCTGCCGCTTCTGCTGCTGGTTCTGTTGCCGGTTCTGCTGCCGGTTCTGGGGCCTGTCATCGGGTGCGGGTGCGGAATCTGTTCCGTGGCCCGTACTCAATCGCCTTCGCCTCCTCGTCGGTCCGTGTTCGTCGTCTGCTCGTCTCCGTCGTGCCGTACGTCTCCTGACAGGCGCGCTGCCGCGCGCCGGGGCGCGTGACCCGCGGACCCCTCGTCCTACGAGTGCGCCAGCTTCTCCAGCACCGGGGCCGCGGCCCGCAGCCGCTCCCACTCGTCATCGTCGAGCCGTCCGGCCAGCTCGGCCAGCCAGGCGTTCCGCTTCTCGCGGCTGGCGGCGAGCATCGACTCGGCGCGCTCGGTCTGCGTGACCGTCTTCTGCCGGCGGTCGTCGGGGTGCGGCTCCAGCCGTACGAGCCCCTTCGCCTCCAGCATCGCGACGATGCGGGTCATCGACGGCGGCTGGACGTATTCCTTGCGGGCCAGCTCGCTGGGGGTGGCCGATCCGCACCGGGCGAGGGTGCCGAGCACCGACATCTCCGTGGGGCTCAGCGACTCGTCCACGCGCTGGTGCCGCAGGCGCCGCGACAGGCGCATGATCGCGGTACGCAGCGAGTTCACCGCTGCCGTGTCGAGGTCGTCCGCGCGAGCGCCGGTCGCATGTTGCTGGGGGGTTTCCGGCATGTCGTTAGCGTAACTCATTACCTGGCCTAAAGAACAGGCGAGGGGCGAGGTCACGCACTGTCCAACAGCTCACACATACGAGTGACTTCGCACGGAAATCTGACACGTCACCCCGGGGCCGCCCGGGACCGTGGACGCATGACGTCGATGACCTCGAAGGTGCTCAGCCTGCGGATGGACAGCGACCTGTTCGACCGGCTGCACACCCACGCCGCCAAGCGCGGCATGAGCGTCCAGGACTATGTGGTCCGTGCGCTCGTGCGCGACGACTTCGACGAACGTCTCCAGACCTCCGTCGAGGAGACGGAGAGATTCTTCGCCTCCGCCGCCTCGTCCGTCTCGTCCCGCCGGACGGCTACCTGACGCCCAGCGCCTGCTCGATCGGATGGAGCATGAAGTAGACGAGGAAGCACGCCCCGACGGCGCCGAGCAGCCAGGGCACCTCGCGGATCCGTCCGGTCGCGGTCTTCAGCAGCACGAAGGCCAGGACGCCCACGCCGATGCCGTTGGTGATGCTGTACGTGAAGGGCATCGCGATCACCGTCAGGAACGCCGGCACGGCGACGGTCGCATCGCCCCACTCGATCGAGGCGACGTTCGACGCCATGATCAGAAAGCCGACGACGACGAGCGCCGGGGTGGCCGCCTGGTGCGGCACGATCGTCGCGAGCGGGGTGAAGACGAGCGCGAGCAGGAAGAGGCCGCCGGTCACGATGTTGGCGAGCCCCGTACGGGCGCCCTCGCCGACGCCCGCCGTGGACTCGACGAAGCAGGTGTTCGCCGAGCACGAGCCGAGACCGCCGCCCGCGACGCCCACGCCGTCCACCATCAGGATGCGGCCCATGCGCGGAAGCTGGCCCTTCTCGTCGGTCAGCCCCGACTCCTCGCCGACGCCGATGATCGTGCCCATCGCGTCGAAGAAGCCCGACAGCAGCACGGTGAAGACGAAGAGGCCGCCGGTCAGCACCCCGACCTCCTTGAAGCCGCCGAAGAGGCTGACCTGACCGATCAGGCCGAAGTCCGGGGTGCCGACGACCGATTCGGGCACCTTCGGGACGTTGAGACCCCAGTCCGCTTCGGGGATGTCCGCCGCCGCGTTCACGACGATCGCGACGACGGTCATGGTCACGATGCCGATCAGGATCGCGCCCCGCGCCTTGCGGACCACGAGGACGAACATCAGCGCCAGCCCCAGCACGAAGACCAGGACCGGCCACCCCGTGAGCTGTCCGCCCTGCCCGAGCCCGAGCGGCACGGTGGTGTGCGCGGAGTCCGGGTTGCGGGTGACGAAGCCCGAGTCGACGAGGCCGATGAGCGAGATGAACAGGCCGATTCCGATGGCGATGGAGCGCCGTATGCCGTTCGGGATCGCGTCCATCACGCGCTGCCGCAGCCCGGAGGCGACGAGGATCATCAGCACGAGCCCGGCCAGCACGACCATGCCCATCGCGTCCGGCCAGCTCATCTTCGGTGCGAGCTGGAGCGCGACGACGGCGTTGATGCCGAGCCCGGCGGCGACGGCGATGGGGACGTTCCCGACGACGCCCATCAGCACGGTGGTGATCCCCGCGATCAGCGCGGTGGCGGTGACGAGTTGGGCGTTGTCCAGGCGATGACCGAACTTGTCCTCGGCCGAGGCGAGGATGATCGGGTTCAGTACGACGATGTAGGCCATCGCGAAGAAGGTGGCCAGACCTCCGCGCAGTTCCCGGGTGACCGTGGAGCCGCGTTCGGAGATCTGGAAGAAACGGTCGACCGGGGCGGCGGCCGTGGAGGGCATACCGTGACCTCGATGGTGCGGTGCGGTCCGCGCACGGCGGGCCGATGTGCAAGAGCGATCAGATTCGGACCTGGTCACGGCTGATTCCGGCCACATCCCAATCCGCCTCAGTATGAGGACGTCGATTCGGCGAACGCCATCTCCGCGCGTAGACGGGGCCCTTCGGCCGCCCACGGCCACCGGCCTCCCGCACGCCGACGCCGCTCGATAGGCTGTTCCCCCTGCCCGATCCCCGCGCCCGGCGGCGTACGACGCGGATCCCGCCGCCCCGCGAACGTGAGAGGAAGCTGCGTCCATGGGCCTGATGAACCGGTGGACCGACGGCCAGCGGGAGGCCCCCGAGCCGCTCGAAGGCCCGGTCAGGGGCACCGTCCTCGTCGGCATCGGCGTCTGGCTCCTGCTCTTCCTCGGTCAACTCCCCTTCTACGGCTGGTACGAGGACCACGGGCACACCTGGTTCATCTGGACCTGCGCGGCGGGCGCCGGGCTCGGACTGCTCGGCCTCTGGTACGTACGGGCCCGCGAGCGGGCCATCCGGCGCGAGGCCCAGGACTCGGCCTGAGCGGTTCCGTCTGAACGGTTCCGTCCGAGCACGCCCGGCACCCACGGCGGCCCGGTCCCGGGGGCCGCTGCCCGTACCGGCGCCGTGCGTATGATCACGCCGACGGGCATATGCCCGTCGACCCACCGCATCCACGGCCCCGGCCGCTCCTGCCGCGCGCCATGAGCTGTGGGCGGTGGGCCGTGGGCCGTCGACCGCTCCGGCGACGGGCCGGCAGAGGGGCAGGAAGGGACGACGTGGACGAGAGGCATGCCGAGCTGGAGCAGTTGCGGCGGGCCATGGAGACGCGTCCGGTCATCGACCAGGCACACGGTGTGCTGATGGCCGCCTACGGCTGCACGCCCGACCGCGCCTGGGAGGTCCTCGTCGCCGTCTCCCAGCGGACCAACACCAAGCTGCACAGGGTCGCTTCGGCACTCGTCGGCACGACGCAGGGGCAGTCGCTGGACGAGCCGCTGCGCTCCGCGCTCCGCGCCGCCCTGAAGGCCACGAAGCCGGATGAGAAGTCAGACGAGAAGCCGGACGAGAAGAACGAGAAGGACGAGACAGAGCAGGGCGCGTAAAACGCCCGTACCGTCTGATACATGACGGAGCGGACGGGCGCCGCCGCCGGGACGGACTCCGGGGACGGCCCCCTGCGCGGGCTGAGCGCCGCCGAGGTGGCGGAGCGCAGGGCACGCGGAGAGATCAACGACGTGCCGGTACGCAGCAGCCGCTCCCTCACGGACATCGTCCGGGCCAACGTCCTCACCCGCTTCAACGCCATCATCGGCGTCCTCTTCGTGATCATCCTCATCGTCGGTCCGGTGCAGGACAGCCTCTTCGGCTTCGTCATCGTCGCCAACACCCTGATCGGCATCGTCCAGGAGCTGCGCGCCAAGCGGACCCTGGAACACCTCGCCGTCATCGGCGAAGTGCGGCCCGTCGTACGGCGGGACGGCGAGCAGGCCGCCGTCTCCACCTCGCAGATCGTGCTCGGCGACCTCATCGAGCTGCGGCCCGGCGACAAGTGCGTCGTGGACGGCGAGGTGGCCGAGGCGGACGGTCTGGAGATCGACGAGTCGCTGCTGACCGGCGAGGCCGACGCCGTGGCCAAGGCGCCGGGCGACCGTGTCATGTCGGGGAGCTTCGTCGTCGCGGGAAGCGGTGCGTGCACGGCGACGCGGGTGGGGCGGGACGCGTACGCCGCGCAGCTCGCCGAGGAGGCCTCGCGCTTCACGCTCGTCAACTCCGAGCTGCGCAACGGGATCAACGACCTGCTGAAGTACGTGACGTGGGTGATCGTGCCGACGGGGATCGGGCTCGTGCTCAGCCAGCTCTTCGTCGGGCGGCACGATCCGGCGTCCGCGGTGCGCCGGATGGTCGGCGGGATCGCGCCGATGGTGCCCGAGGGGCTGGTGCTGCTGACGTCGATCGCGTTCGCCATCGGGGTCGTACGGCTGGGGCGGCGCAAGTGCCTCGTACAGGAGCTGCCGGCCATCGAGGGGCTGGCGCGCGTCGACGTCGTCTGCCTCGACAAGACGGGCACGCTGACCGAGGGCGGTATGGACGTCGCCGAGCTGCGGATGCTGCCGGACGGGGACGGGACGCACGCGGACGCCGCGGACCCGGCAGACCCCGCGGCCCCGGCAGACCCGGTGAGCGGGGACGGAGCCGGGGACGGGCAGGCCCACGTCGAGCACGTACTCGCCGCCCTCGGCGCCGCCGACCCCCGTCCGAACGCGAGCATGCAGGCCATCGTCGACGCCTACCCTCTCGGCCCTCCCGACGGCGACCGGCCCGGAGACGGGGCGACGGCCTGGCAGACCGCGCAGTCGCTGCCGTTCTCCTCCGCCCGCATGTACAGCGGCGCCACCCTCGTCGCGCCGGACGGCACCCGCCGTACCTGGCTGCTGGGCGCCCCCGACGTCCTGCTGCCGTCCGGCCACCCCGCCTCCGCCGACGTCGACGCGCTCAGCCGCGAGGGGCTGCGCGTGCTGCTGCTGGCCGCGAGCGGACATGCGCCGGACGCACCGGAGGCCGTGGACGACGCCGTTCCCGCAGCGCTCGTCGTACTGGAGCAGCGGCTGCGGCCCGACGCGGGCGACATCCTGGGCTACTTCGCCGACCAGGACGTCACCGCGAAGGTCCTCTCCGGGGACAACGCGGTCTCGGTCGGCGCCGTCGCCGGAAAGCTGCGGCTGCCCGGCGCGCAGAACCCCGTCGACGCCGCCCGGCTCCCCGAGGACACCGCCGGGACGGTGCGCGCGCTGGAGAGCGGCACCGTCTTCGGACGGGTCTCGCCGCAGCAGAAGCAGACCATGGTCGGCGCGCTCCAGGAGCACGGCCACCACGTGGCGATGACGGGCGACGGCGTCAACGACGTGCTGGCGCTGAAGAACGCCGACATCGGTGTGGGGATGGGCACCGGTTCGGAGGCCACGCGTGCCGTCGCGCAGATCGTGCTCCTCGACGACAGCTTCGCCGCGCTCCCGTCCGTCGTGGCCGAGGGCCGCCGGGTCATCGGCAACATCGAGCGCGTCGCCAATCTCTTTCTGACCAAGACCGTCTACTCGGTGCTGCTGGCCGTGCTGGTGATCCTCTGGCAGGTGCCCTATCCGTTCCTGCCGCGCCATCTGACGCTGCTGTCCTCGCTGACCATCGGCATCCCGTCCTTCTTCCTCGCGCTCGCGCCCAACAGGGAGCGCGCCAAGCCGCACTTCGTCCGCAGGGTGATGCGGTACTCGGTGCCGGCCGGGCTCATCGCGGGGGCGGCGACCTTCACCGTGTATCTGCTGGCGCGCCACCACTACACCGGGCGCGGGTCGCTCATGGCGGAGACGAGCGTGGCGACGCTGACGCTCTTCCTGATCGCGATGTGGGTGCTGGCGATCGTCGCCCGTCCCTATAGCTGGTGGCGGATCCTGCTGGTGGCGGCGATGGGGCTGGGCTTCGTCGCCGTGCTCGTCTTCCCGGTGCTCCAGCGGTTCTTCGCGCTGCGGCTGACGGGGACGGTGATGCCGCTGACCGCGCTCGCCGTGGCGGCGGTCGCGGCGGCGGCGCTGGAGGTCGCCTGGCGCTGGGTGACCCGTCCCGGTGAGAACGGTCCGCGGGGGCGGGATCGGCGGTCCCGGCGGTACGGGAGGCGCGAGCGGCGCGGGACGTGAACGGTCAGCACGCGTACCAGCGCACCGTCGCGTCCGCCCGCCGCAGGGAGTCCACCCGGCGCGCGAACTCCCGTCCCGCCGCCGGGTTTCCGGGGACGTGCTGCGCCGCCCACGCACAGGCCGCGGTCTCCCGCGCACCCCGCAGCACCGCACAGCCCGGCCACTCCCGTACGTCCCAGCCGTAGGCCCGTACGAAGTCCGCGTAGGCCGCCTCGTCGAGCCCGTAGCGCTCCCGGCTCAGGGCGAGCACCACCAGATCGTGTTCGCGCAGATCGTCGGCGAAGGTCTCCAGATCGAGCAACAGCGGTCCGTACGGGCCGACATGGACGTTGCGCGGCAGGGCGTCGCCGTGCACGGGACCCGGTGGCAGTACGGGCGTCAACTCGGCGGCAGCGGCCGCGAATTCGTCGCGCCGCGCCCGCAGATACGCGGCGTCCGCCGGCGGCACCGCGTCCCCGGCCAGCCGCAGCCAGCGCTCCACGCCGGAGAGCAGATCGCGGGGCGGCAGCGTGAACGGCGGTGCGGGCAGGGCGTGTACGCGGCGCAGCAGCCCGGCGAGGTCGGCCGGCACCGCCTCCCGTACGGGCTCCGCCAGGCGCCGCCAGAAGGTGAGCGGATGCCCGTCGACGACGGTGACGCCGGGACGTGCCGCCCGTACCGCGGGCACCTGCTGCTCCTCCAGCCAGGCGGCGACGCGCAGTTCGCGCTCGGCGCGCTCGCGCAGCGACGCGTCGCGTCCGATCCGTACGACGACCGGCTCCTCACCGGGGGGCTCCAGGGCGAGGACGGCGTTCTCGCCGAGGGCCAACAGCCGTGCGCCGTCGGCCTGTTCGCCCGCGGACGCGAGCAGCGCCCGCGCCCGCCGCTCGGTGAGGGGAGGGCGCGGCGCCCCGTCGTCACCGTCCTCGCGGTCCTCGCAGTCTTCGCGGTTCTCACAGTCCTCGCGGTCCTCGCGTCCGCTCTGCTCGCCTCCGGCCATCCGTGCAGCGTAGGCCGTGTACGGAAGGGGCGGCGGCGCGGGCCTACTCGTCGCGCAGCTCCATCGATCCGTACTCGGGACGCCCCTCCCACTCGTAGGTGTGGATCGCGATGCCCGTGCCGGTGGTCGTGGAGTCGGTCAGCTTCAGCGCGGTGGGCAGCGCGCCGTCCGCGAACAGCCGCCGGCCGTTGCCCAGGACGACGGGATAGACCAGCAGCCGGTAGACGTCGATGAGGTCGTGCTCCATCAGGGACCGCGCGAGCGCGCCGCTGCCGTGGATCTGGAGCTCGCCGCCCGGCCGCTTCTTCAGCTCGGCGACCTGCTCGGGTACGTCCCCGGCGAGCAGCGTCGAGTTGTGCCACTCCACGCTGCTCAACGTCCGCGAAGCGACGTATTTCGGGAGGGTGTTGAGCTTGGCGGCCACCGGGTCGTCGGGGTCGGTGACGGCAGGCCAGTGCCCGGCGAAGATCTCGTACGTACGGCGGCCGAGCAGAAAGCCCTCGGCGGCGCCGATGGTGCGCGCGACGAAGGCGCCCATGTCGGCGTCCGCATACGGGACGACCCAGCCGCCCTGCTCGAAGCCGCCGCTGGTGTCCTCGGTGGGGCCGCCCGGCGCCTGCATGACGCCGTCCAGGGTCAGGAAGCTGGTGAGGGTGAGTGTGGTCATGCCGTAGGGACCGGTGCGCGGCGCGGAAGTCATCGCTTCCGCGCCGCATGTCCCCGGCCGGGAGCAGTCCCGTGCGGCACGGGCGCGGCCCGTACCGTCAGTCGAACCAGCGGGCCCGCTCCAGCTCGGCCACCCGCTCCGGGTCCTCCAGCAGCGCCGCCACCTCGAAGCGGCGTGCCCAGCGGCCCGACGCCCAGGCCAGCCCGGCGGCCACGCCCTCCAGCGTCGCCGCGTGCACCACGCCGTCCGGGGTGCGCCGCCACTCGGCGTCCTCGCCGTCGACGACCAGCTCGTCGTGTTCGCGGTAGGTGCGCGGCGCCTCGGGCAGCAACAGCCGCACCGCGTCCGGCACTTCGCGTTCCGTGCCCTCGCCGGAGGCCGCGGTGTCGATCCGTCCCGGCACGGCCTCGCTCAGCCGCGTCACCTCCAGTACGGCCGCCAGGTCCGCGGCGTGCCGGGGCGGGACGGGCAGCAGCGCACGGGTGCGGGCCGAGGGCACCAGATCGGGGGCGTCCGCGATGAGGGCCTCCTCCCTCGGGACCACCTCGACGGCGCCGCTCCCGGCCCGTACGGCGCACAACGCGTCCGGGAGCGTGACCTCTTCGGGGTCGAGCCGCGCCAACAGCCCGTAGAGGCCGTGCAGTTGGACGTGGTCCACTTCGGCGTCCGGGTCGGCGAGCCGCTCCAGCAGCTCCGCCGCGCCGCCGGGCTCCTCCAGCAGGGCCGTCGCGGACGTACGGACGCCGAGAGCGCGCAGCACCTGGGCGTCGCCGAAGTCCGCCTCGGCCTCCTCGTACAGCCCGTCCAGCAGCGGGTCCGCACCGGCCGCGCGCAGACCCGCGGGGCGCCGTCCGTCCAGCACGGGGTGGCCGCGCAGCCACCACGCGGTGTACGGACGTACGGTCTCCGTCACGCCGTCCGGCAGCAGCACCCGTACGGGCGCGGTCAGGGCGTCCCGCAGCGGCGGGCGGGCGAGCAGCGTCAGCGCCTCCGGCCAGCAGTCGTCGTCGACCAGGTCCAGGTCGCGTACGGCGACCAGCTCCGCGGCGACCGGCGGCACCGCCGTCTGCGACTCGGGCAGCCGGTCGAGCACGTCCTCGCACCACACGTCGACCGCGTCGAGCAGGCCCACGTCGTCCGGCTCGGCGAAGTCGCCCTCGCGCGGCTCCAGTTCGTCCGGGTCGAGCACCACGTCCGTGGCCCGTACGAGTACGAAGCCGGCCTGCACGCCCACCGCCGTCAGCGGCTGCTCGCCCCAGCGCTCCGCCAACTCGGCGTCGCAGGCGGGCAGTTCACCCTCACGGATGACGCGCTCGAAGTCGCTGCCGGGGAAAACGAGTTCACCCGCGGGGGCCAACTCGCCCTCCTCGTCGGGCAGTGCGAGCGCACCGAGCCACGGCTCGTCGCCGGGCGCGAGCCCCGCGTCGCGTACGAGGCCGAGCACGACCTCCGCCAACTCCTCGGCGTCCAGCGGCCCTTCGCCCTCCTCGGCGAGGCCGCCGTCCCACGCGTCGCCGTCGTCCAGCGACGCGGCGACGGCCGCGCGCACCTGCGGCGTCGTCAGCACGGCGCGGGGCGTGGCGCCCGTCGCGCCCAGCTTCTCCAGCAGCGGGTGCACCGCGTCCTCGTGTGCGACCTTCAGCCCGAGCCGTGCCAGCGTCGCCGCACGCTCCGTCGCCGGCGACGCGTCCGGGAGCGGCAGCAGCACCTGCCGCGGACCGATCGTGGTACGCCCGGAGCCGGCGAGCGGCACCGGAAGTCCCGTCAGACGGTCCGGATCGACGCCGGCCAGCGAGTCGTACAGCCGCCGCCACCACTGCGGGGGACGTACCGCACCCGCGAGCCGGTCGATCACCTCGCCCAGCGGCACCCGCGCGACCTCCAGGGCGCGCAGCTCCGGGCGGCGCTCCAGGCCCGCGGGCAGCAGACTCGGGAACAGCTCCGCCAGCACGCCGACGGTCTCCGCGCCGGCGCCCTCGGCGATCTCCGCCTCGCGGGGCCGCAGGACGACGGGCTCGCCGTCCTCGTCCCGGGCGGCGCCCGCGAGGAACGGCACCGAGGGCAGCCGCGCGAGGAGCAACTGCCGGAGCCTGCCGTCCAGTTCGCCCTTGCCCAGCGGGCCCGGCACCAGATCCACCACGCCGTGCGTCACCGGTCGCCACTCGCGCAGCAGCCGTACGTACGCGTCGGCCGCGCGCTCCAGCAGAAAGTCCGTGAGCGGGCCCGGCGCGACATGGCGGCGCGTGGACTCCAGCGGGAAGCTGGCGATCAACAGCGCGGGCAGGCCGAGCGGTTCGTCCGTCGGGGTCGGCGCGTGCACACACCGCTGCGTCGGCGGCGGCACGGGACCGCCGTCCTCCACGGGCACCGCCCACGTCACCGACCAGGTGCGGCGGGTGCGCTCCTCGACGGGACGGTCCTCCAGCAACTCCGGCTCCGCGACGCCGCTTTCCTGCGCCACCCGCCAGCGGCGCACGTCGCCGCCGTCGTGCCGTACGTCGACGAACGGGCCGTCCGCGTGCCGCGTCAGCGTCCGCACGCCCTCCCCGGTCTCCACGACGACCTCGTCCAGGCCGGGCAGCGTCAGCAGCAGCGCGTCGTCGACGGCGGCCAGCAGCCGTTCCGCCAACTCCCGTGCGTCCGCGTCCCGCAGGGGCAGCAGCACCGCCGTGTCGTACCCCTCGGGCGCGGTGCCCTCCGCGGGCAACGGCAGCCGCAGCAGCGGCGCGTGCCCCTGGCGGCGGGCCAACTCCTCTTCCAGGGCGGGCTGTTCACGCGCCGCCTCGTGGACCATCTCCCGCGCCGCGTCCAGCGACCACCGCACGCCGCCCGTCGCGCCCAGGACGGCCGGTTCGTCGCTGACGGCGAGAACGGCCGAGAAGCCCACGCCGAACCGGCCCACCGACGCCACGTCCTCGTCGTCCCGCTTCGCGGAGGCACGCAGCGTCGACAGCGACTCCACGCCGCTCGCGTCCAGCGGGGCACCGGTGTTGGCGACGACGAGCACGCCGTCGCGGAGGGTGAGCCGGAGGCGGCCGGGGGTGCCGGCGCGGGCGGCGGCGTCCGAGGCGTTCTGCGCCAACTCGATGACCAGACGGTCCCGGTAGCCGCCGAGCGCCAGCTCCTGCTCGGCGTTGGCGTCCTCACGGAACCGGGCGGGCGAGGCGGTCCAGGCGTCCAGCACACCACGCCGCAGCCGCGCCGTCCCGAACACGTCTCCGCCTCCCGGCGGTTCTTCCAGGGCCATGGCCGCTCTCTCCTTCACTCGCGGTGTCCGGTGGACGCTACGGCATCCGCCTGACGGCTCGGGCCGGGTGTGGGTCGCCTCGGGGTGCGTTGTGGTTCCGGGGGCGGTCCGGGGTGCGTGGCGGTGCGTTGTGGTTCCGGGGGCGGTCCGCTCCGGTGTCCCTGCGCGTCCCGCCCCCTCCGGCCGTCCCGTCGCGCGTCTGACCCTCTCGTCGGGGTGCGCCCACCGCCGTCAACTACCGCCGTGCGTGGGCGGCTTGGAGCCGTCTCGCTCATGCGTCCAGGCAACTACGGCCCTGCATGGATCGGTTAGGGAACCCAACCCCGCGGACGCGGGGAGCATCGCAGGGCGCTCATGGCGCCGCGGGTGTTGACGGGACCATCCCCGCGGACGCGGGGAGCGCTCACGGGGCCGGTCGCCACGGCCGCCGGCGGGGGGACCATCCCCGCGGACGCGGGGAGCGCCCTCGTCGAGCAGCGGCTCTACCCGACAACACCCCTGGTTTTACTCGCCGTCGTCCTGCTCCCGAACGGGCCCACGTACGGCCGTAGTTGCTCGGACGTACGAGAGAAGGCGGCCTCAAGCCGCCGACGCACAGCGGCATTTGACGGCCATGGGCGGACTCGGGACGAGAGGGCNAGGAGGGGGCGGGACGCTTGGGGTCTCCCCAGCGGAGCGAGGGGACGGGACAGCGGAGCGACCCGCCCCCGGAACCACCAACGAACCGACCGCGCACGCCGCCGACTACGAAAGCTCGTCCGCCCGCGTCTCGTCGATCACCGGGGGCGGCGGCTGGGGCGCCCTCGGCATGACCGCCGCCTCCGAGTGGCCGCCGCAGCCGTACGACAGGGAGACCACGTGGCCGTCCGCCGGGCTGTACTCGTTCGCGCAGACGCCGAACGCCTGCCGCAGCGTCCCCGCCAGCGGCATCATGAAGCCGCACGTCACACAACTCGCGGGCGCCGACTGGGCCATGCTCGTGCCCGCGCCGTACTCCTCGTCCCAGCGTTCGGCCGCCGTCTCCAGCCCGTAACGCGACAGGACGCGCGGGCGGCCCATGCCCAGCTCCTCCGCGACGGCCACGATCGTGCCGCGGTCCGGCGGCGGGACGATCTCGCTCGGGGAGACCGGTTCGAGGTCCGCGCCGACGGACTCGGCGACCTCCTCGGCCTCCTCCGTCACGCCCGGCGCCCCGGTGACCCCGTCCGCGGCCACCCCGCGCGGCGCCCCCGCCGCGACGCCCGGCTCCAGCCGGAGGTCGTCCGCCTCCGTCGGCAGCAGGTCGCCGGGCCCGAGGTCGCCGGGGCGGAGACGTTCGTTCCAGGGGACCCACTCGGGGGCCAGCAGCGCGTCCGGGCCGGGCAGCAGGACGGTCTCGTCGAGGGTGACCGTCTTCGCGCGCGACGCGCGGGTCAGCGTCGCCGCCCAGCGCCAGCCCCGGTACGCGGTCTCGCGGCACTCGAAGAAGTGGGTGACGACGCGGTCCCCGTCCGCGGTGACCTCGATGTGATCACCGACCTCCCCGGGTCCGGCCGCGGCCTCGACGGCCTCGCGCGCGAGATCCACGGCTTCGGCGCAGAGCCGGTCGGGGGCCGGGGCGCGGCGGGTACGGCCGCTTCGCGTCGCGGCGGTCATGCAGCACTCACAAGAATCGTCTCTCCTACGCCATAGCGCCGTCATCGGCGTGCACTTCCGTACGGCGGCCGCGTAGGGGACGGGCGGTTTGCGGACGGAGCGGGACCCGGGGGCCGCTACGGACGTCCGCGCCCCGCTCGGGGCCGTGCGGAGCACACCGTCAACCACGCTACCCCACGGATCAGGCCGCCCGTTCCGGAGGGATCGCGCCCGCGCCCGCCGGGATCCCCGAGGGGGCCCGGAGGATTCCGTACGTCCCGGAGCCCACCCCGGATCAGGCCCGGGTCCCGCCTGGACCACGCCCTGGAGCACACCCCGCACCACGCCCCGGACCGTACGAACTGTCCGTACGGCGTGGACCGTCCGCATCCGTCACCGCCGGTGGGGCAGACTGAAGCTCGTGGCTGCCGAGCCTGGACGCGGTCGTCGTCTGCTTCGCGGGGCCGCGCGTGCCGTACGCCGGCCACCCGCGGCGATGGCCCGCCGCCTGCGCCGCTTCACTCACGCCGAGGGCGCCGGGGAGTCCGGACTCGGCAAGCTCATCGAGCTGCACGCCGTGAACTCGGCGGGCGACATGCTGATCACCGTCGCCCTCGCCTCGACGATCTTCTTCTCCGTCCCCACCGGCGAGGCACGGGGCCGGGTCGCGCTGTATCTCCTCGTCACGATGGCGCCGTTCGCGCTGCTCGCCCCCGTCGTGGGCCCGTTGCTGGACCGGGTGCCGCACGGGCGGCGGGCCGCGATGGCCGCGTCGATGCTGGCGCGGGCGCTGCTCGCGCTGGCGATGTCGGGGGCCGTGGCCTCCGGCGGTCTGGAGCTGTATCCGGCGGCGCTGGCGGTGCTGGTGTCGTCGAAGGCGTACGGAGTGGTGCGCTCCGCGGTGGTGCCGAGGCTGCTGCCGCCGACGTTCTCGCTCGTGAAGGCGAATTCGCGCGTGACGCTCGCGGGACTGGTGGCCACGGGGGCGGCGGCGCCGCTCGGCGCGGGACTGCACCAACTCGGCCCGGCGCTGCCGCTGTACGGGGCCTTCGCCGTCTTCGTCCTCGGGACCTTCCTCTCCTTCTCGCTGCCCGGGAAGGTCGACTCGGCGAAGGGCGAACGCAAGGCACGCCTCGCGCCCGCCCCGCGGATCGTCGGCCGCGCGGGCAGCCGTACGGGCAACGACAGGAACGCAAGGAACGGAAAGAACGGCAAGAACGGCGGCAAGGACGAGAAGCGGCCCGGGCTGCGCACCGTCGGGATGTCCGTGCGCAGCGCGCTGGTCGCCAACTCCGCGCTGCGCGCCCTGTCCGGCTTCCTCACCTTCTTCCTCGCCTTTCTGCTGCGCGACCAGCCGCTGACCGGACTCTCCGGCGCCTTCTCACTCGGTCTGGTGGCCGTCGCCGCCGGCGGCGGCAACGCGCTGGGCACCGCGATCGGCTCCTGGCTCCGCGCACGCGGCCCGGAGGTGATCATCGCGGGCGTACTGGCCTGCGCCCTGACGGCGAGCGTCACCGCCGCGCTCGTCTACGGGACGGTCACGGTCGCGGTGGTCGCGCTGACCGCCGGGATCGCGCAGGCGCTCGGCAAGCTGTCGCTGGACGCGCTGATCCAGCGGGACATGCCGGAGGAGATCCGTACGTCCGCCTTCGCGCGCTCGGAGACGCTGATGCAGATGTCGTGGGTCGTGGGCGGCGGGCTCGGCATCGCGCTGCCGCTGATCGCTCCGCTGGGGATGGCCGTCGGCGCGGTGCTGATCGCCGCGGGCGGCGTGTTCTCCGTACGGAATCTGCTCCGCGCCGCCCGGCACGGCACCCCGCACCCCCGCGTCGCCTGACGCCCGTACGCCGGTAGCCTGCGGCCATGCGCCGTCCGCGGATTCTGATCGTCACCGCCGTCGCCGCGGAACGGGACGCGGTGCTCGCCGGGTTGGACGCCTCGGACGGGCGGGACACCTCGGACGCCACCGCGGACGCCACCGCGGACGTGGACGTGGACGTCCTCGCCGCCGGGGTCGGTCCGGCCGCGGCCGCCGCGGGCGCCGCCACCGCGCTGGCCACCGCCGCCGCCCACGGCGAACCCTTCGCCTTCGCCGTCTCCGCCGGCATCGCGGGCGGCTTCGGACAGCCGCTCGCCGGCACGGTCCTCGCCTCGTCGATCGTCGCCGCCGACCTCGGCGCGACCACCCCGGACGGCTTCGCCTCCGTGACCGAGCTGGGCTTCGGCGTGACGGAGCACCGTCCGCCGCCCGGTCTCGTACGGGCCGTCGCCGAGGCGACCGGTGCAGCGAGGGGACCGGTGCTGACGGTCTCGACGGTGACCGGAACGGCAGAGCGCGCACGGGAGTTGGCGGCCCGGCACCCCGGCGCGGTGGCCGAGGCGATGGAGGGCTTCGGGGTCGCGGAGGCCGCCGCCGCGCACGGCGTACCGGTGCTGGAGCTGCGTACCGTCAGCAACGCCGTCGGGCCCAGGGACCGCGCCGCGTGGCGGATCCCCGAGGCGCTGACCGCCCTCGGGACCGGCTGTGCAGCGATGCTGCCGGTGCTGCGAGCATGGAGAGCATGAGCACAGCGCCGCTGCAGATCGCCTACTCCCCGTGCCCCAACGACACGTTCGTCTTCGACGCCTGGGCGCACGGCCGTGTGCCGGGCGCACCGCCGCTCGACGTCACCTTCGCCGACATCGACGTCACCAACGGCATGGCCGAGCGCGGCGAGGGCGACGTCCTCAAGGTCTCGTACGCGGTGCTGCCGTGGATCCTGGACGAGTACGCGCTGCTGCCCTGCGGCGGCGCACTCGGCCGGGGCTGCGGTCCGCTGGTGCTCACACGGGACGCGGTGGAGCCGGGCGCGCTGAAGGGCGGCACGGTCGCGGTGCCGAGCGAGCGCTCGACCGCGTATCTGCTCTTCCGGCTGTGGGCGGCCGACGAAGTCCCGGGCGGCGTGGGCGAGGTGATCGTCCTGCCGTTCCACGAGATCATGCCGGCCGTGCGCGACGGACGCGTCGACGCGGGGCTCGTCATCCACGAGGCGCGCTTCACGTACCAGGAGTACGGGCTGCACAAGGCGGCCGACATGGGCGAGCACTGGGAGCACACCACGGGCCTGCCCATCCCGCTCGGCGCCATCGTCGCCCGCCGCTCGCTGGGCACGGCGACGCTGACGGAGCTGGCCGAGGCGGCGCGCACGTCGGTACGGATGGCGTGGGAGGACCCGGAGGCGTCCCGTCCGTACGTGCTGGAGCACGCGCAGGAGATGGACCCCGCGGTCGCGGACCAGCACATCGGGCTCTACGTCAACGAGTTCACCGCGGACCTCGGCGAGAACGGCGTCGCCGCCGTACGGGGACTGCTGACGCGGGCCGCCGCGGAGGGGCTGGTGCCGCCGCTGCGGGACGAGGCGCTGGCGTTTCCGCCGCCGCCCGCCTGAGCGCGGTCCGCGCCCTGACGGCCGCCGTGCCGTCGTCGCCCCGCCGTCGCGAACCGGCGGCGTCAGACGTCGAGTTGGTCGGCGACGGCCCGCAGCATCCCGGCGATCTTGCGGCCGTGCTGCTTGTCCGGGTAGCGCCCGCGCTCCAGGCCCTGCGCGACACCGTCGAGGAGCGTGGTGAGGTCCTGGACGATCGAGGCCAGCTCGTCGGGCTTGCGGCGCTGCGCCGCCGCGACCGAGGGGGCCGGGTCCAGCACGCTCACCGAGAGGGCCTGGTCACCGCGCTGCCCGGCGACGACGCCGAACTCGACCTTCTGGCCGGGCTTCAGCGCGTCCACCCCGCTGGGCAACACGGAGGAATGCACGAAGACATCGCCGCCGTCGTCGCGGGAGAGAAAGCCGAAGCCCTTCTCGCTGTTGAACCACTTGACCTTGCCGGTAGGCACGTCTGTCCTCGTCCTCGTACTGCCGGGCAGCCTCGGCTGCGTCCTGAAAGCTGTGTGATCTCGTCCTGAACCCTGCTCCGGAGAGCAAGTTGAGCGGGCCGAATGACCCGCTCACCACCAAGGCTAATCCCCCGGTGCCCGGTTGACCCGGGGGCGTATCCCGGGCCTCTCGGGGTCCGGGGTGCCACCGATCGATTCCTCCGTACGGTTGCCCACCGATCTACCCTGGCCGTGTGAACACTGAAACGTCCGGCCCCGGGGATCTTCTGGTGCGGTGCGGGGGCGTCGTCTTCCTGATCGGCGCGCTCGCCACCGTGGTCACCGTGGCCCCGCTCTTCCTCGGCACCGAACCCTTCCCCGCGCCCGCCTACTTCGTCTGCATGCTGATGGGCGTGGGCTTCGTGCTGGCCGCCGCCGGGCTGGTGCGGACGGCCAGGAGTCAGCGCCGCGAGCGGTAGCCGGCGAGCAGGTCGGCGAACCAGGCGGGGAAGTCGCCGAGGCCGCCGTCCAGTACGACGTCGGCGCCCGCCGCGCGCAGCTCGTCCGCGCCGCAGGGACCGGTCGGCACGGCGACGGAGAGCGCACCGGCGGTACGGGCACCGCGCACGTCCCCGGTGTGGTCCCCCACGTACACGCTGGCGCCGAACTCCCGCAGCGCCTCCGCCTTGGCCTCCGCCCACAGCCAGCCGGCGACGGCGTCGGGCCCGATGCCGAGGTGTTCCAGATGCAGCACGGCGTTGGGCTCGTGCTTGGCGGTGACGACCACGGCACGGCCGCCCGCCTCCTGTACGGCCGCGACGGCGGCACGGGCGCCGGGCATCGCGGGGGACGGCCCGACGGCATGCTGCGGATACAGCTCGCGGTAGCGCTCGGCGACCCGCGGGATCTCCTCGTCGGGGAACCAGTGCGCCAACTCCTGTTCCAGCGGCGGCCCGAGGCGGGTCACGGTCAGGGCGGCGTCGATGTGTCTGCCGGTCTCGGCGGACAGCGCCTCGTAGGCCGCCCTGATGCCGGGGCGGGTGTCGACGAGGGTCATGTCGAGGTCGAAGCCGACGGTGGGGACGGGTGCGTCCGGGCCGCCGGACGCGGTGAGCCGGGCGTGGGGACCGTGGGCGCTGTCGTGCGGTGCCATGGGGCCATCCTGCACGGGCGTACGGGGTTCACGACAGCGGGATCACCGCCGGTCAGGAGCCGGGCAGCGGCCGGGTGGCCGGCCGTTCAGAGGCCGGTGCGGTCGGCGGAGCGCGGATCCCGCACCGTCGTGCCGCTGTGGAGGACCCCGGCCATGGCACGGTCCCGCCAGTGCGCGGTGGAGTCGTACAGCGGCGCCCCGGTGTCGACCGTGGAGAGCAGCACACCCGTACGCCCGCGCGGCAGCCGCCCCGTCGTGACGCCGTCGGCCCGTACGAAGAAGGCGCCCCAACAACTGTGGCGCGCCGAGGAGTTGGGGCAGCTCATCCAGAAGTGGTTGGCCGCGGCGGCGGCCGTGGCCGAGGCCGGCATGGTGATGCCGGGGTAGGTGTCGGCGGTGTTGAAACGCAGTACGTCCTCGCCGACGGCCTCGCGGATCGCGGCGACCTTGCCGGGCGGGAGGCCGCCGGCGTGGAAGGAGTGCAGGACGAGCTGGACGCCCTGCCGCCGGTAGTCGCGGTACAGCTCGGGGAAGCGGAAGTCGTAGCAGATCAGCGTGGCGCAGCGGACGCCGCCCACGGTGAAGACCACGGGGTGGTCGCCCGGGGTGTAGTGGGCGAGGTCGCCGGTGCGGCCCTCCGGGTCGCCGGAGCAGAAGCGCTTGTCGTAGCGGTCGGCGATGCGGCCGGTGTCGTCGACGACGAACAGGCTGTTGTGCGGCTTGTGTTCACCGGTCAGCCGGTGTGCCGAACCGAGCACCACCCACAGGCGCAGTTCGGCGGCGAGTGCCAGCACGCGCCGGGTCGCGGACTCCAGCGACTCCCAGTCGAATCCCCGGAAGTCCTCGAAGTCCGCGCCCGCGTAGCCGGAGAGGGCGCCCTCCGGGAAGTGCACGAGCTGCGCGCCCCGCTCCTTCGCGGTCCTCATCTGCCGCATGACGTAACGGCAGTTGCGCTCGATGCGGGCGTCCACAGGGAACTGGCACGTCGCCACCGTCAGCCTGGTCACCCGTGCAGCGTGGCACGCGGGCGCGGGGCCGGGCACCGAGTTTTCGCGGCGGCGGGGGCGGGGCGGCCCGCCCCCCGTGCGTCAACTTCCGTACGTACGGCGGGCGTTCACACCCTCGGCCGCCGGGCCCGCCAGAGCAGGAAGAGCGCGCTGGCGACCGCCGCGATACGGAGCAGGACCGGCCAGGTCTCGGTGAGCGCCTGGCCGAGGGCGTCGCCGCCCTGGCGGAGGGGCTCGCCCCAGCGGCGGTCGGAGCGGCCCCACAGCCACACCATCGTGCCGATCACGACCAGGCCGGGCATGCCCGCCGCGGCCCACTTGGCCTCCGTACGGCGCAGCCTCGGCGACCACCAGGCCGCCAGCCATCCCGCGCCGAGCGGAATCAGCGAGCCGACGGCGGCGCCCGCGAGCAGCAGGACCACCGCGGCCAGTTCGACCACG
>NZ_LJGW01000443.1 GCF_001751255.1 Streptomyces nanshensis | reverse complement strand
CGAGGCGGCCGTCGGCCCGCTGCGGCTGGCGGCGACGGCCGTGACCGCCGCGGAGTTCGCCGCGTTCGCGGCGGCGACGGGCCACCGTACGGACGCCGAACGCTACGGCTGGTCGTTCGTCTTCGGCGGCTTCCTCCCACGCGACTTCCCGCCCACGCGCGCCGCCGCCGCGGCCCCCTGGTGGCGGCAGGTGCACGGTGCCGACTGGCGCCGCCCGGAGGGACCGCACTCGGATCTGGACGGACGCGAGGACCACCCCGTCGTCCATGTCTCGCACAACGACGCGCTGGCGTACTGCACTTGGGCCGGTGCGCGGCTGCCCGGCGAGGCGGAGTGGGAGTACGGGGCGCGCGGCGGTCTGCACGGCAAGCCCTACCCGTGGGGCGACGAACGGGACCCGGACGGCACCTACCGGATGAACATCTGGCGCGGCTCCTTCCCCGACCGCAACACCGCCGCCGACGGCCACTCCGGCACCTGCCCGGTGGACGCCTTCCCGCCCAACGGCCACGGGCTGTTCAACATGACGGGCAACGTCTGGGAGTGGACGGCGGACGCCTTCGCCGACGGCGGCTCAGGCGGCAACCCCGACTCCCGTGCCCTGCGCGGCGGTTCGCATCTGTGCCACGAGTCGTACTGCCTGCGCTACCGCACCTCCGCGCGGATGGGGAACACCCCGGACTCCTCTTCCGGGAACACCGGCTTCCGTATCGCCCTCTGACCGGGGGCGGTTCGCCCTCGCTCCGTGCACGTGCCGACGTCGCGGGAGTCGCGAACTGCTCCGTGCCGACATCTTGTATGCGCTTCCTGTAAGCGCATACAGTCACGGCGCACCGCGCCGCACACTCCGCTCGCCCACCCCAACGGAGCCCGTCATGACGTCACTTCCGGCAGACATGCGCCGCCGCGCCGTACTCGGCGGTGCCGGTGCGATCGCCGTCGCCGCCACCGGGGCCACCGGTCTCGGCGCGCCCCCCGCGTACGCCGCACCGGGCGCCGCGCAGCCCGCCGCGCCCGCCGCGCCCCGTACCGGCGCCTCCGTCTCGTACGACCGCAAGCGGCTGCTCGTCGACGGAGAGCCCGTGCTCGTCCTCGCGGGCGAGATCCACTACTTCCGGCTCAAGCGCTCCGACTGGCAGTCGCGTCTCGACCTGGCCAAGGAGGCCGGGCTCAACACCATCGCCACCTACATCCCGTGGATGTGGCACGAGACGGCGGACGGCTCCCTGGACGTCACCGGCAGGACCCGCCCGGAACGCGACCTGGGCGCCTTCCTCGATCTGTGCATCGACAACGGCTTCCATGTCCTCGCCCGCCCGGGCCCGTTCACGATGGCCGAGCTGAAGGGCGAGGGCGTCCCGCTGCGCGTACGGAAGAAGCACCCGGAGATCGTGCCGAAGGGCTGGGACGGCGAGAAGGACACCGCGCAGACGGTCGACTACCTCGCGCCCGCCTTCCTGAAGGAGGCACGGCGCTGGTACGACGCGGTCATCCCGGTGATCGCCGAGCGCAAACACCGCAAGGGCCGGCCCGGCGTCATCGCCTGCCAGCTCGACAACGAGATCGGCATGCTGCCCTGGGTCAGCAACCACCCGGCGCTCACGGACGGCACGGTCAAGGCGTTCGACTCCTGGCTGCGCGAGACCTACGGCGACGGACTCGGCAAGCGCTACCCCTTCGCGGACAAGCCCGCCGACGAGCGCGCCGCCGCCGTCCGCGCCCCCAAGGACGCCTACGCGCCCGCGCTGATGCACGACCTCGGGGCCTTCACCCGGGGGCGCCTGGCGCAGTACGTACGGGCGCTGCGCGAGTCCGCCGAGGACAACGGGCTGACGGGCGTCCCGTTCCTGATCAACATCCACGGCACGTCGGACGACGGCGCGAAGAAGTTCCCCATCGGCATCAGCCAGCTCAAGGAGACCTGGACCGGCGAGCGGGGAATCTTCGCCGGCTCCGACTTCTACCTCGGCGGGCTCACCGTCAAGAACGTCACGGACCTCTATCTCATCAACGCCCTCACCGAGTCCGTCCAGGACGCCGACCAGCCGCTGGCCGCCCTGGAGTTCGACGCCGGGCACGCCGACTACGGCGACAACCTCGACAACCAGGAGGACGCCGAGGCCGGCGACCTCAAGACCCGCCTCTGCGTCGCGCAGGGCGTGAAAATGATCAACTACTACCTGTTCGCGGGCGGCTTCAACCCCAAGCTGGACAAGCCCGTCGGCGACGGCAACGACCGCATCGGCATCACCGGCGAACGCCACGGCTTCTCCGCGCCCGTCGACCCGGAGGGCCGGCGCAATCTGACGTACGAGCCGCTGAAGCGGACCGTCCACGCGGTCGGCGGTCTCGCGAAGACCCTGGCGGGCATGGTGCCCGAGTACGACGACGTGTCCCTGGGCTTCGTGCCGGACCACTATCTGACGGAGTACCACCCGCCGGGGCGCGCGAGCGTCGACGCGATCCTCGGGGAGATCGAGGAGATCCGCGGCTTCGGCCCCCGCGGCGCCCTGACCCGCGCGATGCTGCTGGGCGGCTTCCGCTACCGGGCCGTCGACCTCCAGTCCGGGCGTCTCGACCCGGACCGTACGCCCGTACTGGCGCTGGCGACCGGCAAGAACCTGGCGACGGGCGTGCAGCGCGCGCTCGTGCGCTATCTGGAGGCGGGCGGCAGGCTGCTGCTCTCCGGCCGCGTCCCGGAGGAGGACATGGCGGGCCACGCGAGTACGCAGTTGCGCGACGCGCTCGGCCTGAAGACCGGCAAGACGCTCACCGACGCCGACCGCTTCTGGCTGTCGGCGACCGCGCACGGCTGGGCCGCTCCGCGTGCCGAAGTCCGGGTGGCCGCGGCCCAGTTGTGCACGGCGCAGCGCGGCACGACGGTGCTGCGGGAGGTCTCCACCGGCAAGGGCTGCGGCTTCGACGTACGCGTCGGCAAGGGCCGCGCGGTCGTGATCACCACCGACTACCGCTGCGATCTGGACTTCTGGCGGCGCGCCCTGAAGGTGCTCGGCGCCGCCCCGGACCTCACGCACAGCTCCGCCGACCCGGGCCTCGTGCTGCTCACGACCCGCTCCGTGCACGACGACGGCGGCGACAGCAGCGACGGCGGACCGGGCGGCGGACAGGCCGGTTCCGGCCGGGGCGCGGGCGGCCGGCTGCTGCACGTACTCAACGTGACGTCGGGCCTGGACCAGGAGTTCACCGTCTCCGAACGGGGACGCCCCCTCTTCGGCGGCGAGCGGCTGCGCGTCCCCGGACGCAGCGGCGCGATGCTGCCGCTCGGACTGCCGGCGGGCGGCGGGCGGATCGCGTACGCCACCGCCGAGATCACCGGCATCGCGAAGGGCAGCGTGACCTTCCGCGCGGTGGGCGGCGGGGAGTCCGTCGTCGCCGTCGAGGGCGGGGCGCGCTGCGAGGGCGCCAAGTCCTCGCGCGAGGGCGGACGTACGGTACTGCGCGTACGGCGGCCGGAGTTCACC
The DNA here is from genome assembly GCF_001751255.1 of Streptomyces nanshensis. Taxonomy (GTDB): domain Bacteria; phylum Actinomycetota; class Actinomycetes; order Streptomycetales; family Streptomycetaceae; genus Streptomyces; species Streptomyces nanshensis_A. The sequence continues at coordinate 10,831 of NZ_LJGW01000443.1, read as the reverse complement.
GTCCGGCTGGGCTGAACCGGCTGGGCTGAACCGGCCGCCCGCCCCGGTGCTCGCGGTTCGCCGGTGCCGCCTGAGACGCCGTCAGCCGGGTGAGCGCGCCCCCGCGCACCGGCGTGGCAGCCGCGGGCGCACGGGCCTCTTCCCCAAGGTGTTCCAGCATGGACCGCACCCCTTCGGACACGCGGCTCCGCAGCCGGCGGGCGGGGAGGCCGAGCGTTGGACACCGCAGCTAGTGACGAGGCGGTACGGAGTGAGCCGGAGCGGGACCGGCCGCCGGCACCGAGCCGGCGGCTGAACCTCGGCCGGAGACTCCTGAGCTATCTACGGACCACCGATCACAAGGTGATCGGGAACATGTACCTCGCCACGTCGTTCACGTTCTTCCTCGCGGCCGGGCTGATGGCGATGGTGATGCGGGCCGAACTGGTCAGCCCCGGGCTCCAGGTGGTCACGGCGCAGCAGTACAACGAGATGTTCACCACCCACGGCACGATCATGCTGCTGCTGTTCGCGACGCCCACGTTCACGGGCTTCGCCAACGCGATCATGCCGTTGCAGATCGGCGCCCCGGACGTCGCCTTCCCGCGGCTGAACGCCTTCACCTACTGGGTGTTCCTCTTCGGCGGGCTGATGGTCCTCAGCGGCTTCCTCACCCCGGAAGGCTCGGCGTCCTTCGGCTGGTTCGCGTACGCGCCGCTCAACAGCTCGACGTTCTCGCCCGGTTCGGGCGGCGACCTGTGGACGATGGGGCTGGTGGTCGCGGGCCTGAGCACGATCCTCGGCTCGGTCAACTTCATCACCACGATCGTGTGTCTGCGCGCCCCGGGCATGACGGTCTTCCGGATGCCGCTGTTCACCTGGAACGTGCTGTTCACCTCGATCCTGGCGCTGCTGGCCTTCCCCGTGCTGACCGCGGCGCTGCTGGCGCTGGAGGCGGACCGCAAGTACGGGGCGCACATCTTCGACGCCGCCAACGGCGGTGCGGTCCTCTGGCAGCATCTGTTCTGGTTCTTCGGACATCCCGAGGTCTACATCGTGGCGCTGCCGTTCTTCGGGGTCGTCACGGAGATCATCCCCGTCTTCAGCCGCAAGCCGCTCTTCGGATACGTCGGTGTGATCGCCGCGACCTGCGCCATCACCGGCCTCTCGGCGACGGTCTGGGCACACCACATGTTCGCCACGGGCGCGGTGCTGCTGCCGTTCTTCTCGGCGCTGTCGTTCCTGATCGCGGTGCCCACGGGCGTGAAGTTCTTCAACTGGATCGGCACGATGCGCCGCGGCTCGCTCTCGTTCGAGACGCCGATGCTGTGGTCCGTGGGCTTCCTGGTGACGTTCCTGCTCGGCGGTCTGACGGGCGTGCTCATCGCCTCGCCGCCGCTGGACTTCCACGTGACCGACAGCTATTTCATCGTGGCCCATCTGCACTACGTGCTCTTCGGCACCATCGTCTTCGCGACCTTCGGCGGCTTCTACTTCTGGTGGCCGAAGATGACGGGGAAGATGCTCGACGAGCGCCTCGGGAAGATCCACTTCTGGACGCTCTTCACCGGTTTCCAGGGCACGTTCCTCGTGCAGCACTGGCTCGGCGCCGAGGGGATGCCCCGCCGTTACGCGGACTATCTGGCGGCCGACGGCTTCACCGCCCTCAACATGGTCTCGTCGTTCAGCTCCTTCCTGCTGGGCCTGTCGACGCTGCCGTTCCTCTACAACGTCTGGCGCACCCACCGGCACGGCGTCCGCGTCACCGAGGACGACCCCTGGGGCTGGGGGCGCTCGCTGGAGTGGGCCACGTCCTGCCCGCCGCCGCGGCACAACTTCGAGGCGCTGCCGCGCATCCGCTCCGAGTCCCCGGCCTTCGACCTGCACCACCCGGAGGTCGCGGCGTACGGCGCCGGGCCCTACAGGGCACGCGGCATCGGTGCCGGAGAGGCGGCGCGATGAAGACCGAGGCGATCCTCTTCACCGGCGCCTCCGCGTTCTTCGCCGTCGTGACCGCGGTCTATACGCCCTTCTCGCGTGACCCGGTGGGCAACACCGCGCTGGCCGTCTCCCTCCTGATGACGGGCCTCATCGCGTTCTTTCTGTGGATGCAGTACCTGCGGCACGGGGTACGGGCGCAGGACCGCCGGGAGGCGGACGTACGCGACGGCGCCGGGCCGGTCGCCTTCTTCCCGCCGCACAGCTACTACCCCGTCCTCACCGCGCTGGGCACGGTGATCGCCGCGTTCGGCGTGATCTACGGGATGTGGCTCTTCCTCATCGGCATCGGGATCACGGCGCCCGGCGTCGCCGGGTTCGTCTTCCAGTACAACGACCGCTGACCGGCCTCCCGGCGGCCGCCGTCCGGAGGCCGGGAGCCAGCAGGAGAGAGGAGGCCGGCGCATGGTCCCGCCGCGCAGGAAGGAGCGCCCGCATCCCGGCGCCAGGTCCGGACGCGCCGCCGCGAGCGGCTTCCGGTACCTCGACGACCGGCTGCCCGCCGGCGAGGGCGGCTCGCTCGTACGCAAGGCGTTCCCCGACCACTGGTCGTTCCTGCTGGGCGAACTGGCCCTCTACAGCCTGGTGTTGCTGCTGCTCACCGGTGTCTTCCTGACGTTCTTCTTCCATCCCGGCGAGGCGGAGATCCACTACACCGGCTCGTACGCGCCGATGCGCGGGCAGCTCGTCTCCGAGGCGTACGACTCCACGCTGCACATCAGCTTCGACGTGCGCGGCGGGCTGCTGATCCGTCAAGTGCACCACTGGGCGGCGCTGTTGTTCGTCACGGCCATCGGCGTGCACATGTTGCGGGTCTTCTTCACCGGGGCGTTCCGCAAGCCGCGCGAGATCAACTGGGTCGTCGGCGTCACGCTGTTCGTGCTGGCGGTTGCCGAGGGCTTCTGCGGCTACTCGCTCCCGGACGATCTGCTCTCCGGTACGGGACTGCGCGTCGTGCAGAGCCTGCTGCTGTCGATCCCCGTGATCGGGACGTATCTGAGCCTCTTCCTCTTCGGCGGCGAGTATCCCGGCACGGAGATCATCCCGCGGCTGTACACGGTGCACATCCTGCTCATCCCGGCGCTCATCGTCGGCCTGGTCGTGGTCCATCTGATCCTCGTCGTCTACCTCAAGCACACCCAGTGGCGCGGACCCGGCAGGACGGAGGCGAACGTCGTGGGGCAGCCGATGTTCCCGCAGTTCGCGGCGAAGTCCACCGGTCTGCAGCTCATGCTCTTCGGGCTGGTCACCGTGCTGGGCGGCGTCGTGCAGATCAACCCCGTCTGGAACTACGGCCCTTACCGCACCGATCAGGTCAGCACCGGCTCGCAGCCTGACTGGTACGTGGGGTTCCTGGAGGGGTCGCTGCGGCTGATGCCGCCGTTCGAGACGTCGGTGTGGGGCCACACCTTCATGTGGAACATCCTGGTGCCCACCGTCGTCCTCCCCGCTCTGCTCTTCCTCGGCCTCTACCTCTATCCGTTCCTGGAGAGATGGCTGACGGGCGACGACCGCGAACACCATCTGTGCGACCGGCCGCGCGAGCGGCCCGCCCGTACGGGGCTGGGCGTCGCCGGGATCACCTTCTACGTCGTCCTGCTGCTGGCCGGGGGCAACGACGTGATCGCCAAGCTCTTCGGCGTCTCCCTCAACGGGCTGACGTGGACCTTCCGCATCGCGCTCGTCGTGGCACCGCCGGTGGCGTTCATGGTGACGCGGCGGCTGTGCGTGGCGCTGCGGGCGCTGGACCTCGAACGGGTCCGCGAGGGCGAGGAGACCGGCGAGGTACGGCAGTCCGTCGAGGGCGGCATGGCTCCCGAGCACCGGCCGCTGCCCCTCGCGGAGCGGTACACGCTGCTGATGCGCGAGACGCCCCGGCCGCTCGAACCGCCGCAGCAGCGCGGCACGGACGGGCAGCCGCCGGGCCGGGTACGGCGGCTGCGCACCGCGCTGAGCCGCTGGTATCTGACGGACCGGGAGACGGACCGGGTCGACTGAGGTCCGATCCGGGGCCCGCACTCCCGAGCCCGAACTGATGCCGTGGGCCCGGGAGTTCAGAGGGCCAGAGGAGCCGGAAGCCCCCCGCGTCAGGAGGCGTTCCTCTTCCGGTGGCCGTCGCTGAGGGCGCGGATGAGCTGTCGCCGGTTCATCCGGGAGCGGCCCGGGACGTCGCGCTCGGTGGCCCGCTCGTACAGGTCCCGCTTGCTCATGTCGGCGAGGCTGCGTCCGTTCCCGCCGCCGTTCCCGTTTCCGCCGCCGGCCCGGTTTCCGCCGCCGCCCGGCGCACCGCGCGGGCGCGACGCACGGTCGACGCTGCGCCGCAGCGCGTCCTCCAGGTCGACCACGTTGGTCGGCTCGGGCGGCTCCTCGCCTGCCACGGCCTCCTCGCCCCGGCGCTTGGCCTCCACGAGCTGCCGCACCCTGGACTCGTAGGTGTCCTCGTAGTCCTCGGGACGCCACTCCGTGCTCATCGCCTCGATGAGCCGCCGGGCGCTCGACAGCTCGCGGTCCACGGGCTGTTCGCCGGAGGGCAGTCGGGGAAGCTCGCGGCNGGTCGCGCACCTCGTCCGCCCAGTGCAGGGTGTGCAGTTCGAGGACGTCGTCACGGGCGCGCAGCGCGACGAGGTACTCCCGGTCGTGCATCACGAACGTCGCCACACCGGCCTTCCCCGTCTCCAGCAGCGCGGTGCACAGCAGCCGGTAGGCCCGTGCGTACTCCTCGCCCCGGGGCGCGAGGTAGTAGGTGCGGGAGAAGTACGCGGGCTCCACCTCCTCCAGGCCGACGAAGCCGCTGACCTCGATGACCTGCGACCTGCCCGGGGCGATCCGCTCCAGCTCCTCCGGCTCGACGACGACGTACTCGCCGTCCCCGAGGTCGTAGCCCTTGACGATGTCGTCGTGGCCGACGCGTTCGCCGGTGCGCTCGTTGACGCGGCGGTCGCGCACCCGGTCGCCCGTTCCCCGCTGAAGCTGACGGAAGCGGACGGAGTGGTCCTGCACGGCGGCGACGAGCTGCACCGGCACCGTCACCAGGCCGAAGGTGATCACTCCGCTCCAGATCGGGCGGGCCATCTCGCGCATCCCTCCCTCGTCTTCCTCGCACTCTCCGTCGTCCGTCGTCCCTCGTCCCTCGTCCGCCGTCCCTCGTCTCCCGCGTCCCCCGCGTCCCGGCCCCGGCACGGCGGCCGCGTCCGCACCGGGTTACCCGCTACGGGGACTTCACTCGACGCCGTCGCCCGAGGGGAAGCGGTCCCACACCCGGTGCTGCCGCAGCAGCGCCGCGACCTGGTCGAACAGGTTGCGTGCGTCGCTGTCGAGCACGACCCCCGGCGACTGCTCGTGGCAGCCGGCCGCCCCGAGGACCTCGCCGGTGCCCTTGACGCCGCCGACGACCTTGGCGTGCCGGTACGCCTCGGAGAGCAGCCGCAGCACCCGCGGATCGGTGGTCAGCCCGTCGGGGTCGCCGTGTGCGGCCTTCGCGTCGCGCGCCCCGTACGCGTCGTCGCCCGGCGCCGGGACGCCCGCCAGCACGATCGCGTCGAACTCGACGGAACGGGTGTTGGCGAAGGTGCGCTGCACGTCGATCCCGTCCGCGAGCCGCCCGCCCTTCGGGGCGATCACCAGCGGGACCATGTCCGCGTCGAGGGCGGCCTCGCGCAGCGTACGGACGGCGTCGATGTCGCCGTCGCCGTCCGCGACGATGCCCAGGACGCGGCCGGTCACCGGCCAGGCCCGGCCGACCTGGGAGAGCGCCGGGCTCGGCTCCACGTCCGCGAGCGGCCCCGAGGGCTCGGGCGCGGGCAGCCCCAGCCCGGCGGCGACCTGCGCGCACAGGCCGGGGTCGATGTCGGCGAGGACGCGCAGCGTGCGTTCCTTGATCGCGTTCTCGTAGCACTTGCTCAGCTCGAAGGTGTACGCGGCGATGACGTGCTCGCGCTCCACCGGCGTGAGCGAGAGATAGAAGCGGCGCGGGTGGCTGGTGTGGTCGTCGAAGGACGCGGGCGCCTCGCGTACCTTCCGCGCGCCCTGCGGGATCGCGACCGGCGTCTCCACGAATCCGCGCTCGTCCGCGCCGGCGAGGAAGGGGCAGCCGCCGTCCAGGGAGTTGGGACGGTACGGCGCGACGCCCGCGTGCACGGCGGTCTGGTGCATGCCGTCGCGGAGCATGTCGTTGACGGGCGCGTGCGGGCGGTTGACCGGGATCTGCGCGAAGTTGGGCCCGCCCAGCCTGGTGATCTGGGTGTCGATGTAGGAGAAGAGCCGCCCGGCCAGCAGCGGGTCGTCGGTGACGTCGATGCCGGGCACCAGATGGCCCGGGTGGAAGGCGACCTGCTCGGTCTCCGCGAAGTAGTTGGACGGGTTGGCGTTCAGCGTCAGCAGTCCGACGGGCTGTACGGGGGCCCACTCCTCGGGGACGATCTTGGTCGGGTCGAGCAGGTCGACGCCCTCGAAGGTCTGCTCGGGGGTGTCCGGGAAGGTCTGTACGCCCAGCTCCCATTCGGGGAAGGCGCCGGCCTCGATCGCGTCGGCCAGGTCCCGCCGGTGGAAGTCCGGGTCGACGCCGTTGATGATCTGGGCCTCCTCCCATGTCAGGGAGTGCACGCCCAGCTTCGGCTTCCAGTGGAACTTCGCCAGCGTCGTACGTCCCCCGGCGTCCACCAGCCGGAAGGTGTGGATGCCGAAGCCCTCCATCATCCGGAACGAGCGCGGGATGCCGCGGTCGGACATGTTCCACAGGGTGTGGTGCGTGGCCTCGGTGTGCAGCGAGACGAAGTCCCAGAAGGTGTCGTGCGCGCTCTGCGCCTGCGGGATCTCCCGGTCCGGATGCGGCTTTCCGGCATGGATGACGTCGGGGAACTTGATCGCGTCCTGGATGAAGAAGACCGGGATGTTGTTGCCGACGAGGTCGAAGGTGCCCTCGGCGGTGTAGAACTTCGTGGCGAACCCGCGGGTGTCCCGCACGGTGTCCGCCGAGCCCCGCGAGCCCAGCACCGTGGAGAAGCGGACGAAGACGGGCGTCTCGACGCCCTCGCCGAGGAAGTGCGCCTTGGAGACGGTGGCGGCCGTACCGTACCCGCGGAAGACACCGTGTGCCGCGGCGCCCCGCGCGTGCACGACGCGCTCCGGGATCCGCTCGTGGTCGAAGTGCGTGATCTTCTCGCGGAGATGGTGGTCCTGGAGCAGTACGGGACCGCGTTCGCCCGCCTTGAGGGAGTGGTCGCTGTCCGGCAGCCGCGCGCCCTGGGTGTTGGTCAGCCGGGCGCCGCTCTGGGCCAGCACGGCCTGGTCGGCGCCGGTGGCCTCGCCCGTCGGCGAGTAGGTGCCGGGGCCCGTCTGGTCGGGCTTGGGTGGCAGGGGTTCACGGGGTTCGACCGGCTCCTCGAGGTGCGGGGCCTCGGGAGCGGGACGTCCCGGCAGCTCCGTCTCCTGTGCCGTGCGGTCCCTGCTGTCGTGCGCGCGACGGGAATGTGCCACCGGGTCCTCCCAGGGGACGTACGTGTTCGGATCTCGGGCTCTTCTTCTGCTGGTGCGGGGGCTCGGGACGGGTTCGGGACGGGTTCGGGACGGGGTGTCCGGCCGCGTGCCGCTCAGTGGTGGAAGGCCGTGGCGAGCGACGCGGGACGGCCCAACGGACGGCTCTGGCCGCGCAGTTCGGGCAGCAGCGACATCAGGTCGTCCATGAACAGATCCGCGAGGTCCGCCGTGAAGCCGTTGCGGCAGACGACGCGCAGCACCGACAGGTCCTGCCGGTTCGCCGGGAAGGTGTAGGCGGGCACCAGCCAGCCGCGCTCCCGCATCCGCCGCGAGACGTCGAAGACGTCGAACGCCGTCACGTCCGACAGCGTGGTGCAGGCGAAGACCGGAAGCTGGTCGCCGTGGGTGAGCAGCCGGAAGTCGCCGGTCTCCCCGATCCGCGCGGCCAGCGAACGGGCCACCTCACGCGCCGCGTGCTGTACGGCGTGGAAGCCGCCGCGTCCCAGGCGCAGGAAGGTGTAGTACTGCGCGGCGACCTGCGCTCCGGGACGGGAGAAGTTCAGCGCGAAGGTGGGCATGTCCCCGCCGAGGTAGTTGACGCGGAAGACCAGTTCCTCGGGGAGCATGTCGGGCGAGCGCCACAGCGCCCAGCCGACGCCGGGGTAGACGAGCCCGTACTTGTGCCCGGAGGTGTTGATCGAGGCGACCCTCGGCAGCCGGAAGTCCCATACCAGGTCCGGGTCGAGGAAGGGCGCGATCATGCCGCCGGAGGCGCCGTCCACATGGACGGGGATGTCGTGACCGGTGCGCTCCTGAAGGGAGTCGAGCGCCGCGCAGACCTCCGCGACCGGTTCGTAGGACCCGTCGAAGGTGGAACCCAGCACGGCGACGACGCCGATGGTGTTCTCGTCGCACAGCTCCGCCGCCGCATGCGGGTCGATGTGGAACCGCTCGCCCTCCATGGGCACTTGGCGGGCCTCCACCTCCCAGAAGTTGCAGAACTTCTCCCAGCACACCTGCACGTTGGCGCCCATCACCAGATTGGGACGGGCCTTCGCGGGATAGCGGCCGCCGGCGCGCAGCGCCCAGCGGCGCTTGAGCGCCATGCCCGCGAGCATGCACGCCTCGCTGGAACCGGTGGTGGAGCAGCCGACCGCCGAGGAAGGGTCGGGGGCGTTCCACAGGTCGGCGAGCATCGCGACGCAGCGCCGCTCCAGTTCGGCGGTGCGCGGGTACTCGTCCTTGTCGACCATGTTCTTGTCGCGGCACAGCGCCATCAGCTCGGCGGCCTGCGGCTCCATCCACGTGGTGACGAAAGTGGCCAGGTTCAGGCGGGAGTTGCCGTCCAGCATCAGTTCGTCGTGGACGAGCTGACGGGCGGCGTCGGGCGCCATGGGCTCGGCGGCCAGCCGGTGCACGGGCGGCTCGGTGGTCACTCCGCTGACCGGATCCGCCTCGCCGTAGAAGGGGTTGACGGAGACGGCGGCGGACTCCCGTCGGGGGCGGGCCCCGTCCGCCTCGCGGGTTCCGGACCCGGCGGCGGTACGGGTTCCGGTGCCGGTACGGCCCTTGTGCAGCGACATCGGTCAGCGCCTCCCGGGCGGCGGTCGGGGATGCCCCCTCTGCCGCGAATCTAAGGGCGCCCGGTGCGCGGGGCCCGCCGGACTGCGCCGGCCGGGGGTCGCGGCGGCCGTGTCCGTACGGTCCGGGACGGGCCGGTACGAGAGCGGTATGAGGGGCGGCACGAGGTCGCCGCGGGGTGAACTCACCGGCGCCGTACGGCTGTCGGGAAGCGGACGGAAGGACGCGGGAAGCCCGCGGGAGAGCCGCGGCACCGCCATGGGAACGAGCGCGCCCACGTGCGCCGGTCCGGGCCGGAGCCGCCCCCGGGATCTGGCACCCCGGTACGGAATGGCCGCGTGCTACCTTCCCGACTTAGGTAAGCCTTGCTTAAATGGCGCCCTGCGTCGGGGCACCCCGTGCCACGCCGCCCGCACCACCTCCGTACCACCGCCGCACCACTCCGTACGCCACGACCGACGACCAGCCGTCAGCCACCGGGAGATCCCATGTCCGCCTCCGCCAGAACCCGAACTCTCATAGCCGGCGCGGCCGTTCCGCTGCTGGCCGCCGCGGCCCTGACCGGCTGCGCGGAGAAGTCGAAGGCCGGCGGGAAGGACGGCGGCCTTCAGGTCACGGCGAGCGACTCCGCCTGCAAGGTCTCGAAGAAGGAGTTCCCCGCGGGGCATGTGCGGCTGGACGTCGAGAACAAGGGCTCCAAGGTCACCGAGGTCTACGTCTACGCGCCCGGCGACCGCATCGTGACCGAGCGGGAGAACATCGGCCCCGGCACCAAGGCCGAGATCACCGCCGAGATCAAGTCCGGCACGTACGAGATCGCCTGCAAGCCCGGCATGAAGGGCCACGGCATCCGCCAGAAGGTCACCGCCAGCGGCAAGGGCGCCGACGTCAAGCGGAACCCGAAGCTGGACGCCGCCGTCGCCGCGTACCGCACGTACGTGCAGAAGCAGGCCGACGAGACGATCCCCGCGGCGCAGAAGTTCGCGGACGCGGTGCGGGACGGCGACCTCGACGCCGCCAAGGACGAGTACGCCGTCTCCCGCGTCGGCTGGGAGCGCACCGAGCCCGTCGCGGAGTCCTTCGGCGACATCGACCCCAAGGTCGACGTCCGGGCGGACGGCCTGGAGGAGGGCCAGAAGTGGACGGGCTGGCACAAGCTGGAGAAGTCCCTGTGGGAGAAGAAGAAGATCTCCGCGGAGGACAAGAAGCTCGCCGGGAAGCTGATGAAGGACCTCAAGGACTGGCAGAACCGCGTCGGCCGGGCGGAGATCACCCCCACCAGCATGGCGAACGGCGCCAAGGAGCTGCTCGACGAGGTGGCCACCGGAAAGGTCACGGGTGAGGAGGAGCGCTACAGCCACACCGACCTCGTCGACTTCGAGGCCAACGTGGACGGCGCCCGCAAGGCGTACGAACTGCTGAAGCCGGTGACCGCCAAGAAGGACGCACAGCTCGCGAAGGACCTGGACAGGGAGTTCGCCGCCATCGGCAAGCTGCTGGACAAGCACCGCGAGGGCGACGGCTTCGTCGCGTACGACACGGTGGGCAAGGCCGACCGCAAGAAGCTCTCGGACGGTGTGAACGCGCTGGCCGAACCTCTCTCGCGGCTCGCCGCGACGGTCGCGTCCTGAGAGCCGGCGGTGACGGAGCACCCACGCGAGCACCCCGCCGGGGAACGCGGCGTGGAGCGCGGCGAGGAGTCCGGCACCGGGTCGCAGGACCGCGGTGCCGGGGCCGCTGACGTCGACGCCGGGGCCGGGAGCGCCGGTTCGGAGGGCGCGGGTGCCACGGACGCGCG
>NZ_LJGW01000447.1 GCF_001751255.1 Streptomyces nanshensis | reverse complement strand
CCTCCGGCGCCGCAGCGGCGGCACCCGCCGTCTCCGCGGTCGGTGCGACGTCCGCCGCGAGCGCCTCAGCGCTGGCCGCCGTACCCGCCGTACCCGCCGTACCCGCCGTGCCCGTCGTACCGTCCGTCGGCCACGAGGCCACGGACGAGACCCCGGGAGCCGCGGCCGCGGCGGCGGCGGACGGTGCCGCGGCCGAAGTGGCCGCCTGGAGCTGGGAGTTGGCGAGCCGGTAGTAGAGCGGGTCGTGCTGCATCAGCTCGTCGTGCTTGCCGATGGCCTGCACCCGGCCCTCGTTCATCACCACGATGCTGTCGGAGTCGACGACGGTGGAGATGCGGTGCGCGATGGCGATCACGGCGCAGCGGGCCGAGACCTTGCGCAGCGTCTCGCGGAACTCCCGCTCGGAGTCGGAGTCCAGATGGGAGGTCGCCTCGTCCAGCAGCAGCACGGCCGGCTTCTGGAGCAACGCCCGTGCGATGCACAGCCGTTGACGCTGTCCGCCGGAGAGTCCGCTGCCCTGGTCGCCCAGTTCGGTGTCCAGTCCCTCGGGCAGCTCCGCGACGACCTTGGTGAGACCCGCCAGGTCGATGACCTCGCGGATGTCCTGCTCGCCCGCGTCCGGCTTCGCGTACACGACGTTCTCGCGCACGGTGCCGCGCATGGCCGCGGTGTCCTGCTGTACGTAGCCGACGAGGCCCCGCAGCGTGGCGAGCGGCATCGTCTCGATGTCCTTGCCGCCGATCAGGATGCTGCCGGAGTCCAACGCGTGGAAGCGCTCGATGAGTTGGAAGAGCGTGGTCTTGCCGGCGCCGGACGGGCCGACGACGGCGGTCATGCCACGGGAGGGCACGGTGAAGGTGATGTCCGACAGGGTCGCCGAGGGCTCGTCCGCGCCTGCGGCGCCCGCGCCGCCCCCGCCGTCCGGGCCCCCTCGACCGCCCGAGCCCCCCGCCGTCTCCGCGCCTCCGTACGTGAAGCACACCGAGCGGAACTCCACCGCGTCCTGGTCGACGGAGAGCGACGACTTCGAGGGCGCCTTGGGCCGGTTCCGCATCCGGTCGAGCACACCGCCCTCCTGCGGGAGCGTGGTGAGTTCGTCGACCCGGCGGATCGCCGCACGCCCCTGCTGGAACTGGCCGATGGCCAGGAAGAAGAGCACCAGCGGAGAGACCATGTAGAAGAGGTACATCACGAAGGCGGTGAGGTCCGCCATCGACATCGTCCCGCGGGTCACCCGCGTCATGCCGACGCCGACGACGACCGCGAGGGCCGCCTGCGTACCGACGTTCATCGCCGGCATGAACAGCGCGTTGAGGCCGTTGACCCGTACCCCGGAGTTCCGTGCCCGCCAGGCCAGCAGGCTGATGCGCTGCGTCTCGCGTACCTCCGCGCGCGAGGCCTTGACCGTGGGCAGGGCCGACAGCGCGCGCTGCACGTCCGACCCGTAGGCGCTGGTGTCCTCGCGGTTGACGACCGCGGCCCGGCGCACCCCGCGCGCCAGCCAGAGCGAGACGCCGCTGGCGATGCCCAGGCAGGCCAGCGTGATGAGCATCATCCACACGTCGATCAGGAACATCACGACGACGCCGCCCGCCACCGTGAAGCCGTTGATGACGAGCTGCGCCAGGCTCTGTGAGAGCGCGATCTTCGCGAGCGAGGTGTCGGCAACCGTCCGTGTGAGCACGTCGCCCTGCTGCTGCTTGCCGTACGCGGCGAGGTCCACGTGCAGCAGCCGCTTGGTCAGCAGCATCCGCACGTCGTAGACGACGTTCTCGCCCGCGCGTCCGATGAGGTACGACTGCAGCGCGGAGAAGCCCCCGTCGACGCAGAACAGTCCGACGAGGACGAGCACCGCGACGGTGAGCGGCTTGTGCGCGCCCGCCTGCTTGATCAGCTCGCCGATCGCGTACGGCTGCGCGAGCTGCGCCGTCACACCGACCAGGCCGATCACGATGCCCGCGGCGAGCAGCCCCCGGTGGCGCCGCGCCAGATACCACACGGCCGCTGGAGGCCCGGAGCCGCGCCGCCTGCGCGCGTGCGCCGGGCCGAGGTGCTGCTCCAGCGTCTCCAGCGGGACCTCCGCCTCCTCGCTCTGCGAGCCGGCGGTCGTGTCCTTCGCCTCCAGGGTGCTGCTCATGCCCGTGTCACCTCGTCGTGTAGGTGCTGACGAACATGGGGGAGTCCTCCGCGTAGGGAGTGTCCTTCCAGTCCGCCCAGCGGTCGACCGGCTTCAGTCCGGCGGCTGCCGCGTACTCGTCCACCTCCTCCGGCGTGGTGAGCCGGGCCAGTTCGGAGCCGACGGAGGACTTGCCGTCCTCGAACCAGATGTGCGACGCGTGCCACAGGCTCCGGTCCTCGAAGACCGTGGAGTACGTCAGCAGCCCGGTGTTGGGCTCCGGGTAGGGGATGAAGTACGAGGTGCGCTGCTGTCCCTCGTGCAGGACGCGCAGCCCGCCCGGGTTGGAGGTCTCGACGACGAGGAGGCCGCCCGGCGCCAGCCGGTCCGCGGCGGCCTGCATCGTGGCCCGCTGGTCGTCGGCGTCGAGGATCATGGAGAACGTGGCGCAGATGCAGTAGACGAGCTGGTACTGGGCGTCGTCGGTGTACTTGCGGATGTCTCCGTGTACGGCCTCGACGTCCGCGTCGGCCTCCTTCGCCTTCGCGCTGAGCTGTTCGAGCATCTCGGGCGAGGAGTCGACTCCCGTGACGGGAAAGGCCCGTTGGGCCAGGGGTATCGCCACCCGCCCGGTGCCCACGCCCAGTTCGAGGGCGCGTTCACCGGGGCTGGGATGCAGGGAGGCGAGCTTGCGCACGGTCGGCTCGGTGTAGGCGCCGCTCGGAAAAATCCTGTCGTAGAAGTCTCCGAACTGCCGCCCGTAGCCTATGTCGTCCACAGAGCTCATCAGGCCCCCTCTCGGTCTCATTGGGTGCGGCCTTCCCGCCGGCGGCTGCCGTGCAGCGCTCAGCCGGCGGGGGCCGGCGCGGTCACTTCTTCTTGCTGTTCTTCGAGACGTTGAGCGCGATGGCCGCGACGATGATGATCGCGATGACGGAGATCATGACCGAACCGCCTGACATGTGATCAACCCCTTTCGGGATCAGTTGGTGGTTCACCCGCTCCCGCGGCCGCGGGAGCGGACGTCTGTGCGTGCTGTGCTGTTCGTGCTGTTCGTGCTGTGCCGTGCGTTCTGTGCTTCCCGTCCTCTCCGCGTCCGCGGATCAGGCGGGCTGTGCGGGAACCTCCCCGCGGGAGTCGTCCCTTATGTGCGATTCGTAGGACGGCCCCGATACGGAGTCGCCGCGCCCCGCGGTCTCGTCGGGACCGGTCATCGGGGTGTACGGGGAGACGAAGACGACCTCCGGGTCCGACTCCTCGTAACCGGTGGCCCGTACGAGCGTGAACTGGAATCCCTTCACGCCCTCGGAGCCGTCGGCGGCCGTGCCGCCCTCCCGCTCGCCGTCCTCGCGGATGCGGTGGCGCAGGAACGCGCAGAGCATCCGGTACGAGGGCAGCTTCATCATCCCGCTGAAGCCCTTGTCGAGCTGGGTGATGAGTTCGGTGACGATGTCGAAGATCGCCTTCTCGGGGCGGCGTCCCGGGAACCAGAAGATCTGCGGGAGCCTGCGGCCGACGATGACCTCGACCATCCGCCAGGAGGACGTCTCACCGTCGTGGTTCAGCGTCCGGTACAGGATGTGGTAGTCGTGCTGCGCCGGAGTGGGCGCGAAGAAGCGCCAGTTGGGGAACATCGCCGAGAAGATGTCGATCTTCTGCGCCTTGTTGAACAGCGGGTTCGGGTGCTGCGCGGAGAGCGTGCCGAGCAGCAGCGCGGCCCCCGCGGCGCGGGTCAGTCCGCCCGGCCCGGTGAAGGCCTGCGAGAGACCCGAGCGTGCACCGCGCGCCGTCCGCAGAAGGGTCCCGGTCAGCGAGCCCGAAGTCGGTGTGCTGGTCATCGTGCCTCCTTGGACTGGTTCCCCTTGGACCCTCCGGCGCCGCCCGCGCCGCCGCTGCCGCCCTCCTGCGCCTCGACCTCGTCGAGGAAGGAGAGGATGCGGCGGCCCACGTCGCCGCCGAGGCGGGCGTCGGTGAGCATCGTGTCGTGGTCGGCGCCCTCGATCACCGAGTTGCGTACGACGCGTCCCTCGCCCCGGTGCGCGGCGCCCAGTTCGTTGTGCATCAGGAGCTGTTCGGGGTCGCGGTCGACCGTGCGCTGCGCCGAGAGCACCAGCGCGTGCGCGTCGACCGGCGGAAGGTCGCCGCCCCACTTCTTGAAGTCGGCCTCCGTGGCGTCCCATTCACGCAGCCCGGCCCGCCACAGCTTGCTGTCCGCGTACTGCGCGAAGGCGCGGTTGCGCACCTCCGCCGGCAGGTCGTGCACCCACTTCGGACGGACGAGGGTGGCGCCCAGCCCGGCCCGGAGGCTGCGGGTGAACATGTTCAGACCGTCCTTGAGCCGGTCCGCCGCCTCCTGCTGCTGCTTGGAGCGGGTCAGCTCGTCCGGGTGGGAGCTGTCGAGGTAGATCACGCCCCGTACGCGGTCGCCGAGTTCGACGGCCGCGCGCCGTCCGATCTCGCCGCCGAGGGAGTGGCCGACGAGGTAGACGTCCCGGTCTTCGGCGACCGCGCCGCGCACCAGGTCGACCAGGTCGTCCACGGACTCCTGCAGCGTGTACGGGACGGTGCTGCGCCGCTTGCTCGGCCCGTAGCCGGCGCGGCTGTAGCTGATGATCCCGCAGTCGCTCTCCTCGACGAGCTTGTCGGTCACCCAGCCGAAGTGCTCCGTCGTGGAGATCATGCCGGTGCCGAAGACCAGGACGGGCTTCTTCCGGTCCTCCGACACCCGCTCGTTGTAGTGGAGTTCGTTGCCGTGCCGGGTGGTGAGGACCCGTCCGTGCGGCCACGGGTCGGTGGCACGCGCGCGGCGGGTGGCCGCCATGGCGCCTGCAATGGTCACACCGATGGCGGCGACGGACGCGGTGGCCTTCAGCATCCGGTCGTCCCGGCCTGCGACCGCGGGGTGGTTCTTGGGGGCGCTGGTGTAGGCGACCATCGGGTGCATCGCCTCGAAGGCGGTGATGAAGCGGCCGAGTCCCATGAAGTAGCCGTTGGCCACGTGGAATGCCGCGGCGCTCGCCATCACCGGACGGGCCAGCGCACCGCCCTTCAGATACGCCACCGGGAAAAGGCACTCCAGCGCGAGCACGCCGTGTGCGAGGTAACGGGAGGGCACCGGATAGCGGTTGGTGAGATTCCACATGCCCTCGTGCCCGTATGTACGGGTGCGCATGATGCCGTTGAGCGCGGAACCGGTACGCCACGGCTCACCGAGCAGTTTCACCCAGCCGGAGATCAGATACGAGAGATTGGCCTGGAGCGCGACGTACCACAACAGGGCGTCCTGGACGGCCGGTTGACGGGAGAGCCGGGCCAGTCCCGCGGCCGTCTGCACGAAGGACGAGACCTGGTCGGAGCCGTCCGTTCCGTAGCGGTGCCGGGGGTAGAGGGCCGCGTTGCTCAGCCCGAGGAAGACGTTGGCGGCGCCGCGCCAGCGGGCGTTTCCGGGCGCCAGCAGTGCAGCGCCCGCGGCGATGCGCGCGATGTGCAGCGCCTTCGTCGTCGTGGGATTGCCGACCGCGTCGAGAATGCGCCGGGTGGGCCGCGTCGAAGAGGCGTGCATTCCGCGCGCGATGGTCCAGTCGTTGAGACCGCCGCGGCGTATCTGCCGCTGGTGGGTGATGTATTCGAGACTCGAAGTGAGCGATGTCACCGCGGTCAGTCGCTCGGAAATAGCAAGCGCCCGGCCACGGGATATCGGTACCGGCCCGAGAAAGGTCGAGGTCAGCTTTTTGGCAAGCGATTTCACGTCGGTCTCCTCGGTGCCGATGTCCCGGAGTAGGGGGTGGCTGTCTGAAAACGGGGTGAAGGCAAGAGGCGTGGTGCTGAGTCAGGCCCGACCTGCGGCGCTGAGCGAGGTGCGAAGAAGATGGAAAGAGTGGGGAATTATGGGGCCGTTGGTCTGGGCCGACTTGAAAGAAACCTTCATCGGTGATGGTGTTACCCGGTCGGCCGGTGTCAGGACCGGCCGACCGGGCGGAGCCCCTGTTCACCCGGCCGCGCAGAAGGGGGTACCGCGTGGCCGTGTGACTAGCGGGTCAGGCCGGGTTCAGCCCTGGCCCTGCTCGAAGGCGGCGACCGTCGCCGAAGCGATGGCGACGCCACCGAGGAAGGCGCCGGGGGTGGCGAGAACCGGCGTGTAGTCGGTGAAGACGACACCCTCGGCGTCGGTGACCTCGACGGAGGACAGCTCCGCCGACTCGTTGATGTGCGAGGTCACATCGATCATGTGCGCACTCCTGTTCTGTTCTGGAGCCCCCGGAAGTCGTCTGCCTCCGGAAGAGCAAGTGGTGGACGGCCGGGCCGAGTCGGCCGGCCGCAGACGCTGCCGGTGGGTCAGCCGACGGCCTTGCCGGCGGCGTACGCACCGGTCACGACGGCGGCGCCGCCGACGAACGCACCCGCGAGCGCCGGGGTGGCGAGGACCGGAGCGGCCTTGTCGGCGATCTCGCCGGCGTGCTCCTCGTGCAGCTCATCCTGAATCTGCAGATTCAGCTTCTCTTCCAGCATGGGATTCCTCCGAGCTTGTGAGACATGACTGGCTGTTCCTCGCGAAAGTGGTCGAAGCCAGGAAGCCCGGGATGGTCACCGGGCGCGGAGCCCCCGTCGATTGAGCTTTCGGTCGTCACCGTAAACTTCAGCGAAGCGGGTCCAGCGCACGTTTACCTCCCCGTGAATGCCCAGGTGCCCTTCCGCAGGGATGAAGATGCCAGCACGGGGTGCGCGGTAGAAGAGGAATCCGTGACAGTTTGTTGCAACGCGATACGGCAGCTTTATGCCACGGCTGATGAAGGCATGGACCTTTTACCGAGTGGGCGGCTCCTGATTACGGTTTGCCGCCGGGCAATCTCAAGTAAACCTCAATTCTTGAGATTTGGCACGGGGGCAAGGAAGAGATAGGGAAGGTTATCCCGTCTCTTCGAGGCTTGCCCCGCCTTGAGCTTCCGCCGCTGAATAATCCGAATTCGTCCGAGTACGGGGCCTGTTGACCGCTGCGTGCCGTCCGGTGCCCGTCGCGGCCCCGCGGTGCGTCCGTCTCGTGCCCGCTTCACAGGCGCCCGGACGCGCCCTTCTTGTCCGCCGTGTCCGTCTCGTGCCGCTCGCCTCACCACAGTTGGCCTCGCCGCCCGCCTCGTCACCGTCCGCCTCGCCACGGCCCGCCTCAGAGCCAGCCCCGCTCGCGTGCCATGCGCGCCGCCGCGTGCCGGTTCTCCGCACCGAGCTTCGCGGTCGCCGCCGAGAGGTAGTTGCGTACGGTGCCGGGCGTGAGCGAGACGCGCTCCGCGATCTCCGCGACCGGGGCGCCGTTGGCCGCGAGCCCGAGCAGTTCCGCCTCGCGGGCGGTCAGCGGCGAGTCGCCCGTACTGATGGCGTCGGCCGCCAACTCCGGGTCCACGTAACGGTTTCCGTCGTGCACGCCCCGGATGATCTCCGCGAGCTGCTGCGCGGACGCGGTCTTCGGCACGAAGCCCCGTACGCCCGCCGCGAGCGCGCGCTTGAGATGGCCGGGCCGTGCGTGGCTGGTGACGATCATGGTGCGGCACCCGGGCACCTCGTCGCGGAGCTGCGTGGCGACCTGCACACCGTCGGCGCCGGGCATCTGCAGGTCCAGCACGGCCACATCGGGATCCTGGGCGCGGGCCATCGCCACGGCCTCCGGACCGGACGCCGCCTCGGCGACGATCGTCAGGTCCTCCTCGAGCGCGAGCAGCGCCGCCAGCGCTCCGCGGATCAGATGCTCGTCGTCGGCGAGCAGCACGCGGATCGTTCCGTCCCGCGGCTCTCCCCGCTCCACCGCACCCTCGTGCTCGTCGCTCACTCCGCCGTGTCCTTCCCGTACGTACCGGGCTCCCGGGCGCCGGAGCGTCCCGTGCCGTCCTCCAAGTCCCGGCCGCCCGGGGTGTCTTCGCCGTCCGCGCGCTGCGCGACGTCGGGGCCGTTCACGCCGTCTCCGCTCTTCGCGCCGTCCGCGCCGCGCTGCCGTCCGGCCCGGCGCGCGTCCTCGGCGCCCAGCGGGACCTCCGCCGTCAGCCGGAACGTACCGCGCTCCTCGTCCCGTTCCACCCGCAGCGTGCCGCCGACCCCGTCGAGGCGCTCGCGCAGCCCCTCCAGACCGGAGCCCTTGCGGCCGCCGGCGCCGGACGCCGCGCGCACCCCGTCGTTCTCCATGACCAGCAGCGCGGTGCCTCCTGCGGAGTCCGCGCCGACCCATACTGTGCACCACGTCGCGTCCGCGTGCCGCAGCACGTTCGTCGCGCCCTCCCGTACGACCCAGCCCAGCGCGGCCTGCACCGGCACCGGCAGCCGTGAACCGCCGTTGTCCGCGCGGCAGTCGACGCCCGCGGCGCGCAGGATGCCGCGTGCGCCCTGGAGTTCGGTGGCCAGATCGACGTCGCGGTAACCCCGTACGACGGCCCGTACCTCCGACTGCGACTCCCGCGCGATGCGCTGCACCTCCGTCATCTGCTCGACGGACGCGTCCTCGGCCCCGCCGCGCCGCGCGAGCTGCGCCGCCAGCTCGCTCTTGAGCGCGATCGCTGAGAGGTTCCGTCCCATCACGTCGTGCAGATCGCGGCTGAAGCGCAGCCGTTCCTCGGTGACGGCCAGCCGCGCCTGTACGCCGCGGGCCTCCTCCAACTCCCGGATGACGGCGATGTACCAGGCCGAGGAGCGGGCCGTGAAGACGGAGAGCACCGTGCCCAGGCAGGCGATGACCAGCGCCGCCAGCACGCCCGACCAGGGCATCCCCGTGGCGGCCAGTCCCGCGAGCAGCACCGCCAGGAAGCCGCACAGCGCGACCGCGACCCTTCCGCGTCCCACCGTCACGCCGAAGACGACGGCGAACGGCGCCGTCGTCCCGTGCAGTGCCAGCCCCACCGCGAGCCCGCCGCCCTCGACGGCGTCCAGCGCGGCCAGCGTCAGCGTCAGCGCCGTCATGGCGCCCACCAGCGCGGCGGGGAGGGCGAGTTGGCGCGGCGCGACCGTACGCGTCCCCAGATAGGTGTCGAGGGCCTGGTGCAGTACGCCCGTGCACACCAGGCACTGCACCAGGCCCGTCCCGAAGACCGCCCAGGCCAGCGTGTCGGCCAGAGCACCCCGGTCCGTGTTCGGCACGAGCTGTACGACGAATCCGAGGACCGTCAGCCAGGCGTACGCGGCGAGCATCCACCGCGTCGACGCCTCGACCTTCTCGTGGCTGCTGCGCGCCTGCCAGCGGCGGTACTCCGGCGCCACCCACCAGCCGATCACGTGACCGCGCTCCTCATCCCGTCTATCGCCGCGGCTCCCAGGGGAACCAGCGCTTCACGGCGAGCGTGCCCAGCACGATCCACACCACCAGGACAACCAGGGCCTTCACGGTGTCGAAGCCGCTCAGCGTGCCCACCCAGCCGTTGCGTACGAGCTCCATCGTGGGCGATACCGGGAGCAGTGAACACACATTGGCCATCGCGTCGGGCATGACGTCCAGCGGGATCACCACGCCGGACCCCACGAAGGAGATGGCCATGAAGGGGAAGGTGGTGATCTGCGACGCCTCCGTGGTCCGCGTGAACGCGGCGGACACCCCGGCCAGCAGAACCATCAGCACCAGCCCCAGCAGCACGCCGGCGACGACGAGTTCGGGCCGCTTCGGCGGCGCGAGGTCGAGCACCGCGGCGCCGCCCGCGAGCAGCAGCACGCACTGCCCCAGCGCGAGGAACAGCGACGGCAGCGCGCTGCCCAGCAGGATCTCCCCGTCGCTGGACTCACCGGTGCGCAGCCGCTTGAGCACCAGCTCCTCGCGCCGTGTGACGTAGATGCCGGTCAGGTTCGCGTAGACCGCGAAGACCAGGACGTAGCCGATCGAGCCGGGGATGAGCACCGTGCCCATGGTCAGCCCGGTGCCCTCGAGGTTCATGCCGCTGGTGGTCTGCCGCATCAGCACCGTCAGCAGCACCGGGGTGGCGAGCGCGACGAAGAGCATCGCCTTGTTCCGCAGCAGCAGCGTGAGTTCGGCACGGCCGAGCGCGCGCAGCCGCCGCCCCATCGCCGAGATGTCCACCCTGCCGGGCGCCTTCACCGTGGTCGCGTCCGTGGCGCTCATGCGCGCTGCACCTCCCTCTCACCCGGCGCCGTCCCGCTCTGGGCCGGTGCACCGTCCTGACCGCCGCCGTCCTGGCCGCCCTCGCCCTCGTCGGGGAGCTGCGCGATCTCCAGGAAGACCTCTTCGAGGGTCGCGGTACGGGCGTGCAGGCCCGGCAGCGCGACGCCGTTCTGCCGCGCCCAGAGCAGCAGGTCCGTCAGCGCCTCCTGGAGCTGCGGCGTACGGATCTCCACCCGGCCCTCGCGGACCGTGGCCGGCGAAAGCATGGGCGGCAGATGCTGCGGCGTGAGCCCGTCCGGCAGCGTGAAGCGGATGCTGGACGGCCGCTCGGCGACGACCTGTTCGGGAGTGCCCGCGGTGACGATGCGCCCCGCGCGCATGATGGCCAGCCGGTCGGCCAGTTCCTCGGCCTCCTCCAGATAGTGCGTCGTCAGCAGCACGGTCGTCCCCGACCTGCGCAGCTCCCGCACCAACTCCCAGGTGTCCCGGCGCCCTTCCGGGTCCATGCCGGTGGTCGGCTCGTCCAGGAAGAGCACCTCCGGGTGCCCGACCAGGGCCATCGCCAGGTCCAGGCGCCGCCGTTCACCGCCGGAGAGCTGCTTCACCCGTACGTGTGCGCGCCGGTCCGAGAGCCCGACCTGTGCCAGGACTTCGCCGATGGGCCGGGCGTCGCTGGTGCAGCCCGCCCACATCCGTATGGTCTCGGTGACCGTCAACTCGGAGGGGAAGCCGCCCTCCTGGAGCATCACACCGGTACGGGGCCGTACCGCGGTCCGCTCCGCGTACGGGTCGAAACCGAGCACCTTGACCCGGCCGCCGCTGGGCTTGGCGAGGCCCTCCAGGAGCTCGACCGTGGAGGTCTTGCCCGCACCGTTCGTGCCCAGCAGCGCGAAGATCTCGCCCTCCCGTACGGAGAACGAGACTCCGCGCACGGCTTCGAAGCCTTTTCCGTAACGCCGTTTGAGTCCGTCGACCTCGATCGCATCCATGTCCTCAAGTCTTCCGTCAGTCCAGGTGGCTGCCTGGTGAGTGCTGTCACGAGTGCGTATGACGAACCTCATACGCAGGCAAGGAGGCTTGCACACGACGGCGTCACGCGGGACGGGTCGGGACACCGAGGTGACGGGAAAAACGAACGAGCCCCGATCCGAGGACCGGGGCTCACCGCATTCTTGAACTGTCGAACTCTGGAGCGGACGACGAGGCTCGAACTCGCGACCTCAACCTTGGCAAGGTTGCGCTCTACCAACTGAGCTACGTCCGCGTGCTTCCGCCCGGCTGTTACCGAACGGCGCGCCCTCACTGTACCTGATCGTTTCCGATGCCGGATCCGGTGAGGACGAGAGCGGGTGACAGGAATCGCACACTGCGCCTCCCCCTTGGAAAGGGGGCGCTCTACTACTGAGCTACACCCGCGTGCTCCGTGAGGTTTCCCTCGCGGCGACGACGCCGACTCTAGCGGATCAACCGGGGGCGCTGGCAAGTCGGGCCGCGCCGCCCGCGGTACGGGACGCGCGGCACGTACGGCGGGTGTGCCGTGCGTCCCGCGCGGTGCCCGGGCGCGCGGTCAGCGTGAGGCGTTGAAGGCGTCGTAGACCTTCTTGGGGATGCGCCCGCGCGCCGGCACCTCGAAGCCGTTGGACTCCGCCCAGGCGCGCACCGCGCGCGGGTCGGGCGCGACCGAGGTGCGGTGGTAGGCCTTGCCCGACTTGGCGCGCTTGCGGCCGGCTTCGACGAAGACCGCCAGGTCCTCGCGGAGCTTCTTCGCGTTCTCGATGTTGAGGTCGACCTCGTAGGACTTGCCGTCGAGTCCGAAGGAGACCGTCTCCGATGCCTCTCCTCCGTCGAGATCGTCGGAGAGGGTGACCACTACACGTTGTGCCACGGATATCGGACCTTCCATCAGGATCGCGAATTGGATCACACGATTCCGGGCCGACATGGTGTGACCGGCGGCGGGCGTGAGTGATCCACAGGATTGGGGTGGGGCTTTTTCTTTTGTACAGGTGCGGGCTTTGCAATGTGAAGCGAGAGTATTTCGACTCGCGTGTCAGACCGCAATCGGGACCATACTTTTTTCACGGACTTTTTCCCAGAGCTCCGGCGGATCCGAGGTCTGCCGGCGGGTGCGGAATGCGCATCGAGAGCGCATGGAGAGTGCGCGGAGATGGTCGGCGTCCGGAATATCCACGCGCGTAGATTTCCATGCCCGGTAGGCTGTTCGACGCGTCGCTTCGCTGGCAGCACGCACCATCGCTCAGCACATCACCATCACCGGGAGTACCTGTGGCTCGCGTCGTAGTCGACGTCATGCTGAAGCCGGAGATCCTCGATCCGCAGGGACAGGCGGTGCAGCGTGCACTGCCCCGTCTCGGTTTCGACGGCATCGAGGGCGTACGCCAGGGCAAGCGCTTCGAACTCGAGGTGGCGGAGCCCGTCACCGACGAGGCGCTGGCCCGTATTCACGAACTCGCGGGCACCTTCCTCGCGAACACCGTGATCGAGAACTACACCGTGCGCGTCGAAGAGGGAGCCGCTGCGTGACCGGCGGCGGTCTCGGACGCATCGGCGTCGTCACCTTTCCCGGTTCGCTCGACGAGGGGGACGCCCGCCGTGCCGTACGGCTCGCGGGCGGCGAACCGGTCGCGCTGTGGCACCGTGAGAAGGATCTGCGCGGAGTGGACGCGGTCGTCCTGCCGGGCGGCTTCTCCTACGGCGACTATCTGCGCTGCGGCGCGATCGCCCGCTTCTCTCCCGTCATGGAGCCGCTGCTCGAACAGGCCCGCGCCGGGCTGCCGTTGCTCGGGATCTGCAACGGCTTCCAGGTGCTGTGCGAGTCGCATCTGCTGCCGGGCGCGCTGACCCGCAACGACCATCTGCACTTCGTCTGCCGGGACCAGCGGCTGCGCGTGGAGCGCACGGACACCGCGTGGACGGCCGACTACGCCCGAGGGCAGGAGATCACCGTCCCGTTGAAGAACGGCGAGGGCGGCTACGTCGCCGACGAACGCACCCTGGACGCCCTGGAGGCCGAGGGCCGCGTCGTCTTCCGCTACGCCGGCGGCAACCCCAACGGCTCCCGCCGCGACATCGCGGGCATCTGCAACGAGGCCGGGAACGTGGTCGGCCTCATGCCGCACCCCGAGCACGCCGTCGAGACCCTCACCGGGCCGACGACCGACGGGCTGGGCTTCTTCACCTCGGTACTCAAGAGGCTGGTCACCGCATGACATCCACGCCGCGTACGGCCCTCGACACTGTGACGCACGCCGCCGGCACCCCCGACGCCGGCCAGCCCTGGGCCGAACTCGGCCTGAAGCAGGACGAGTACGAGCGCATCCGCGAGATCCTCGGACGGCGTCCCACGGGCGCCGAGCTGGCCATGTACTCGGTGATGTGGTCCGAGCACTGCTCGTACAAGAGCAGCAAGGCGCATCTGAAGCAGTTCGGCGAGAAGGCTCCGGAGAGCGACGCGCTGCTCGTCGGCATCGGCGAGAACGCCGGCGTCGTCGACATCGGCCAGGACTACGCCGTGACCTTCAAGGTCGAGTCGCACAACCACCCCAGCTACGTCGAGCCCTACCAGGGCGCGGCCACCGGCATCGGCGGCATCGTCCGCGACATCCTCGCGATGGGCGCGCGGCCGGTCGCCGTGATGGACCCGCTGCGCTTCGGCGCCGCCGACCACCCGGACACCAAGCGGGTGCTGCCCGGCGTCGTCGCGGGCGTCGGCGGGTACGGCAACTGCCTCGGTCTGCCCAACATCGGCGGCGAGGTCGTCTTCGACGCCTGCTACCAGGGCAATCCGCTGGTCAACGCGTTGTGTGTGGGCGTGATGAAGCACGAGGACATCCACCTCGCGCAGGCGTCCGGCACCGGCAACAAGGTCGTCCTCTACGGGGCGCGTACGGGCGGCGACGGCATCGGCGGCGTCTCGGTCCTCGCCTCCGAGACCTTCGAGGAGACCGACCCCGAGAAGGGCCCCGCCAAGCGGCCCGCGGTCCAGGTCGGCGACCCGTTCCAGGAGAAGCTGCTCATCGAGTGCACCCTGGAGATCTTCAACGAGCGGCTCGTCGCCGGCATCCAGGACCTGGGCGGTGCGGGACTGTCCTGCGCCACGTCCGAACTGGCCAGCGCCGGCAGCGGCGGCATGCGCGTCGAGCTGGACACCGTCCCGCTGCGCGACTCCTCGCTCTCCCCCGAGGAGATCCTGATGAGCGAGTCGCAGGAGCGGATGTGCGCCGTCGTCGAACCGGACAAGGTCGGCCGCTTCCTGGAGATCTGCGAGAAGTGGGACGTGACCGCTACCGTCATCGGCGAGGTGACGGAGGGCGACCGGCTGGAGATCTACTGGCACGGCGAGCAGATCGTCGACGTACCGCCGCGCACCGTCGCGCACGAGGGCCCCGTCTACCACCGTCCCTACGAGCGCCCCTCCTGGCAGGACGCGCTCCAGGCCGACGACGCGGCGGCCCTGCCGCGCCCCGCCACGGGCGAGGAGCTGCGGGCCGCGACGCTCGCGCTGCTGGCCTCGCCGAACCAGGCCGCGAAGTCCTGGATCACCGACCAGTACGACCGTTACGTCCTGGGCAACACGGTGCTGGCGCAGCCCGAGGACGGCGGCATGGTCCGCGTCGACGAGGAGAGCGGCCTCGGCGTCGCGATCGCCACCGACGGCAACGGCCGCTACGCCAAGCTCGACCCGTACACGGGCGCGCAGCTCGCGCTCGCCGAGTCGTACCGCAACGTCGCGGCCACCGGCGCCCGCCCGCTCGCCGTCACCGACTGCCTCAACTTCGGTTCGCCGGAGGACACGTCGGCCATGTGGCAGTTCGCCGAGGCGTGCCGCGGACTCGCCGACGCCTGCCGTGCCCTGGGCACTCCGGTCACGGGCGGCAACGTCTCGCTGTACAACCAGACCGGCGACGCGGCGATCCATCCGACGCCGGTCGTGGGCGTCCTCGGCGTCATCGACGACGTCGCGCGCCGTACGCCGATCGCCTTCGCGGAACAGGGCCAGCTTCTGTATCTGCTGGGCGAGACGCGGGAGGAACTGGGCGGCTCCGCCTGGTCGCAGGTCGCGCACGGGCATCTGGGCGGGCTGCCGCCGGCCGTCGATCTGGAGCGGGAGCGGCTGCTCGCGGAGATCCTCATCTCCGCCTCCCGTGACGGGATGATCGACGCGGCGCACGACCTGAGCGACGGCGGCCTGATCCAGGCCCTCGCCGAGTCGTGCCTCAAGGGCGGCAACGGCGCCCGTGTGGTCGTGCCGGACGGGCTGTCGCCGTTCGTCTTCCTCTTCTCCGAGTCGCAGGGCCGCGCGCTGGTGGCGGTGCCGCGCAGCGAGGAGGTCCGCTTCAACGACATGTGCGGGGCGCGGGGGCTGCCCGTGGCGCGCATCGGCGTCGTGGACGGTGAAGAGATCGAGGTCCAGGGGCAGTTCAGCGTTCCGCTGCGGGAGCTGCGGGAGGCGCACGAGGCGACGCTGCCGGGGCTGTTCGGCGCGCCGCGCTGAACGGGGGCGGCTCCCGGATCCGTTCGGGAGCCGCGCACCCGCCGCGGAACCGCCGCGCAACCGTTCCGCCCCGCACACCCCTCGCCCCGCTTCGCCGGGGGCGCCCCGCGGTCACTCCACCGGCGCCAGCCGGATCACGTTCCAGGACACCGGCGGCAGTGCCGCCTCCAGCGCGCCGTCCGCAGCGACGGCCGTCTCCCGTACCGACTGCGGTGTGACGCGGTCCGGCGCGGCCTCGGTGTTCGCCGCGTCCGGGTCGGGGTCCGCGATGCGCAGATGCTCGACGACGCGGTACGACGCGGCGAACCCCCGTAGCGCCGCCCGCAGTTGCAGCGCACGGTCCTGGTCGCGGTTGACGGCCAGGACGGTCAGCGCCCCGGTCTCCGGGTCGAGCGTGCTGACGGTGTCGAGCGCCGGTACGGGCCCGTGCTTGTCCGTGTCGATCACCGGGCCCCTCACCTCCGTACGCAGCACCGTGCCGCGTGCGTGCCGTGCCGTCAGCGCGAAGGGGTGGAAGGTGGTCTGCCGCCAGCTCGGGCCGCCGGGTTCGCTGCGGATCGGGCCGATGACGTTGACGAGTTGGGCGAGGCAGGCGATCGCGACCCGGTCGGCGTTGCGCAGCAGCGTCATCAGCAGGGAGCCGACGACGGCCGCGTCCGTGACGCTGTAGGTGTCCTCGATCAGCCGGGGACGCTCCTCCAGCGGCAGCGCGCGCTCGCCCGGGAAGCGCGACTGGTACCAGACGTTCCACTCGTCGAACGAGAGCCTGATCCGCTTCGTCGCCCGCCGTACGGCCCGTACATGGTCGGCGGTGGCGACGACGTCGCGGATGTAGGCGTCCATGTGGGCGCCGCTGGCGAGGAAGCTCGCGCGGTCGCCGCCGGTCTCCTCGTAGTAGGCGTGCAGGGAGAGGTAGTCGGCCTCGTCGTACGTCTCGTGCAGGACCTGCCGTTCCCACTCGCCGAACGTCGGCATCCCGGCGTTCGAACTGCCGCACGCCACAAGCTCGATGGACGGGTCGACCTGGTGCATCGCCTTGCCCGCCTCGGCGGCCAGCCGCCCGTACTCGACGGCCGTGGTGTGGCCGGTCTGCCAGGGCCCGTCCATCTCGTTGCCCAGACACCACAGCCGTACGCCGTGCGGCTCGCGCACCCCGTGCCGCACCCGGAGGTCCGACCAGGCCGTGCCGCCCGGGACGTTGCAGTACTCGACGAGGGAGCGGGCGGCGTCGATGCCGCGGGTGCCGAGGTTGACGGCCATCATCGGCTCGACGCCCTGGCGGCGCGCCCAGCCGAGGAACTCGTCGGTGCCGACCCGGTTGGTCTCGATGCTGCGCCAGGCGAGGTCGAGCCGCCGGGGACGCTCGTCCGCCGGACCGACGCCGTCCTCCCAGTGGTAGCCGGAGACGAAGTTGCCGCCCGGATACCGCACGAGGCCGGTGCCCAACTCGCGTACGAGCCCGGAGACATCGCCGCGGAAGCCGTGCGCGTCGGCGCTCAAGTGCTCCGGTTCGTAGATGCCCGTGTAGACGCAGCGGCCCATGTGCTCGACGAAGGTCCCGTACAGGCGGGGATCGACGGTGCCCAGGGCGAAGTCGGGGTCGATGGTGACGCGGGCGGTCCCGGCGTGCTGGTCCGTCATGCGGCGGCTGCCTCCTCGGCGGTCGGTGCCTGTGCGGCGGTGCGGTTCCTGTGCGCTCGGGCGGCGGTGCGTACGGAGGCGACGGGCGCTCGCGCCGTCCCGTACTGCCCACGCTCCGCCCTCACTTGAGCCCGGTGCCGACGATGCCCTCCACGATCCGGCGCTGGAAGAAGAGGAAGACGGTCAGCAGCGGCAGCGCCCCCAGCACCGCCGACGCCATGAGCTGTGCCTGCGGCAGCCCGAAGGCGTCCTGTACGGACGTCAGTCCCACCGGCAGCGTCATCATCTGCGGATCGGTGACGGCCAGCAGCGGCCACAGGAAGTTGTTCCAGGACCACACGAAGACGAAGATCGTCACCGCCGAGACGGCCGGCCGGGACAGCGGCATCACGATCTGCCCGTAGATCCGCAGCCAGCTCGCACCGTCGGCGCGTGCCGCGTCCGTGAGTTCCACCGGGATGCCGTCGAAGAACTGCTTGAAGACGAAGACGGCGACGACGTTGGGCACTTGGGGCAGGACCACCGCCCAGTACGTGTTGAGCATCCCCGCGACCTGCAACGTCAGGAAGTGCGGAACCATCAGGAGCTGCGGCGGGATCATCACGCCCGCGAGGATCAGCAGAAAGACCGGCCGCCGGTGCCGGAACCGCAGCCGCGAGAGCGCGAACGCCGCCAGCGAGGCCGTGCACACCGTCAGCAGGGTCGTCAGGGCGGAGGTGACGAAGCTGTTGACGTACCAGTACGGGATGCGCCCCGCGGCCAGCACCTCGCGGTAGTTGGCGAGCGTCGAGTGCGCGGAGAACCAGGCCGTCGGGTCCGTCGCCAGCTCGCCGGGCGGACGTACGGACGTGGCCACCGCCCACGCCAGCGGCGCCAGCCACAGCAGCGCGAGCGCGAGGAGGGTGCCGAGCGTGACCCTGTTGAAGAGCCGTTCCGAGTCGGTGCGGGGGCTGCGGCGCGGCGCGCTGTCCGCTGTGCTGCGGGCCGTGGCGGCCGGCGCCGGGGTGAGGGCGGCCATCGCTCAGGCCTCCTTCTCGGTGTGCCGGATCAGGGCGAACCAGACGAGAGAGATCAGCAGGATGATGACGAAGAGCAGCAGCGCGACGGTCGAGGCGTATCCGGCGCGGCCGTCGGTGAAGCCCGTCTGGTAGACGTACAGCAACGAGGGCCGGGTGGCGTCGTCGGGGCCGCCGCCGGTCATCATGTAGATCTGGTCGAACACCTTGAGCGACGCGACGAGTTGGAGCACCGCCACCAGCGTCGTCGCCCTCCCCAGCATGGGGACGACCACGAGCCGCAGCCGCTGCCAGGGCCCGGCGCCGTCGATCGCGGCGGCCTCGTGGACCTCGCGGGGGATCTCCTGGAGCGCGGCGAGGTAGATGACGAAGTTGAAGCCGACGGTCCACCAGACGGTCGCCGCGGCGATGGAGATCATCGCCCAGTCCGGGTCGCCGAGCCAGGACGGCGGCGCGTCGGCGCCGAGGGCCTTGGCCACGCCCTGCGCCAGCCCGATCTCGTCCGCGTAGATCCACATGAAGAGCAGCGAGATCACGGACGAGGGCAGCATGAACGGCGCGAAGAACGCCAGCCGGAAGAACCACTTGCCGCGCGAGAAGCGGTCGGTCATCAGCGCGAGCGCCAGGGCGACCAGGATCAGCGGGACGGTCGTGAGCACCGTGAACCACAGGGTGTGGCCGAGGCTGGACCAGAACTCGTCGGAGCCCAGCGCCTGCGCGTAGTTGGCCGTACCGACCCAGTCGCCCAGACCGCCCTTGACGAGGCTGCCGTTGAAGAACCCGGCGACCGCCGTGTAGACGAGCGGGCCCAGCAGGAAGACGACATAGAAGACGCCGAAGGGGAGCAGCATCCCGGAGGCGGTCCAGCGGCCGGTGTGCGCGGACCCGCCGCGCGCGGAGGGTGTACGCGTGCCCCTTCCGGCGCTCCCGGCGCCCGTTCGCGACCCTGCCCCCGCTCCGGCCCCGACTCCCGCTCCCGCTCCGGCCGGTGGGCCCGCCCCGGCCCCGGCCCCGGCACCTGGCACCGCCGTCGCGCTCATACCGGTGCCTCCGTCCTCGCCAGCTCCGTCACGGCGGCGCGCATCCGCGCGGCCCCCGGCCCCGGCCGGGTGTGGCCGCCGAGCACCGAGGCGACGACGTCGCCGAAGCGCCGGTAGAGGTTGCTGTCGGCGCCCGCGTACCAGGCCGCCGGGTCGTAGGCCGCGCCGTCGGCCGCGTCGGCGTAGTGCGCCTGCGGCTCCAGCCGCCGGTATGCGGCGGAGCGTGCCGTGGGCCGCCATGCGGGGATGTGCCCGCCCTTCGTCCAGTCGTAGCTCGCGTCGAGCATGGCCCGTACGAAGTCCAGTGCCCTGCCGGTCCGTTGGGCCTCCGCGGAGGGCGCCTTCGGCAGGACGAAGGCGTGCGAGTCGGCGGCGCACGCGTAGGGGGCGTCGTGGAAGATCCGCGGGAAGGTACGCATGTCGAACTTCCCCTTCAGCGCCCCCTGCACGGCCAGCAGTTGCCACTCCCCGTCCATCAGGAACCCGGCCTTCCCCGCGGTCAGCAGGGTGATGGCACCGCCGTTGCCGTCCGCGTTCGGCGGGACGAGCCGTTCCGCGGTCAGGCGCCGGATGTAGGCCAGCGCCTCCTCGGCGGCGCCCACGTCCATGACCACCGTCCGGCCGCCGTCGCGTACGAGGTCGGCGCCGAGCTGCCGGTAGAGCGTCCACCACAGCCGCCAGCACATCGCCGGGTCCTTCACGGTGGCGACCGAGCCGCCCCACACGCCGGTGGCCTCCTTCGCGGCGCGCAGCGCGTCGAGGAACTTCTCCGGCCCGTCGACGTCCGTCAACCGCCCCTCGCCGTCGAGGAGTCCGGCCTTCTCCGCCACGTCGGTGCGGTAGTAGAGGACGAAGGGGTGGGTGTCCAGCGGCAGCGCGTAGACCTCGCCCTCGTGCCGCGCCCGCCGGAGCGCGGCCGGCTCGAAGTGCCCGGCGTTCAGGCCGTGTTCGTCCATCTCGGAACGGGATACGGGACGCAGCAGTCCGGAGGCGGCGAGCGTGGGCAGCCGCGAGATGTGGGCGATCGCCACCTGCGGCGGGCGGTGTCCGAGCGTCGCCAGTGTCAGCTTCGTGTAGTAGGGGGCGCCCCACACCATCGTCGTGGACTTCAGATCGGTGGCCGGGTGCCGCCTGCGGTACGTGCTCTGCATCCGTACGAGCTGTTCGCCGTCGCCGCCGGTGAAGGGGTGCCAGAAGTTCAGCAGCGAGGACGGCCCGTCGGCCCCGGTGAGGGCCTGCCCGACGACCGAACCGCAGCCGCTGAGCGCGCCGGTGGCCGCGAGGGAGCCGACGGCGCCGAGGAATCTCCGCCTGCCCTGCACACGCACCACGTCCGTCCGCTCTCGGTCTGGGAACCACAGGGAAACCACAGGTACGGCACGGCCCGACACCGTCGTCCGGAGGCTCGGGCCCCTCGATTACAACGTTGTACTCAGGGCGTAATCTGGCGTCAACACATCGGACGGACCTTTCCGTCCGCGTACGGGGCGGGGCCGAGCACGGGCGGCAGACGGCGGCAGCCCGCCGAGGGGAGCGCAATGGCCGGGGCGAGACTCAAGGACGTCGCGGAGCACGCGGGCGTCTCCATCAAGACCGTCTCCAACGTCGTGCGCGGCAATGTACGCGTCGCCGAGCACACCCGGCAGCGCGTCCTGAACGCCGTCGAGGAGCTGGACTACCGGCCCAACGCCTCGGCACGCCACCTGCGTACGGGCCGCAGCGGCGTCATCGCCCTCGCCGTGCCGGAGCTCGTCCAGCCCTACTTCGCGGAGCTGGCCGCCGCCGTCATCGAGGCCGCCCGCGCCCACGACGTCTCCGTCCTCATCGAGGACACCGGCGGCGACCCCGCGGCCGAACTCCGCGTCGCCTGCGGCCTGTCGGACCCCCTCGTCGACGGGGTGCTCCTCTCGCCGCAGCGCCTCGACCAGGCCACGCTCGCGCGCCGGGACCGCCGGGTGCCGCTCGTGCTGCTCGGCGAGCGCGACTACGAGGTGCCCGCCGACCACGTACTGATCGACAACGTGCGCGCCGCGCACGACGCCACGGCCCACCTGCTCGCGCGCGGGCGCCGCCGCGTCGCCGCGATCGGCTTCCAGTCCGACCCGCACTTCACGACCTCGCAGCAGCGTGCCCGCGGATATCTGGAGGCGCTGGAGGAGGCCGGTACGGCGCACGATCCGCGGCTCACACCCCTCGTGCCCGCCTTCACACGGACCGACGGACAGGCCGCGATGCGCGCCCTGCTCGCGCTCCCCGAACCGCCGGACGCGGTCTTCTGCTTCTCCGACCTGCTCGCCTCCGGCGCCGTACGGGCGGTCTACGACGCGGGCCGCACCGTGCCCGGCGACGTCGCGGTGATCGGCTTCGACGACATCGAGGAGACGCACTTCAGCGTGCCCTCCCTCAGCACCGTCGCCCCCGACAAGCGGCAGCTCGCACGGCTCGCGGTGGACGCGCTGCTGGCGCGTACGGCCGGCGATCCGGAGGCACCGCACACCACGCTGCACGCCGCGCACCGCCTCGTCGTCCGCGAGAGCACGGCCTGAGCGGCGCTCGGAAGCGCCTCGGAAGCCCCTCGGGAGCGCACGCCGGGCGCCGACCGCCGTACCGCCCGAGCCGCCGTACCGGACGGGCCGCCGTACCGCCAGCCTCTAACCTCGTGGACATGCCGCCCGTGAAACGCACCAGAGCCTCGTCCCAGCGCAGCTACGACCCCGCCCGCGTACGGCAGGCCCTCATCGGCCAGGTCGAGGCCGTCGCCGCCGCCGCGCACGAGCTGACCGACGAGCAGTGCGCACGCCCCTCGGGGCTCCCGGGCTGGGACGTGCACCGGCTCCTCGTCCACATCGGGCTTCAGATCGACGCCGTGCCCCGCTTCCTCGCCGGCCCGGAGGCGCGGGCCACGTCCCCCGCGGTCGATCTGCCGACGTGGGCCCGGGGCACCGCACGCGGCGCCGCCGAACTGGACCGCGAGACCCGCGAGGAGGCCGGCCGCTTCCCCGGTCCCGGTGGCGGCGCCGCCCGCATCGACGAGGCCGTCGCCCAGCTCGAACCCGTACTGGAGTCGGCGGTACGCGGCGACCTGCTCATCCCGCACGGCCTCGGACCGATGCGGATGCTCGACTTCACCGTCACCCGGCTCGTCGAACTCGTCGTCCACAGCGACGACTTGGCCCGCGCCACCGGTGTGCCCGTCACCCTCGACCGGCAGGCGCTGGCGGCCACGGTACGGGTGCTCGCCGACACCCTCGCCGTCAAGGCGCCGGGCGCCTCGGTCGAGGTGCGGGTGCCGCCGTTCGCCGTCGTGCAGTGCGTGGAGGGGCCGCGGCACACCCGCGGCACCCCGCCCAACGTCGTCGAGACCGACCCGCTCACCTGGCTGCGGCTCGCCACCGGACGGGTCGGCTGGGAGCAGGCCCGTACGGCGGCGGCCGTCTCGGCGAGCGGCGAACGGGCCGACCTCAGCGGCCTGTTGCCGCTGCTGGGCTGAGCGCGACCGGTTCGCCCGCGCCGAACCAGC
>NZ_LJGW01000027.1:2812-5250 GCF_001751255.1 Streptomyces nanshensis | reverse complement strand
GCCGCCACCCGCCGCCCCTCGCCCGCGGACCGGGCGCAGGCGTGGCCGATGCTGGTACGGCAGGCGGGGCACACCGCGGGGCGGCACGGCGGCAACCGGTCCGTCGTCACCGCGCTCGTGGCCGACATGGCGCGGCTGCGCGACGAGCACGAGTCCGTACGGGCGGCGGCGCTCGCGGCCCTCGCCGAGTTGCCCGCACGGCTCTTCGAGGACGAGGCCGTCGACCACCTGGACCGTGTCACCGCCGACACCGTGCGCGCCTCCGGCTCCACGCACGACAGCCGCGCGGCACTCGGCCGGCTCGCCCGTGCGCTGCTGCGCGAACATGTCGCCGGAACCCAACAGGGCCTGGTGGGCTGGGCGTTGCGCACCACCGTACGGCTCTCCGGCACCACCGAGAGCGCCGATCTGGGGCACCTGGACCGCAGACTGCCGCACGGCCGGGAGCACGCCGTGTACGAGGCGCTGCGCTACTGGCTGGAGGCGGGTGCCGAGAACGACGACCACGGGCTGACGTTCGCCCTCGCGCGCGCCGTCGGCAGGCGTGCCGTCGGCATGCCGGAGCTTCAGCAACTGCTGTGGCAGGCCGTCCAGTTCGGCAGCGAGTCCACCGCCGCGACGGCCGTGGAGCTGTGGATGGACAACCGCGCCACGCGCGCGGAGCGTGCCGAGCGGGTGCTCGCCGTGGACGCCTCGGCGGCGCTGCTGCCCAGCGTCTCGCGGACCATCACGACCCGGCGTACCGATCTGCTCGACCCGCTGCTGGAGGCCACACCGCCGCACGGCCGGTTCCTCAGCGAGGACAGCCGCCGCCCCCAGCCGCCCGTCGGGCGCTGCACCGCACGCTGGCTGCCCCGCCAGCAGCGCGCCGCGGCGAAGCTGCTCGCGCAGGAGGCCGACGACGAGGCCGTCGGCATGGACGCGCGCCGCGCCGCGCTGCGCAGGCTGGCGATGATCCCCGGCGAGGGCGCGCGCGAGCTGCGGCTGTGGGCCAACGACCCGGTGCAGGAGGAGTCCGAGCTCGCCGACACGGCGCTGGCGGCCACCGTCCGTACGGACCGGCCCGACGAGGCGCTGCCCTTACTGCTGGAACACGCCCGCGACGGCCGGGCACGCGTCGCCGTCCCCGCGCTGGGACGCGCCTTCCGCTACACCGACCCCTGGCGGCTCTCCGACGTGCTGCACCGGCTGCTGCCCGCCCGGCAGGGACCGGAGGCCCGACAGGCCCAGCCCGCAGAGCAGTTGACCCACCCCGTACAGCACTCCGCACAGCCTTCGGCCGCGGCGGCGGACGGGGACGACGCGGACACGGGCGGCCCGGGCGCCGCGGCCGGCACCGCCGGACGCAAGGCGATGGTGCGCCTCGCCGCGGAGTGCCTGCCGCTCGCCGAGGCGGCCGAACTGCTGCTGAACGTCTACCGGTTGCCGTCCCAGCACCCGGAGGTCAAAGCGGTCTGCGTGACGTGCGCCGCCGGCCTCCTCGACGACGACCGCGCCTGGGAGGTGCTCGAATCGGCCGCGCAGGCGGTGCCCGTCCTGCGCCACGCGGTGCTGCGCGTACGCCCGTTGGCGCTGCCCGAGCGGCACCGCGAGCGCTACGCACGGCTGATCACCGGCCTGTGCCACGTGGACGACCGCGGCGTGACCGAGGCCGTCTACGCCGCGCTGTCCGACTGGGCGCTGTGGGCGCCGGACGCGGCGGCCGTCCTTTCCTCGGCCGTCACCGACCTCGGCAACCGCGGCACATGGCGGCAGGCCGCCGAAGGGCTGGTCGAACTGGTCGTCACCCTCCCCGGCACCGGACGCACGCTGGAGGCGGTGCTCTCCGGACTCGTCGCGGCGGACTCCGCCCCGGACACCCCCGACGCCCGCGCCGACCGCGACCGCCCGGCCCGGCGCCGCGTCGAGCACATCGCCGCGACCCTCGGGGAGGCGGCACGCGGACGGCGTCTCGCCCGCCGTACCGCCGGACGTACGGGCGTACTCCTCGCCGGATACGAGGAGTTCGTGCCGCTCGCCGCCCGGCTGCTGTGCTCCGCGGTGACCTTGGAGAGCGACGCCGAGACCCTGCGCAGACAGCTCCGCGGCATCGCCGGACTGCACACCGAACGGCCCGCCCTGGCCTGGCGCACGGCGGAGGAACTGCGGCGCTGCCTCGGCCCGTTGCACCGCCCGGCCGAGACCAGGGAGCGGCTGCTGCCCGTCGCACAGGACCTCGCGGAAGACGGCGGCGCCGCCGCCGGGCTGCTGTCCGTCGCGCTGGCCTCCGCGGTCAACCCGCCGGGCGGCTGGCCCGAGCCGTGGCGTGAAGTGCTGCGTGCGCTGCGCCGCCACGCCGCCCCCGACGTACGGGCCGCCGCGCTGGAGCTGGCGAGCCACCCCGGGGAGTGACGGCGCCCGCGCCGCCGGGAATCCAGGCGACCGCGCGGCCGGGAGGC
>NZ_LJGW01000027.1:473-2665 GCF_001751255.1 Streptomyces nanshensis | reverse complement strand
CCCCGGGCGACGTGGTGGGACTGGTCGGTGCCAACGGCGCCGGCAAGTCCACGCTGCTGCGGATGCTGGCGACGGCCGCCCGTCCGTCGGCGCCGGGACGCCCGGACGCGGGGGACGCCGTGCCCGTGGCCGACGGCCCGGGAAGCGCCGAACTCCCGGGCGGCGCGGGCCACTTCACGGGCGGCTCGGCAGCCGCGTACGGCGCGGGACCGGCCCCCGAGGCCGAAGAGGGCAGCGTCTCCCTCACCCCGCCGACCGCGACCGTCGGGTTCCTTCCGCAGGAGCCGGAGCGCCGCGCGGGCGAGACCGTCCGCGCCTTTCTGGAACGGCGCACCGGCGTCGCCGCCGCGCAGGCCGCCCTCGACGACAGCACCCGCGCACTGGAGGAGGGCCGCCCGGGAGCGGACGACGCGTACGCGCTCGCGCTGGAGCGCTGGCTGGCGCTCGGCGCCGCCGACCTGGAGGAGCGAGCGGCCGAAGTGACCGCACGCGTCGGCCTCGACGTCGCGGGGGAGCGGCCGATGACCACCCTCTCCGGCGGCCAGGCCGCCCGCGCGTCCCTCGCCTCGCTGCTGCTCAGCCGCTACGACGTCTTCCTGCTGGACGAGCCCACCAACGACCTCGACCTGGACGGGCTGCGCACGCTGGAGACCTTCGTCTCCGGGCTGCGCGCCGCCACCGTCCTCGTCAGCCACGACCGCGAGTTCCTCGCCCGTACGGTCGGCAGCGTCCTCGAACTCGACCTCGCCCAGCAGCAGGTGCGCCACTACGGCGGCGGCTACGAGAGCTATCTGGAGGAGCGCGAACGCGCCCGCAGACATGCGCGTGAGGAGTACGAGGAGTACGCACGCAGCCACGCCCAACTGGAGGCCAGGGCACGGCAGCAGCGCGGCTGGATGGACAAGGGCGTGCGCAACGCCCGCCGCAAAATGCCCGACAACGACAAGAACCTGCGCAACGCCCGCATCGAGGCCACCGAGAAACAGGCCGCGAAGGCCCGGCAGACGGACCGGATGATCGAACGGCTGGAGGCCGACGCCGTCGAAGAGCCGCGCAAGGAATGGCAGTTGCGCATGGAGATCGCCGCGGCGCCGCGCTCCGGCTCGGTCGTCGCGACGCTGCGCGGTGCCGAAGTACGGCGCGGGGACTTCCGGTTGGGCCCGGTCGACCTCCAGATCGACTGGCGCGACCGCGTCGCGGTCACCGGGCCCAACGGCTCCGGCAAGTCGACGCTGCTGGCCGCGCTCCTGGGCCGGTGCGAACTCGCCGCGGGCACGGCCTCGTCGGGCTCGGGCGTCGTCGTCGGCGAGGTCGACCAGGCACGCCGTCTCTTCCACGGCGAGGAGACCCTGCTCGACGCGTTCCGCGCCGCCGCGTCGCTGCAACCGGAGGAAGTACGCACGCTGCTCGCCAAGTTCGGCCTCGCGGCCCGCCACGTCCTGCGCCCCGCGGTGACCCTCTCACCCGGCGAACGCACCCGCGCGGCGCTCGCGCTGCTCCAGGGCCGCGGCGTGAACCTGCTGGTGCTGGACGAGCCGACGAACCACCTCGACCTCCCCGCCATCGAACAACTCGAATCGGCACTCGCGACGTACGAGGGCACCCTGCTGCTCGTCACCCACGACCGGCGGATGCTGGAGGCGGTACACACGACGCGGCACCTGGAGGTGGAGGACGGCCGGGTGCGGGAGCGGCGCGGGGTGTGAAGTCCCGCTGAACGGACGGGACTTGGCGTGCGTTTTCCTCCCTGCCGGGAGTCGGCGGCCGGGGCCCGCTCTGTCCGTTCGCGTGCCGCGCCCCCGGGTCTGCGCTGTCCTCCGGATGGGACGTACCGCAACGCAGCGAGTCGCGCCCCCACTTCCCTTCGCTCAACTGCCCGCGGATCACCGCCTCTTGGGCTCATCTTCCCGGCAGATCACGCACTCCCCCCGAAGCGCGCGCTGAATCTGAGGCAGAGAGCGGCAGACGGCAGATGGCAGGGAAAGATCCACCGGCCCGCAGACGCGCCACCACAGGGGAGCGCCCCGGACCGGGGCGGCAGCCACGGGAAGGGGCGCGGCGCCCGATACGGACAGAGCGCCCCCAGCCCACAGCCGCCGGACAGCCAGCCACCCCACGTGCCAGGAGCCGAAGACCGCCACTCGGCGCCGGGACAGGAACCCAAGTCCCCGCCGCCCAGCGCCATTTCACCC
>NZ_LJGW01000027.1:140-447 GCF_001751255.1 Streptomyces nanshensis | reverse complement strand
CCCGCCCACCGGCTACCGGTCACCTTTCACCGGAAGCTCAGCCGCCCCGCAGACGCACCATCACGCCACACACGGAAGCGCCCCGGACCGGGGGCGGCAGCTTGCGAAGGCCCGGCCGCGTAACCCCAGAACTCCCGGGCGCCTAGCGGGAGTCCGAGAGATCTGCCGCCAACTCAAGTTCGGCGGCGGGCACTTGGGCGAACGAGAGGGGGCCGCCCTGGAAGGGACGGCCCCCTCTCGCGGGAATGCCGCGCGAGAGCGCGGTCAGCGCTTCTTGCCGCCCTTCCCCTTGCCGCCTCCGCCGCCC
>NZ_LJGW01000027.1:0-122 GCF_001751255.1 Streptomyces nanshensis | reverse complement strand
GCCGCCCAACAGCCCCGCGCGGCGCAGCGCGTCCGCCATCTCGCTGTTGGCGGGCGGCGCGTCGCGGCGCTGCTGCCTCGTGTCCCGCTGCTGCCTGGCGTCCTGGCCGCGGCCACCGCCAC
>NZ_LJGW01000437.1 GCF_001751255.1 Streptomyces nanshensis | reverse complement strand
CCCGGAAGCACAGGGAGCGCCGGGCGCGGAGGACGCGCAGAGAGCGCAGGGCGCGGAGGGCGCCGCACGGGAGGAGCCGGCCCCGGCCGGCGTCCGCGTGCTGGTCGCCGAGGACCAGCAGGCCGTACGGGCCGGGCTCGTCCTCATCCTGCGCGGCGCCGCCGGCATCGAGGTCGCCGGCGAGGCCGGCGACGGGGAGGAGGCGGTGCGTCTCACCCGCGAACTGCGGCCCGACGTCGTGCTGATGGACGTCCAGATGCCGCGCCTCGACGGCGTCTCGGCCACCGCCGTCATCACCGGCGAACAGCTCGCGGACGTCCTGGTGCTGACCACCTTCGACCTCGACGAGTACGTCTTCGGGGCGTTGCGCGCCGGGGCCTCCGGGTTTCTGCTCAAGGACAGCGAGGCGTCCCAAGTCGTCGACGCCGTACGGACGGTGGCCCGCGGCGACGGCATGATCGCGCCCGCGGTGACCCGTCGTTTGATCGCCGAGTTCGCACGCCCCGGCGGCGCCGGCCGCCCGCACCTCCCCCGTACCGGAGCGCTCTCCACGCCGGGCCGAGGACCGGTCCCGGTACCGGTGCCGGGCCTGGACGAGCTGACCCGCCGCGAACACGACGTCCTGCGCTGCCTCGGCCAGGGCCTGTCCAACGCGGAGACGGCCCACCGGCTGGGCATGGCGGAGGCCACGGTCAAGACCCACGTCAGCCGCCTGCTGGGCAAGCTCGGTCTGCGCAGCCGTACCCAGGCCGCCGTGCTCGCACAGGAGTCCGGCCTCACGGGCCCCTGACCCGCTGCCCGCACGGGCTCGACGCCCCGAACAGGACCCGCCCGCAGGCGTTTTCGACCGGACACGGACAATCGATCCGTGAGTGAGGCGACGACATCGGCCCGCGAGCCGGAAACGGGACCGCCGTGGGCGGAGTGATAGCGGGCTTCGGTGTCATCGCGTGCGTCATCGCCACGGGGTACGTGCTCGGGCGGCGCGGCCTCCTCGGCAGCAGCGGACCCGAGATCCTCACGAAGCTCGCCTTCCATGTGGCCACGCCCGCCCTGCTGTTCGAGACCATGGCCCGGGCGGACCTCGGAGTGCTGGTCTCCGGTCAGCTTCTGATCACGGCGCTGAGCACCTTCGGCATGGCGGCGCTCTACTGCGCGGTGGCGGCGCTGCGCCGCTGGCCCGCGGGCGAGAGCACCGTGGGCGCCCTGTGCGCGAGTTACGTCAACGCCGGGAACCTCGGCATCCCCATCTCCGCGTACGTGCTCGGCGACGCCTCGCTCGTCGCCCCGGTGATCCTCTTCCAACTGCTGGTGGTCTCACCGGTGGCCCTGACCGCGCTCGACGTCTTCTCCGCGCCCGCCGAACGCAGCGGTCTGCTGCGCATGCTGACGACGCCGCTGCGCAACCCCATCGTCATCGGTTCGCTGGCGGGGGTGGCCGTGGCGGCCACGGGATGGCGTCCGCCCGCGCCCGTACTCGAACCGTTCCAGCTCGTGGGCGCGATGTCGGTGCCCGCCGTGCTGCTGGCCTTCGGGATGTCCCTGCGCGGCAGCGCCGTGCTCTCCGCCGGGCGCGAGCGGGTTCCGGTGCTGCTGGCGGTGGTCTGCAAGGTGCTGGGGCAGCCGCTGGTGGCGTGGGCGCTGGGCGCCTGGCTCTTCGATCTGCCGCGGGCGGCGCTCTTCGCGGTGGTGGTGACCTCGGCGCTGCCGTCGGCGCAGAACCTCTTCGCGTACGCCTCGCGTTACGGGACGGGCACGCGCATCGCCCGCGAGGCGATCCTCATCTCGACGCTGGCGTCGGTGCCGGTGCTGGTCCTCGTGGCAGCGCTGCTGGGCTGAGCGGTACGGGCCGGACGGAACGGTCGGCGGGTCAGCGGCTCGGCACGACGTATGTACAGGGACGTAGGTACGGGACGTACGAACGGGACGCCCCGGTGGGCCCAACGACCGGGCGCTCAGGCCACGTTGACGCGCTGCCCCGGCGGTGCCGCCTCCAGCCAGGCGAGAAAGCCGGTGAGCGCGTCATCGCTCATGGCCAGCTCGACACGGGTGCCCTCCAGG
Source organism: Streptomyces nanshensis (assembly GCF_001751255.1). Classification (GTDB taxonomy): domain Bacteria; phylum Actinomycetota; class Actinomycetes; order Streptomycetales; family Streptomycetaceae; genus Streptomyces; species Streptomyces nanshensis_A. Next base: position 15,818 of record NZ_LJGW01000437.1, on the reverse strand, counting down.
GAACAGGCGAGGATCACGGCGTCCGAGAGCAGGGCCAGCTCCTCCTCGCCCTCCGGGTCGCGCCGCTCCAGGACCTCGATCCGGCTCCGCATGAGAAAGCGGCGGGGACGCGGTGCGTACGAGAAGACCCGGAACCACTCGATCTGGTCACCGTTGTAGCGCGCGATCCCGTAGGCCCAGCCCTTGCCGCTGCCCGGCCCGCGCCGTACGCCCTGTGCCCCGGCGGCCCTGGACGGTTCCTCCCCCGCGGTGCCCCCGGCGGCGCCCGCCGCGGTGCTCGCTCCGCCGGCGCCGCCCGCGCCCTCGTCGTCGTACTTCTCCGACGGCGCCGGAGCGTCCCAGCGCAGATTGCAGTCGAAGGTGCCGCCCGAGCGCTGGAGCAGCCGGCGGCGCAATCCGAACGCGAACAGCCCCGCCAGCGCCAGCAGCAGGACCACGCCGCACAGGGACAGAACGAGGACCATCAGCACCGACCTCCTCGCACTCTCTCGTACCACGCGTGGCGCGGTGCTCGCGGAGCCCCGGGATCGAGCGGCCCCCTCTGTATGGGCTCAGCCGCGGGTTGCTCCGGGGTGACCCGGAACAGCCCGCGGCTGAGCTTCGTCCTCGTCGTGCCGGGCTCCGCGCCCGGCGTCGGCCGCCTCCTCAGCGGACCGCCACCGCTCGCATACGGACCTCGGCGCGCCGTTCGGCGGCTTCGTCGCCTTCCGACTTCGCCCGGTCCAGCGCCCGCTCGGCGCGACTCACGTCGATCTCTTCCGAGAGCTCCGCGATCTCCGCCACCAGCGACAGCTTGTCGTCCGCGAAGGAGATGAAGCCGCCGTGCACGGCGACGGAGACGGTGCCCTCGCCGCTCTCGCCGGCCGTGCGGATGACGACCGCCCCCGGCTCCAGCACACCGAGCAGCGGCTGGTGACCGGGCATGACGCCGATGTCGCCGGAGGTGGTGCGCGCGACGACCAGGCTGGCATCGCCGGACCAGACCTTACGGTCGGCGGCGACCAACTCGACGTGCAGCTCAGCCACTGTGGCTCCTTCGTTGATGGGGAAAAGGATAAGGGGTGCGGCGGCGGGGACGGACCGGAGGGCTGCCCCTCACGGTCCGGCCCCGCGACCGCGGAACCCGTGCGTCAGGAGACGCCGAGCTCCTTGGCCTTGGCCTTCAGGTCGTCCAGGCCGCCGCACATGAAGAACGCCTGCTCCGGGTAGTGGTCGAAGTCACCGTCGGCGATGGCGTTGAACGCGGCGATCGACTCGTCGAGCGGCACGTCCGATCCGTCCAGACCCGTGAACTGCTTGGCCGCGTGGGTGTTCTGCGACAGGAAGCGCTCGATACGGCGGGCCCGGCTGACGGTGAGCTTGTCCTCTTCGGAGAGCTCGTCGATGCCGAGAATCGAGATGATGTCCTGCAGGTCCTTGTACTTCTGCAGGATCCCGATCACGCGCTGGGCGCAGTCGTAGTGCTCCTGCGAGATGTACCGCGGGTCCAGGATGCGGGACGTGGAGTCCAGCGGGTCCACCGCCGGGTAGATGCCCTTCTCCGAGATCGGCCGCGAGAGCACCGTCGTCGCGTCGAGGTGCGCGAAGGTGGTCGCCGGGGCCGGGTCGGTGAGGTCGTCCGCGGGCACGTAGATCGCCTGCATCGAGGTGATGGAGTGGCCACGGGTCGAGGTGATGCGCTCCTGGAGCACACCCATCTCGTCCGCCAGGTTCGGCTGGTAGCCCACCGCGGAGGGCATGCGGCCCAGCAGCGTGGAGACCTCGGAACCGGCCTGGGTGAAGCGGAAGATGTTGTCGATGAAGAACAGCACGTCCTGCTTCTGCACATCGCGGAAGTACTCCGCCATGGTCAGACCGGCCAGGGCGACCCGGAGACGGGTGCCCGGCGGCTCGTCCATCTGACCGAAGACCAGCGCGGTCTGCGGGAGAACGCCGGACTCGGCCATCTCGTCGATGAGGTCGTTGCCCTCACGCGTACGCTCGCCCACACCCGCGAAGACGGAAACACCCTCGTGCAGCTTCGCCACACGCATGATCATTTCCTGGATGAGGACGGTCTTGCCGACGCCGGCGCCGCCGAACAGGCCGATCTTTCCGCCCTTGACGTACGGGGTCAGCAGGTCGACGACCTTCAGGCCCGTCTCGAACATCTCGGTCTTGGACTCGAGTTGGTCGAAGGCCGGGGCCTTGCGGTGGATGGACCACCGCTCGGTGACCTCGGACTCGGCCTCGGGCTCGTTGAGGATCTTGCCCAGGGTGTTGAACACCCGGCCCTTGGTGACGTCGCCGACGGGGACGGTGATGCCCTCGCCGGTGTCGGTCACCTCGGCCTGGCGGACCAGACCGTCGGTGGGCTCCATGGAGATCGCCTTGACGAGGCCCTCGCCGAGGTGCTGCGCGACCTCGAGCGTGAGGGTCTTCTTCTTGCCGGCTTCGGCCGGGTCGGCGACCTCGACCGTCAGCGCGTTGTAGATGTCGGGCATCTGGTCGACGGGGAACTCCACGTCGACCACCGGGCCGATGACGCGTGCGACGCGGCCCGCCGCCGTGGCCTTCTCAAGAGTTTCGGTCATGGTTAGCGGTCACTCCCCGCAGAAGCGTCAGCCAGCGCGCTCGCGCCACCGACGATCTCGCTGATTTCCTGGGTGATGTCGGCCTGGCGGGCCGCGTTGGCAAGCCGCGTCAGCGACTTGATGAGGTCTTCGGCGTTGTCCGTCGCCGACTTCATCGCACGTCGCGTGGCGGCGTGCTTGGACGCGGCGGCCTGGAGCAGCGCGTTGTACACGCGGCTCTCGACGTACCGCGGCAGCAGCGCGTCGAGCACCTGCTCGGCCGACGGCTCGAAGTCGAAGAGCGGACGGACCTCCGGACCTCGCTTGATGTTCTCCTCGATGACTCCCGCGGCCTCTTCCGCCGTCGACTTCAGGCTGAGCGGCAGCATCCGGTCGCCGACCGGCGTCTGCGTCATCATCGAGACGAACTCGGTGTAGACGATGTGCAGTTCGTCCACGCCGTTCTCCGCGCCCGTGTCCGCCGTGATCGCCTCGATCAGCGGCGCGGCCACGGCCTTGGCGTCCGCGTAGGTCGGGTTGTCCGTGAAGCCGCTCCAGGACTCCTTGATCGCACGCTCACGGAAGCGGTAGTACGTGACACCGCGGGTGCCGACGATGTAGTTGACGACTTCCTTGCCCTCGCCGATCAGCCGGTTGGTGAGCCGGTCGGCCGCCTTGATGGCGTTGGAGTTGTAGCCGCCCGCCAGTCCGCGGTCGCTCACGATGAGCAGCACCGCGGCCCGCGTCGGACGCTCGACCTCCGTGGTGAGGGCGTGCCTCACGTTCGAGCCGGTGGCGACCGCGCGCACGGCGTTGGTCAGCTCCTTGGCGTACGGCTCGGAGGCCGCCACCCGGCGCTGCGCCTTGATGATCCGCGACGCGGCGATCATCTCCATCGCCCTCGTGATCTTCTTGGTCGCCGTGACGGACTTGATCCGCCGCTTGTAGACCCTGGTCTGAGCGCCCATGGCTCAGTCCTCGCCCAGCAGCTTGCCGTCCGCGGTCTGGAACTGCTTCTTGAAGGCGTCGACCGCCTCGCCGAGTTCCTGCACCGTGTCGTCGGACATCTTGCCGCCCTCGACGATGCTGGTCAGCAGGCCCTTCTGCTCACGGTGCATGTACTCGAGCAGCTCGCGCTCGAAGCGGCGGATGTCCTCGACGGGGACGTCGTCCATCTTGCCGTTCGTGCCGGACCACACGGAGACGACCTGGTCCTCGGTCGAGAACGGGTCGTACTGCGGCTGCTTGAGCAGCTCCGTCATCCTCTTACCGCGCTCCAGGGCTCCCTTGGAGGCGTCGTCCAGGTCGGAGCCGAAGGCGGCGAACGCCTCGAGCTCGCGGAACTGGGCGAGGTCCACACGGAGCGAACCGGTGATCTGCCGGATCGCCTTGTGCTGCGCGGAACCGCCGACGCGGGAGACGGAGATACCGACGTTCAGCGCCGGGCGCTGGCCCGCGTTGAACAGGTCGGACTCCAGGAAGCACTGGCCGTCGGTGATGGAGATGACGTTGGTCGGAATGAACGCCGACACGTCGTTGGCCTTGGTCTCGACGATCGGCAGACCGGTCATGGAGCCGGCGCCCATGTCGTCGGAGAGCTTGGCGCAGCGCTCCAGCAGACGGGAGTGCAGATAGAAGACGTCGCCCGGGTAGGCCTCACGGCCCGGCGGGCGGCGCAGCAGCAGGGACACGGCGCGGTAGGCGTCGGCCTGCTTGGTCAGGTCGTCGAAGACGACGAGGACGTGCTTGCCCTCGTACATCCAGTGCTGGCCGATGGCGCTGCCGGTGTACGGGGCGATGTACTTGAAGCCGGCCGGGTCGGACGCCGGGGCCGCCACGATCGTCGTGTACTCCAGCGCACCGGCCTCCTCCAGGGCGCCGCGTACGGACGCGATGGTGGAGCCCTTCTGGCCGACGGCGACGTAGATGCAGCGGACCTGCTTCTCCGGGTCGCCGGAACGCCAGTTGTCGCGCTGGTTGATGATCGTGTCGACGCACAGCGCGGTCTTGCCGGTCTGCCGGTCGCCGATGACGAGCTGACGCTGGCCGCGGCCGATCGGCGTCATGGTGTCGACGGCCTTGTAGCCCGTCTCCATCGGCTCGTGCACCGACTTGCGCTGCATGACGGACGGGGCCTGGAGCTCGAGGGCGCGGCGGCCCACGGACTCGATGTCGCCGAGGCCGTCGATCGGGGCGCCCAGCGGGTCCACGACGCGGCCGAGGTAGCCGTCGCCGACCGGAACCGACAGGACCTCGCCGGTGCGGCGCACCTGCTGACCCTCCTCGATGCCGCTGAACTCACCGAGGACGACCGCACCCACCTCGCGCTCCTCGAGGTTGAGGGCGAGGCCGAGGGTGCCGTCCTCGAACTTCAGCAGCTCGTTCGCCATGGCCGAGGGAAGACCCTCGACCTTCGCGATGCCGTCACCGGCAACGCTGACCGTGCCGACCTCTTCGCGCGAGGCCGCGTCCGGCTCGTACGACTGGACGAAATTCTCCAGCGCGTCCCGGATCTCATCCGGCCGGATCGTGAGCTCCGCCATCTGGGTTCCCTGCTCTCCTTGTTGGGACCGTATCGATCTTCTACGGCCCAACTCGGGCCGCTAAGTGATGCTGTTGAGTTGGTGTGGCGCGGACGCCGCCGCGCCCGTGCGCCGGGGCCGGCCTCAGCCGGCCAGGCGCCGTTCGGCCTCGCCGAGGCGGTCTGCGATGGAGCCGTTGATGACCTCGTCGCCGACGCGCACCCTGATCCCGCCGAGGATCTCCGGGTCCACGTCGAGATTCAGATGCATCTGGCGTCCGTACAGCTTCGCCAGCGCCGAACCGAGACGCTGCCGCTGCCTGTCGCTCAGCGGCACCGCGGAGGTGACGACCGCCACCGAGCGGCCGCGGCGCTCCGCCGCCAGCCGGGAGAGGGCGTCGAGCCCGCCTTCCAGGCTACGTCCCCGCGGATGGGCCACGAGACGCGTGACGAGACGCTCCGTGGCCTGCCGGGACCTGCCGCCGAGCAGCGTGTGCACCAGCTCCGTCTTCGCCGCGGGCGAGGCGGTGTCGCTGGCCAGTGCCGCCCGCAGGTCGGGCGCGGAGGCCACCGTGCGGGAGAACCGGAAGAGCTCGTCCTCGGTCTCGTCCAGCGTGCCGTCGCGCTCGGCGGCGACGAGGTCGGCGATGTCGGCCAGCTCCTCCGTCGCGTCCACCAGGTCGCGCGGGGCGGACCAGCGCGAGCGCACCATGCCGGAGACGAGGTCGACGGTGGAGCCGCCCACCTGCCCGCCGAGCACGTTCGCGACGAGTTCCGCCTTGCGTTCGCCGCTGCGCGACGGGTCGGCCAGTACGCGGCGCAGCGAGACCTCGCGGTCCAGCAGCACCGTCACCGCGGCCAGTTCGTCCGCGAGCGCCTTCGGGTCCGCCGACGTGCTGTCGGTCAGCGCCGTCAGGGCCTCGCGGGCGGCGGCGACCGCGTCGCGGCTCGCTCCCATCATCGGGCGGCCTCTGCCTTCTCCTCGAGCTCCTCGAGGAACCGGTCGATGACGCGGCTCTGCCGTGCGGAGTCCTCCAGGGACTCACCGACGACGCGGCCTGCCAGGTCGGTGGCCATGCGGCCGACTTCCTGGCGCAGCGCGACCGTCACCTGGCGGCGGTCCGCCTCGGTCTGCGTGTGGCCCGCGGCGATGATCGCGTCCCGCTGACGCTGACCCTCTTCGCGCATCTCGGCGATGATCGCAGCACCCTGCTCACGCGCCTGCTCGGTGATGCGAGCGGCCTCGTGACGGGCTTCGGCGAGCTGCGCCTTGTACTGCTCGAGGGTCTGGTTGGCCTCGGTCTGCGCCTCCTGCGCGCGCTCCAGGCCGCCCTCGATCGCGTCCTGCCGCTCGTCCAGGGTCTTCTGGATGGTGGGCAGCAGCTTCTTGCCGAGGACACCGAAGACGATGAAGAAGGCGATCAGGCCGACGACCAGCTCGACGGTGTCGGGGATCAGAGGGTTCTGCGCCCCCTCCTCAGCCAAGAAAGTCATCATGTCCGAACCTTTCGTCGGGTATGGCTACCGGCCGTCCCGGCTCAAGAGAAGATGAAGGGGACGACCAGGCCGAGGAGCGCCAGGACCTCACAGAGCGCGAAGCCGAGGAACATGTTGGTGCGGATGATGCCCATGGCCTCGGGCTGACGGGCCATGGCCTCGATGGAGTGGCCGAAGACCACGCCGATACCCACACCGGGGCCGATGGCGGCCAGACCGTAGGCGACGGCGCCCAGGTTGCCCTTGATGTCGACGGCGGCGAGGTTAACAAGCTCAGCAGTCATCTTCTTCTTCCTGTGTGATGCGGTCCGCTGGGGGCTTCCCAGCGAAGTTCCGTTGGTACGAGGGGAGTTGGATCGGGTCAGTGGGCCTCTTCGAGCGCTCCGCTGATGTAGATCGCGGCGAGCAGCGTGAAGATGTACGCCTGGAGGAACTGGATCAGGACCTCGAAGGCCGTCATGCCGATCGCCAGGAGGAGGGAACCACCCGCGACGACGGACAGGAACGACGGGGTGACCAGATACCAGGCCGCGGCGCTGAACATCACGATCAGCATGTGGCCGGCGAACATGTTGGCCCACAACCGCACCGCGAGCGTGAACGGCCGGGTGATCACGTTCTGGATGAACTCCAGCAGGATGATCAGCGGTACGAGGGGCTTGGGCAGGCCCTCGATCCACACCAGGTTCTTGACGCCGCCCTTGAGTCCGTGGGTCTTGAACGTCAGGAACATGTAGGTCACGAAGACCAGCAGCGCGAGTGCGACCGGGAAGGCGAAGCGTGAGGTCGCCGGGAACTGCGCGAGCGGGATGATGGACATGATGTTCATCAGCCACACGAAGAAGAAGATCGACATCAGGAAGGGGATGTACTGCTTCCCCTTCTTGCCGATCACCTCGGTGGCGATGCTCTTCGCGATGAAGTTGTAACCGATCTCCCCGACCAACTGCAGCTTCCCCGGGACGAGCTTCGGCTTGTTGAACGCGGCCCAGAAGAAGCCGACGACGATCACCATGCAGATGACGGCGAGCAGCATCGGCTTGGTGAACTCGATGCCGCCGACGCTGAAGATCGGCTTGTACTGGAACGAGTGGAGGCCCGGCGCGGGAAAGGCGCAGCCAGCGTTGATGTGGCAGTCGGTGTTAGCCAGCAGCGTTAGGGCGCTCACCCGTGACTCCTTCGTCGTGACGCATAAGTGACGGCAACCTTGTGTGTCAGCGCGGCTGGTGAGACCGCTTGTCGGCACGGGGGACAGAGTGTGGCGGTGCCACTGCGGTCGACTCGGAGCGTGCACCGAGGACCGGGCACCCGGGATCCACGCTGCGGCCACAGCTTGGGATCCGAGTACACCGCAGGCCGCCGGGGCACTGCGCTCCTGCGGCGAGCGGGCCCCACACGGCCGGATGCGTTTCCGGACGATAGCAGATGCGGATCAAGGCCCTTCCGACGCCCCTCACGTCTCATCCCGGGGCCCCGATCTCCCGGTGTGCGCAGGCTCGTTGGCCGACGCGGACGGTACGGGATCGACGTAGAGCATCTTGCTCGTGAGGCTCTGCCGCACCTGTCCGCCCACCCACGCCAGCGCGGTGACGAGCAGAGTGAGGGCGAAGGCACGGGCGTTGAACAGCGTCGTATCGCTGAAGACGATGATGAAGATCCCGATGAGGAGCATCTGCACCGTGTAGACCAACATCCCGGCCATCATGGTCACTTGGGGCTTGTCCTGGGTGATGCGCATGAGCGCGGCGAACCCCAGCCCGAAGAAGACGGCGACGACGGCCAGCGCGACGAGCGCGCCGATGAGGCCCTTCCCGCCGGCCGTCACCGCGCTGACGACGGTGGCGACGACTCCCACCGGGGCGGCGATGAGCGCCGCTCCCCGCAGGATCCGGGCATCGTTGGACTGCATGAGGGCAGCTCCGGCGTGGTCGGGGGCGGGTGATGCTCGCCTCGACGGACGCAACTCGGCGGAGCCGCGCACCAGTCGAAGGCTGATCGCCGGAAGACGCCCTCTCTCCGCGAGGGGAATCCAGGGGGCGAAACCACAGATCGAAGCGGCGTCCTCCGCTCCGGTCTCCGGCTCTCCGGCTTTCGTGAACGCTATCACAAACTATTTGATGAGGTCTTTACCTACTTGGTGTGCTCGCTGTCACACGAAGGGCCCGAACTCCGCCCGCCCCGTTGATCGTTGCGGCCGATCGCGGTGGCGCCGTTGAGCCCCGCGAAGGCGGGCTGAGGTGCGTTTTCCGCTTTTTCCGCACCGGCCGTCCCGGCCGAATTCCCGTTGGGTGCGGCGAATTGGGCATTCTTCTCGAAATTGACCAAATACGGCGCATCCGACGGAATACCGGATTCCGTACCGGACTCGTCCGGCGCCCCGGGCGCACGCCGGTAGCGCGGCGGTACGAACGCGTACGCCCACCGCGGCACTTGGGGCGTGAAGCGCGGCAACAGCAGCACCACCAGACCCACCGCGCTCAGCAGCACGATCGCGAGCACGATGGCGAGGCTGGAGGACTGCACCGAGAACGCGACCGCCCCGAAGGCGATCAGCGCCGACCAGAAGTACATGATCAGCACCGCGCGGCTGTGCGAGTGCCCGATCTCCAGCAGCCGGTGGTGCAAGTGCCCCTTGTCCGCCGCGAACGGCGACTCCCCTCGCCACGTCCTGCGCACGATCGCGAGCACCAGGTCCGCGACGGGGATCGCGATGATCGTGAGCGGCAGCAGCAGCGGCATGTACAGGGGCACCATCGTGTGCACCGCGGAGCGCACCGAACCGGTGTGCTGGACCATGAGGTCCGGGTCGACCTGACCGGTGATCGAGACCGCGCCCGCGGCCAGCACGAGACCGATCAGCATCGATCCCGAGTCGCCCATGAAGATGCGCGCGGGATGCATGTTGTGCGGCAGGAAGCCCAGGCACATACCCATCAGCAGCACCGCGAACAGCGTTGCGGGAGCGGCCGCTTCGACGCCGTACCCGTACCAGATGCGGTACGCGTACATGAAGAACGCCGCGGCGGCGATGGTCACCATGCCGGAGGCCAGACCGTCCAGACCGTCCACGAAGTTCACGGCGTTGATGGTGATCACGACGAGCGCGACCGTCAGCAGCGTGCCCTGCAGTTGCGTCAGCGCGACGTTGCCCACACCCGGCACGGGCAGCCACAGGATCGTCAGCCCCTGGAGCACCATGACGCCCGCGGCGATCATCTGGCCGCCCAGCTTCACGAGGGCGTCCACGCCCCACTTGTCGTCCAGCACGCCCAGCAGCCAGATCAGCCCGGCGCCGGACAGCAGCGCGCGCGGCTCGTCGGAGAGGACGAACAGCTCGCCGATGTTGGTGAGTTGGGAGGCGACCAGCAGCCCCGCGCACAGCCCGCCGAACATCGCGATGCCGCCGAGGCGGGGCGTCGGCTCGCGGTGGACGTCGCGCGCCCGGATCTGCGGCATCGCCTTCGCCGCGATGGCGAACTTCCGCACCGGCCCGGTCAGTAGATAGGTGACCGCGGCCGCGACACAGAGCGTCAGCAGATATTCACGCACGGGTTCCCCAGGGTTTTCGCTGTTCCTTGGCCCCACACCATAGGACACCTGCGCGGGGCCGGCGGTTTCACCTGTGGGGGCGGCTGCCCGCCTCCACACCGGTCAGTGCCGTGACGACCGGGTCCAGCGCCTTGCTGATCTCGTCCCCGACCGACCGGAAGTACGGGATGGGAGCGCCGTACGGATCATGGATCTCGTCCGCCTCGGGGCTGGGCGCCAGCAGCCAGCCGCGCAGCGCCGCCGCGGCCTGTACGAGCGCGTACGCCCGCTCCACGACGCCCTCCGCGGAGCGCGGGTCGGGCAGGGTCGCGGCGTCTATGGCGCGCACCAGCCGCGTGAACTCCTTGAGCGTGAACGTACGCAGCCCCGCCGAGTGCCCCATCGAGACCACCTGGGCACGGTGGTCACGGGTCGCGGTGAGCACCAAGTCGGCCCGGATGACGTGCTCGTCGAGCAGTTCACGGCCGCGGAAGCCCTCCGGGTCGGCGCCGTGCTCCAGCAGCACCTCCGCCGCGTGCTCCTCCATGGGAGCGCCCTCGTGGCCCCACGTACCGGCGCTCTCGACCACGATGCCGCCGCTGCGCCCGTCGCCCAGCCGCTCCTTCAGGGCATGCCGGGTCAGCCGCTCGGTCAGGGGCGAGCGGCAGACGTTGCCGGTGGAGACGTGGAGGATGCGGAAGCCGCCCGGGGAGCCCGGACCGTGACCGGAAGCGCCGTGTCCGGAGCCGTGCCCCGGACCGCCGTGACCGGACCCGGAGCCGCCCGGACCGCCGGTGCCGGCGAAGCCGCCGGTCCCGTTCCCGTACGCGAAGCCGTAGCCGAAGCCGTGCCCGGTACCGCTCATGCCGCCGGGGCCGCCCGGCCCGAGGGGACCGGCCACTCCGCCCGTACCGCCCGGATCCGCCGCACCACGCCCGTGCGGGGTGTTCACTGCGGGCATCTCCCGGCGTGCCCCGGCGGCGGGCACTTCCCCCCGCTCCGGAGGCCGTCCGTCGTCCGCGGCGGCGGCGCACCGCGCCGGACCCCGGTCACTGCGCCACCTCCAGGTCCGGGACGACCTTGCGCAGCTCCTCGGCGCTGACCGCGCCCGCACGCAGCAGCACCGGCGTACGGCCCGTGACGTCGACGATGGAAGACGGCACCGAATCGGGCGTCGGCCCCCCGTCGAGATACACGGCGACGGACTCCCCCAGCATCTCCTGGGCGGCGTCGCAGTCCTGCGGCGCCGGATGACCCGAGAGGTTCGCGGAGGAGACGGCCATCGGCCCGAACTCCTTGAGCAGTTCGATCGCGACGGGGTGCAGCGGCATCCGTACGGCCACGGTGCCGCGGGCGTCGCCCAGGTCCCACGTCAGCGAGGGCTGGTGCTTGGCCACGAGCGTCAGCGCGCCCGGCCAGAAGGCGTCGACCAGCTCCCAGGCGGCCTCGGAGAAGTCGGTGACGAGACCGTGCAGCGTGTTCGGAGAGCCGACGAGGACCGGTGACGGCATGTTCCTGCCGCGGCCCTTGGCCTCCAGCAGATCGCCGACGGCGTCCGGGCTGAAGGCGTCGGCACCGATGCCGTACACCGTGTCCGTGGGCAGCACGACGAGCTCACCGCGGCGTACCGCCGAGGCGGCCTCGCGCAGGCCGGTCTTGCGGTCGGTCGCGTCGGTGCAGTCATAACGCCGTGCCATCACGGCACCTCCCTGCGGGCTGTGGCGAATCGGGGCCGGTTGTTGAGGTCGGGGTGGTCCGCGGCGTCGGCCCAGCCGCGGTCCTCGGTGAAGATCCAGGGGACCTGGCCGCCCTGGGTGTCCGCGTGCTCGATGACGACGAGGCCGCCGGGGCGCAGCAGCCGGTGTGCCGTGCGCTCCAGACCGCGGATCGTGCTCAGCCCGTCCTCCCCGGAGAACAACGCCAGCTCGGGGTCGTGGTCGCGGGCTTCGGGCGCCACATACTCCCATTCGGTGAGCGGGATGTACGGCGGGTTGGAGACGATCAGGTCGACCTGGCCGTCGAGTTCGGGGAGCGCGGTGAGCGCGTCGGCGTGGTGCAGGGTGACGCGGCTGCCCTCGACGTTCTTCGCGGCCCAGCCGTAGGCCACCTCGTCCAGCTCGACGGCGTGCACGCGCGAGCGCGGCACCTCCTGGGCGAGGGCGAGCGCGATCGCGCCGGATCCCGTGCACAGATCGACGATGAGCGGCTCGGCGACGTCCATCGCCCGTACCGCCTCTATCGCCCAGCCGGCGACCGACTCGGTCTCCGGACGCGGTACGAACACCCCCGGCCCGACCTGAAGTTCGAGGTAGCGGAAGAACGCGCGCCCCGTGATGTGCTGCAGGGGCTCACGCGCCTCGCGCCGCGAGACGGCCTCCCAGTAGCGGGCGTCGAAGTCGGAGTCCGGCACCCTGTGCAGCTCGCCGCGCTTGACGTCGTGCACGTACGCGGCCAGCTCCTCGGCGTCGAACCTCGGCGAGGGCACTCCGGCGTCGGCGAGCCGCTGGGTCGCCTGTGCCACCTCTGCGATCAGCAGACCGCGTGGGTTCGGGGGCCGCCCCCCGGACGAATGCAGCATGTCCAATTCCGTCCGCCCGTCCGTACGCCCTTACTGTGCCGCGGCCAGCTTGGCCGCGGAGTCGGCGTCGACGCACGCCTGGATCACCGCGTCCAGTTCGCCGTCGAGAACCTGGTCCAGGTTGTACGCCTTGAAGCCCACCCGGTGGTCGGAGATCCGGTTCTCCGGGAAGTTGTAGGTGCGCACCCGCTCCGACCGGTCCACCGTACGCACTTGGCTGCGCCGCGCGTCCGACGCCTCCTGGTCTGCCTCCTCCTGTGCGGCGGCCAGCAGCCGGGCGCGCAGGATGCGCAGCGCCTGTTCCTTGTTCTGGAGCTGGCTCTTCTCGTTCTGGCAGGAGACGACGATGCCGGTGGGCTCGTGCGTGATCCGCACCGCGGAGTCCGTGGTGTTGACGGACTGGCCGCCGGGGCCGGAGGAGCGGTAGACGTCGATCCGCAGGTCGTTGGCGTTGATCTCCACGTCGACGTCCTCGGCCTCGGGCAGGACGAGCACGCCCGCCGCGGAGGTGTGGATGCGTCCCTGCGACTCGGTGGCGGGCACGCGCTGCACGCGGTGCACCCCGCCCTCGTACTTCAGCCGCGCCCACACGCCCTGACCGGGCTCCGTCGCGCCGCCCTTGGCCTTCACCGCGACCTGGACGTCCTTGTAGCCGCCGAGGTCGGACTCGGTGGACTGGATCAACTCCGTACGCCAGCCGACGCGTTCGGCATAGCGCAGATACATCCGCAGCAGATCGCCGGCGAAGAGCGCGGACTCGTCGCCGCCCTCGCCCGCCTTGATCTCGAGGATGACGTCCTTGTCGTCGCTGGGGTCGCGCGGCACCAGCAGCAGCCGGAGCTTCTCCGTCAGCTCCTCGCGCAGGATCTCCAGGTCCTTCACCTCGGCGGCGAAGTCCGGGTCGTCCACGGCGAGTTCGCGTGCGGTGGCGATGTCGTCGCCGGTCTGCTTCCAGGAACGGTACGTGGCGATCACCGGGGAGAGCTCCGCGTAGCGCTTGTTCAGCCTGCGGGCGCGCGTCTGGTCGGCGTGGATCGCGGGATCGGCGAGCTGTTTCTCCAACTCGGCATGCTCGCCGATCAGTTCCTCGACCGCCTCGAACATCGTTTGTCCCTTTACGTGAAGAAGGAAGTGCCAGGCAGCGCAAGAGCGCCGGTCCCCCACGCCCCCGCGGGGGGAGCGTGCCGAGGAGACCGGCGCTCGAGTGGTGCTACTTCTTGGCGGAACCGGCGCCCTTGCCGAAGCGGGCCTCGAACCGGGCCACACGGCCACCGGTGTCGAGGATCTTCTGCTTGCCGGTGTAGAAGGGGTGGCACGCGGAGCAGATGTCGGCCCGGATCTGGCCGCCGCTCACGGTGCTGCGAGTCGTGAAGGAGTTGCCGCAGGTGCAGCTCACCTGGGTCTCTACGTACTCGGGGTGGATGTCGCGCTTCAAGGTGTCTCCTATATTCCTGGAGGGCACCGGGTCGGAGGACGGGCTTGTCCCCCGTGAACCGGGGCCGACGGTCCAGTCTGCCATCACTGGCCGTACCTCCCAAAACCGGGGGAGGGCGCCGGATATTCCCCATGGTGACCGGCCGGCGGCCGGGCGCGGACCGCTCAGCCGACCACTCCGCCCGCGTCGCCCGCACCGCTCGCCGAGCCCTTCTCCGCGGACTTCGGTATGGCGGCGTCCCGCTTGATCGCGGACCACATCTTCGCGGCCTTGGACTCCACCGGCACGACCCGGTTGGGGTCCTGCGGGTCGTATGTCACCGGCAGCGTCGACATATGGATGTCATCGGACTTGATGCCCTTGAGCATGCTCGCCAGCCCGGCCAGATCGCGTACGGAGTCCAGGTCGGAGTCGGTGGTGACGGCAGACGTGGCGCTGTCGGCGAGGTCGTAGAGCTTCTTCGGGCTGCTGAAGACGCCGACGCTGTTGACCTGGTCCATCAGCGCCTTCAGGAACGCCTGCTGGAGCTGGATGCGGCCCAGGTCGCTGCCGTCGCCGACCGCGTGCCGCGTACGGACCAGGCCGAGGGACTGCTCGCCGTCGAGCTTGTGCGCGCCGGGCGAGAGCTTGAGATGGCTGTCCGGGTCGTCGATCGGCTTGCGGGTGGTGACCTCGACGCCGCCGAGGTCGTCGATCAGCTTCTTGAAGCCGGCGAAGTCGACCTCCGCGTAGTGGTCCATGCGGACGCCGGACATCGACTCCACCGTCTTCACGGCGCAGGCCGGACCGCCCACCTCGTACGCGGAGTTGAACATCGCGCGCTGCCGGGGCGCGGTGCCGCCGCCGTCGTCGCGGCTGCACGCGGGGCGCTCGACGATGGTGTCGCGCGGTATCGACACGACGTTCGCCTTGTCGTGCTCCTTGTTGACGTGGACGACCATCGCGGTGTCGGAACGGGCGCCCTCCTGCCCCTTGCCGTACTTGCCGTTGGTGCCGGAGCGGCTGTCGGAACCGAGGACGAGGATGTCCATGGAGCCGTCGGGGGTGTCACCGGGCCGGTCCTTGCCCAGTTGGGCGTCGATGTCGACGCCGGAGATGTTGCCGTTGAGCTTGAAGTAGGCGAAGCCCGCGCCGGTGCCGCCGAGGACGACGGCCGCAGCGGCGGTCCACGCCGCCGCCTTGAGGACGCGCCGCCGGCGCGAATGCGGCTTGCGGCGGCGCCCGGTGGCCCGCAGTGCGCGGCCCCGCGGACGGCCGGTGGTCTCGCCGTACCCGCCCGTGCTGTCGTCCGCCATCGTCGCTCCCCAGTTCTGCCGTGCCGCTGTGCCGTCGGCGCTCGTACGGGGCGGGCCGGGCCTCGGGCCGTCCCGGGCTCCACGGCCGCTGCGCGGGGTCTGCGCGCATATCCGGACGTACTCACGCCATCGGGGAAGCGTTGCACAGGCGGTGACGGTGCTGCCCCGCCGGTGGACGACGGCCGCGGAGCTCCGGGCGGACAGGAGCCCCTGCGCTGACCTGCGTGTACACGTCCCGGCACGCGGCCCGTGACGGCTCATGGGCCCGCTCGGGCTGTGTGCAAGCTCTCAGACTTCGTCACATAGAGCGAGGGCCGCCCCACCTGATGTGGTGGGACGGCCCTCGCTGTCGTACGTGCCAGCTCGGCTCGGTGGTCAGTCGGTGCCGTTGCCGGGGGTGGGGGTGGTCTTC
>NZ_LJGW01000486.1 GCF_001751255.1 Streptomyces nanshensis | reverse complement strand
CGGTGCGCAGGGCCGCTTCCACGGCCGTACCGCCGTCGTCACCGGCGCCGCCACCGGCATCGGCGCGGCCACCGCGCGCCGCCTGGCGGCGGAGGGCGCCGCCGTCGTGGTCGCCGACGTCGACGAGGAGCGTGGCCCGCTGGTCGCCCAGGAGATCCGGCGGTCGGGCGGCGAGGCCGTCTTCGTCCCCGCGGACGTCGGCCAGGAGGACTCCTGGCGGCGCGTCCTGGACTCCGCGCACGCCTACGGCCTCGTCGGCGTCCTCGTCAGCAACGCCGTACGGGTCGAGGTCGCCCCGGCGCACGAGACCTCGCCCGAGTCGTGGAACCGTCAGCTCTCCGTCGGCCTCACCGCCGCCTTCCTCGGCGTACGGGCCTGCCTGGAGGATCTGCGCGCGGAACGCGGAGCGGTCGTCCTGGTCTCCTCCGTGCACGCGCACCGCGGCATCCCCGGCCACCCCGCCTATGCGGCGGCGAAGGGCGGACTGCTGTCGCTGGGCGGCCAGTTGACGGTCGAGTACGGGCCGGAGGTACGGGTCAACACGGTGCTGCCCGGCCCGGTGCTGACCGGGCTGTGGGACCGGGTGCCCGAGGAGGAGCGCGCGTCCAGCGTCGCGGAGACCGCCGCCGGCCGCTTCGGCACACCCGAGGAGGTCGCCTCGGCTATCGCGTACCTTGCCTCGCCGGAGGCCTCGTACGTCACGGGCGCGAGTCTGCTGGTCGACGGGGGCTGGAGCGTCATGAAGTCGTCGGCGTGACGTGCGCGGCGTGAAGTCCTCGGCGTGAGGCGGTGGTTGAGCCGCCGGCCGGGGAGGGCCGCCGGTGACAGGGCCCGGTGCGGAAGCCAAGCCGTACCGGGGGAGCAGCGGAGAAGGCGAGCGAGGACATGTCCGGTTACGCGCGGCGCGGAGTGCACGGCCAGACCGTGGAGGCCATCGCGCACCGGGTGCTCAGCGGCCGGGTCGCGGAGGGCGACACGCTCGACCTGGGCGCGCTCCAGGCCGAACTGGGCGTCAGCCTCACGGCGTTGCGCGAATCGCTGAAGGTGCTCGCCGCGAAGGGCATGGTCGACGCCCGGCAGAAACGCGGCACGTTCGTACGGCCGCGCGCCGACTGGCACCTCCTCGACGCGGACGTGCTGCGCTGGCAGTTCGAGTTCGCGCGGGGCCCGGCGGCCGGCGCCGGGAACCCGCTGCTGCGCGACCTGGGCGAGGTACGCGGCATCGTCGAACCGGCGGCGGTACGGCTCGCTGCGGAACGCCGTACGGAGGAGGACCTCGCCGTCCTGGACGAGGCGCTCCAGGCCATGGCACGGGCCTCGGAGGTCGGCGACGAGGCCGTCGCGGCCGATCTCGCCTTCCACCGCGCCCTGTTGGCCGCCTCCCACAACGAGATGCTGGAGCGGATGGAGACGGTCATCGCCACGGGCCTCGCCTTCCGCGACCGCCTCGTCCACACCACGGGCCACCGCCCGCAGAACCCGGTGCCCAGCCACGGGGCGGTACTCGACGCCGTACGGGCGGGCGACGCGGACGCGGCGGAGTCGGCGATGCGGGCACTGCTGGCGCAGTCGGCCCGCGACCTGGAAGAGCTCCGGCACGAAGGCCGCGGACGCGGCAACTGACCCCGGCAGTGACCGAGTTCGGGGTATGGCGCGCACAACTGCCGCCGCGCCTACCATGGTTGACGCACGGAGGGCCGAGGGTGGCGATCGGGGGACGTACGCAGTGGCAGTGCCAGAGGTCAGAGTCGAAACGGTCGTGCTCGACGCGGCCGGCTCCCGCCAGATCGGCAGCAGGACACGCTCCTCCGAACTGCTCAGCGAGCGTGCCGCCGAGGTGCAGGCGGCCATCGTTCAGGCCTCCTCCATCGCGCAGCAGTCGCTGTCCGGCACATCGCAGCGCGACGGATGGAGCGTCTCCAGCGCAGAGGTCACCTTCGGACTCACGCTAGGAGCCGAGGCCGGGGTGATCCTCTCCAAGGCGTCCGCCGAGGCCTCCTTCGAGATCACCCTCACCGTGGAACGGCACCCGGGAACTCCATGACACGCGGCGGCTATTGGGTGGATCTCCGACAGTCGCGGCGGCGCCTGGGTGCCGGGTTCCTGCTCACACGCCGGTACGTGCTCACGGCGCTGCACTGCTTACAGGGGCTGGACCCTCTCGACGACGCGGTGGAGATCGACCTGACCGGCGAACGCAGCGTGCGGGGACATGTCTGCGAGCGGGCCAAGGACGCCGATCTGGCGCTGATCGAGATCGCCGATCCCCAGGACGTGCCGCTGCCCGTGCCGACGGCGGGGCTCGCCAAGCGCGGAGACCGGTGGTCGGGCCCGTACCGTCCCGCCCCCGGCGACGCCAAGTTGACCGGAAGCGTCGACGACGGCGGCACCCGCCACATGTGCGAAGGCGGCGGCGTCATCGAGGCCTTGCAGTTGACGGCGGACCAGCATCTCGGTGACTACTCGGGCTACTCCGGAGGCCCGGTGGAGCGGGGCACGGACGAGCGTGAACCGACCGTTCTCGGCATCCTGTTGGAGCAGATCCTCGACCGTCACTCCACCGAGCAGCGCGCGGCCAACGTGCTGATAGCCGCCACGATCGGCGACGCTCTACGGCGCTTCGACCGGTTCGACGTCGGTCATCTCATCGACGTCCTCCGCCCTCCGTCCGAGACCCCGGCCGCTCCCCGGTGGGAGGAGAAGGAGGAGGACAAGAAGACAGAGAGAACGGAGCGATCGGAGCGTATCGCCGGGGGCGAGTCGCTGCTGCTCGCCCTCCGGCAGTGGTCCGAACGCGGCCTCATCGATGCGACGCAGGCCGCCGAACTGCGGTCACGCGTCGCGCAGCGGGTGATCGACGGCGAGTTGGAAGGCGGGGGCCGTGCTTGAGTCGTGGGCGGAGGCCGTCGACTGCGCCGAGAGCGCGGCCCGTGGAACGGAATCGTCGCGTTCCCGACTGCGGTCGCAGGCCTGCGCTTTCGTCGACCGGCTGCAGACCGTGCTCGACGGAGAGACGCCGGACCGTCTCGCGTACTTCGTCGCGCTGCTCGACGTCGCGGGGCTGCATGCCGAGTCCTACGACATCACGAGAGTGCTGACCCGATGGGCGTTGGAGGGGCACCCCGTTCCTCCGGCTCAACGTGCCGCCCTCGCGGACACGTTGCTCATTCTGCTGGTCGAACGCGGCGACCTGGAGACGGCTCTGAGCCTCCAGCCGCTGACTGCTCTGCCTGCCGGACACGTGCAGTCCGGCGCCTTTCCCCGAGCGCGGGCTCTGGCCCACCACGCGGCGATCGTGATGCGCATGGGCAATGCGGCCTCCGCCTTCGATCTGGCACAGGCCGCCAAGTCCGAAGCCGCCGCAGCGGATTCCGGCACCCGGGAGAGCCTGGAGATCCAACTCCTGGCATGCGCCGTCCAGGTGGACGGAATCCTCAATCGCCGTGCGGGCAGCGTCGCGGACATCGAGTCGCTGGTCGCCGAAGTGGAGAGCGTGACCCGCCGGCTGGTCTCCCTGCTCGGAAGCGAACACCCCCTGTCCCTCTCGGCGTTGGTCACCCTCGCCTTCGCGGAATTCGAATCGGCTCGGACGGCGGACGCGACCGAACGCATGGAGCGCGCCACGGAGGTGCTCTCCATCGCGGCGCAGAAGGCCTCCGCGACGTACGGCCGCCGGCACCCGCAGGCTCGTGGCGCTCTCGCCCGCCTCGCGTACGCGGAGTACGTCACGGCACACCACGCCGGTACGTCCCCCGCGCGGACCGAGCAGGCGGAGGAGCTCTACAAGAACGCCCTGTCGGAGTCACTGCCGTACACCGCCGGTTCCCGCCCCGGCCGGGTTCCGCCCATGCGGGAGGCCTCGGGGGCCCTGTCCGGTGCGGCACGTTCGGCGCGGCTGCGCTTCTCCGTACTCGGCCCCCTGCGGGCTTGGCGCGGCGATCAGGAACTCAGCCTGGGATCGCCCCAGCAGCGGGCCGTTCTCGCCGCTCTCCTGCTCAGAAACGAGCCCGTCGACACCGAGGAGTTGTGCGACGCGGTATGGGGCGAGTACCGCCCTCCTCGCGGCACGCAGGCGGTGCGCACCTATATGAGCCGTATCCGCAAGGCCCTGGGAGGCGACTCCGGTCTGCTCGTGTATGAATCCGGCCGCTATGCGCTCCGCAGAAGCGCCGACGTCGTCGTCGACCTCGACGTCGTCCTCGATCTGACGGCACGGGCGGAGGAGGCGGAAAGCGCCGATCAGGCGCGCGCACTCTACGACTCGGCTCTCGCCCATTGGGACGGAACCGCGCTGGCCCACGTCCCGGGACCGTACGCGGAGGCTCAACGCGCACGGCTCAGTGAGTGGCGGCTGAGTCTGCAGGAGCGACGGCTCGAACTCGATCTGCAAGCGGGCAGATACGCGGACGCGGTGACGGAGCTGACCTATCTGACCGTCGCACACCCGCTGCGAGAGCGGCTCCGCGAGATGCTGATGCTCGCCCTGTACCGCAGCGGTCGCCAGGCCGAGGCCCTCGCGGTGTACGCGGACATCCGGCGGCTGCTCGTCGAGGAACTCGGCATCGACCCGCGCCCGGAACTCAGCGAGCTCCAACAGCGGATCCTGACGGCGGACGAGAGCCTCAACCAGGGTGCGGAAGAGTCCGCGGACATCGACGTGGTACGCAGACCGGCTCAACTCCCGGGAAGTGTCTTCGACTTCACCGGACGGGAGGGACTCGTCCGGGAACTGGTGGGGAAGCTGGTCGAGCCGGACAGCACGGTGACCGCCATTTCCGCGAATGCGGGGGTGGGCAAGACGACCTTGGCGGTGCACGCGGCGAATGAGGCCGCCGAATACTTTCCGGACGGTCAGCTCTACGCCGATCTGCACGGCGCGGGCCCTTCGGCCGCGGATCCCGGCGCCGTCCTGGGGGCGTTTCTGCGATCGCTGGGTACCGCCGATGCCGGTGTACCGGACGGGCTGTCAGAGCGGGCCGCTCTCTTTCGTTCACTGCTCACCGGACGACGCGTTCTCCTTCTTCTGGACAACGCCAGGGACGCCGCCCAGATACGTCCGCTGCTCCCGCCTCACGGAAGCGTGGCGCTGGTCACCAGCAGGACGCGCATGGTCGATCTGGCAGGCGCCCATCTGCTGGACCTCGACGTCATGAGCCCGGACGAGGCGATGGCGTTGTTCACCCGGATCGTGGGCGAGGAACGCGTCCTGAACGAGCGGACAGCCGCGTTCGACGTCGTGGGCGCCTGCGGATTCCTGCCGCTGGCCATCCGGATCGCAGCATCCCGGCTGGCGGCACGTCGCACCTGGACCGTGTCCGTACTCGCCTCCAAGCTCGTCGACGGAAGGCGCCGGCTCGACGAACTCCAGGCCGGGGACCAGGCCGTCAAGGCCACCTTCGAACTCGGCTACGGGCAACTCGATCCGGGCCAGGCACGTGCCTTCCGGCTGTTGGGCCTCGCCGACGGTCCCGACATCTCCCTGGACGCGGCGGCCGCCCTCCTCGGCCTGTCCGCGGACACCACGGAATTCCTCCTCGAGTCGCTCGTGGACACCTCTCTCCTCGAATCCGCGGCGCCGGGACGCTATCGGTTCCACGACCTGGTGCGGCTCTTCGCCCGCGCCTGCGCGGAGCGGGATGAGAGCGAGGAGTCCGAAAGGGAAGCGGCGCTCTCCCGTCTGCTCGACTTCTACCTCGCCACCGCCGCCGAGGTGTACCGGCTGCAGAAGCCCCAGGAACCTCCGATCGGCGAGGTCGACACCACGGCGGTCGACGGTCTCACCTTCTCCGGTCAGAGCGCCGCCGTCGACTGGATCTTCAGCGAGTCCTCCTGCTTCCTCTCCTGCGTCCGCCAACTCGCGTCCGGTACGACGCTTCGCCGCGCGGCCGACCTGCTGGTGATCGCCAGCCATATCGTGGACGCGGGTTTCGGAACGAGCCAGTACGAACAGGCCGCCGAGGCCGTGAAACAGGGCGCGCAGACCGCGGAGGACGTTCAGGCGGAAGCCCGTGCCCGTTCCGTCCTCTCGACACTCCACATGAGCGCGGGCCGTTTCGACCGTGCCGACGCGGAGGCCCGTGTCACCGCTTCGCTGGGAATCTCCGCCGACGACCCCGTCTTCTCCGCCTACGCCGCCAACAACCGTGGAATCGTCGCCGACTTCCAGGGCAGGCACGACGAGGCGAAACACTTCCTCGAACAGGCTCGCTCCCTGTTCCAGGACAACGGCCGTGCGCTCTCCGAGGCTTCGGTCCTGTGCGATCTCTCCCTGGCACATGTCGGGCTCGACCGGGCGGCCGACGCCAAGGCGCTGGCGGAAGAGGCGCTTTCCGTCTTCCGGCGCTTCCCGGCCGGCAGCCCCGCCAAGGGCCTGTACGCGCTCGGAGTCGCTCTCACGGCGAGCGGTGCGTGGGAAGAGGCCGAGAAGCAACTGTCCGAAGCGCTGGCCATGTTCCGCAGAAGCCGGCAGTCGCGGTGGGAAGGCATGGTCCACTTCCGCCTCGCCGAGACACACCTCCGGCAGGGCGAAGCCGCCCGTGCGGCCGCCCAGGCCGAACAGGCCCTGGCGATGCGGGGGATCGGCGGGGACTGGCACCGCGCCACCGTGCTGGTGACCCTCGGAAAGGCCCTGTACGCGCTGGCTCAGCGGGACCGTGCGAAGGCGTGCTGGCGCGCGGCGCTCGCCGTCTTCGAGGAGCGTACGGCGCCCGAAGCCGCCGAGGTCAGGCGGCTGTTGGAGACGAGCACGACGGGCGCAGCGGTCTAGGGCGTGTCCGATGGGTCGCGGCCAGGCGTGCTCCGTTGCACAGGGTCAGGGGGGCGGTCGGGGGGAGAGAGGAGGAGGAAAACTGCGCGACAACTCTGCTGCGGCCGTGCAAGGTTGGCGCATGTTAGATCACATCGCAATTCAGGTGAATGACATCGCGGCCAGCGCCGCGTTCTACGATGCCGTACTCGCACCGCTGGGCGGCGAGCGCAAGAAGCAGTTCGGCGCGAACATCAGCTTCGGTGTCACGGGGCACCCGCTGTGGCTGGTCCCGGCCGAGGACCCCGTGCCCTCGCGCGAGGTGCACATCGCGTTCACCGCAGCCGACCGCGCTACCGTGGACGCCTTCCACGTCGCGGCTGAGGCAGTGGGTGCCAAAGTCCTGCACGCGCCCAGACTCTGGCCTGACTACCACGACTCCTACTATGGAGCCTTCGTCCGCGATCCTGACGGCAATAACGTCGAGGCCGTCTGCCACCGGCCCTGAGGAGTGCCAGACGGATCACGAGCGAAGCCAGAGGCGAATAGCGACGATATGGCCACCGCGCCGTGGGAGTTATACGCCCTCTTGCCGAAGCGGGTGGCCACGGCGCGGAAGCCTTTGAGCGCGTTGATCGTTCGTTCAACTTTGTTGTGGCGCTTGCAGATCGTCTTGTCGAAGCCGGTGGGTCGGCCGCCCGCGCTACCGCGGCACCGGCGGTTGACCCGCTGATCCTTGCGCTCCCGAATGGTGTGCTTGACCTGCCGACGCCGCAGATGCCGGCGGTTCCGGCGGGACGAGTGGGCCTTGTCGCCACCCAAGTGATCAGGATGCGTGCGTGGATGACCGCCGGCCGGACGCGGGACACGGATGCGTTCGAGGACTGGGATCAGTTGCGGGGCATCGCCCGCTGGCCTGGTGTGATGACGAATGCGAGCGGACGTCGGCCGCCCTCAGCAGCCAGATGGATCTTGCAGGTCAGTCCGCCACGGGAGCGGCCCAGGGCCTCATCTGACCGATGTTGAACAGGCTGGCCCCGCCGGCCGCGGATGCGAGCCGCGTCGGTGCGGGCGCCCGCAGCGTGCTGGTGCGCCCCGCAGGAGGTCGAGTCCACGCTGACCATGCTCCAGTCGATCCGACCTTCCTCATCGGCATCGGCCTGGACGGACCGCAGGATCCTGTCCCACGTGCCGTCCGCCAGACCACCTTCGGTGCCTGTCGTGCACTGTCTTCCACTTCCCGAACCGCGCTGGCAGATCACGCCCACGGAACACCGGTCCGCTGCCGGAAGAGAATGCCGTTGATCACCCGCCGATGGGTCTTCCAACGCCCGCCTCGTCCCACGTTCCTCGGCAAGTGCGGCTCAAGCCGAGCCCACTCTCGATCCGACACATCACCCCGCCCCACGCCAGCCGGAACGATGCGACTGCCGACCCGGTCACACAAAGCATGGGACAGTGCCTAGGTCTAAAACTGACGGACGTTGTTGACAGGTGGGTCTCGCCGGTCGGGACCCGGCCGGACGCACCCCGTCAGCCCGGTTCCGTCATCCCGCCCAGGGGAGTCCGGCGCGGTGAGAGCCTGCGGTAGCTGATCCGCCAGCCGTCGGCGGTGCGCACGACGGTGTCCTCGTAGGAGACGGAACCGCAGGAGCCGTCCGCCTTGACGCCCAGCCCCTTGGAACGGACCTGCGCACGGCCGTCCTCGTATGCGGTCACGACGACGTTCGTGACGTGGTGCGCGACGGGGTTGGCCGCTCCCAGCGCCCACGCCGCCTCCCGGATCGCCGCCACCCCGGACAGCGGCTCCTGGCCGAAGTCCGTGAGGTCGTAGACCGCATCGGCCGTGAACAGCTCCTCCAGCCGGTCGAGGCTTCCGTCGTCGACGAAGTGACCGTGCAACGAGACCAGTTCGATGACGGCCAGGCGGTCTTCAAGAGCAACCAGGCGGTCTTCAAGAGCGAGTGGCATACGCGTCCTCTCCGGCCCGGCGCGGAAAGCGCCGAGCCGAGTATCGGTCCGACGTCGGCGCGGCACCACACCGTTCGACGCGTACGGGCGCGTCCGGCGAGAGCAGGGGCCGGGCCTGTCGTGATCGTCCCTCACCGGCGGTCGGCCTGCCATCGACTTCTCCACCGTGCGCCCCCTCATCCGCCTTCGTACGCCGAGTCCGTCCGCTGAACGCGGCCGCCCGCCCATGCCGAACGCACGTGCAATGTCACGTTTCGGACTGCCCTGCAACCTTTCGAAGCCTCCACATGTCGCAAGTTGGTACATGAGTCACCAACTCGACGTCACGGGGGTTTCCTTGTCGTTCCGCTGCAACTCGCCACACTTCCGTTCACAGGGCACGCAGTCCTGTACACCTCCGGCGGCGACCCGTCCGATCCGGCTCTTCATCAGCGGCGGCCCGGGGGAAGGCCGCCCGTGAAGCGAACGATCACCTTCGTCGCCGCGCTGGCCGTCATCGTCGTCCTGCTGCCGCTGTCGACGGCGCACGCCGCGGTCAAGAAGGCCAAGGCGCCGCTCAGTTGTGAGTCCCGGACGTTCACCTCCACTCCGGGGCCCCGCTTCAACGACCCGGAGGACCCCGCCGCCCGGATGGAGGTCATGGGCCCGATCATCGAGTCGATCAACAGCGCCGGCTGCGGGCAGACCGTCCGCGTCGCCATGTACTCGATCAGCGGTGCACAGCCGGGACCGGACTTCGCCGACGCCCTGATCGCCGCGCACCGACGCGGCGTCATCGTCAAGGCGTTGATGGACGTCCACAGCGACAATGCGGTATGGCAGTCGATCGTCGCCGAGTTGGGCAACGACCCGCGGGCCTCCAGCTTCGCCGCGCTCTGCCCCGGCGGCTGCCTGACGCACTTCAGCGGCTCCTCGCTGCACGCGAAGTACTACATGCTCAGTGGCGGCAGCGAGGCGAACCGGACGGTGACCGTCAGCAGCGCCAACCCCACCTCCGCCCAGGCCGGCACCGCGTGGAACAGCAGCGCCACCGTCAAGGGCAACGTCGCCCTGTACAACTCCTACGTCCGCTACTTCGGCGCCATGTCCAAGGGGGCGCTGGGCGGTACGGGCCCGCTGGCGCCCGACCACTACAGCTCCGCCGGCGCCGTGGCCGCCAGGAAGCTGTCCCCGCCCTCCTACCAGTGGCCCAAGTCGCGTGCCAAGAGCGACACATGGGTCGACTTCCTGAACAACATCAAGGCACCGGCCACGGTCAACATCGCCATGTTCCAGTGGACTTCGCACGGGAAGCCGGGGGAGCGCAACTATCTCGAACTGCCGAAGAAGCTGGTGAGTCTGGCGCGGACCGGCGTCAAGATCCGCATTCTGATCACCGCCGGGTCGGTCGACGACAGCGTGCAGAGCTCCTTGAAGAACAAGCCGAACATCGACGTGTACGACACCACCCGCGGCACTGACGCCAACGGTAACGCCCGGCACTACACCCACGACAAGTACATGATGGTCAGCGGGAATTACGCCGGTGCCCCCAACTCCCGGATCGTGTTCGTCGGTTCCTCGAACTGGACGAGCAACGGCATCTGGCACAACGACGAGTCGGACCTGAAACTGACCGGCGGCGCCACGTACGACACGTTCATGGCGGACTGGAAGAACCAGTACGACCGCTGCTGCGGGACCGCCGGGCGGCAGTCGGTCGCCGAGGACCGCGCCGAGAACGCGGCGCGGGAGATCCCCGTCGATCCGCGGCAGATCCTGGAGTGACGGGCCCCGGAGTGACGGGCCCTGGAGTGACGGGCCCCGGAGTAACAGGCGCCGGAGTAACAGCCCCCGGCACAGGTGATTCCGGAGAGTGAGCAGGGCCTCCGGACGTGCACAAGTCCCCGGCGGGCGGGGCAAGATCGAGATCATCCGCCCACCGGGGACTTCCGCGCATGTGTCCCACAGCCGGGCGCGAGGCCCCGTCCCGCCCCCGCCCCACGCCACCGCCCCGGACCCTCCGCCCACGTGTCGTACGGCCGCACAGGGGAACTCCGCACCGGAAGCTTGATGCAGCCGACACAGCGTGGCCCGGCGAGGTCGGGTCAGCGGGACGGACACCTATGACCAGCGGGTACATGGGTCCCGACGACTTCGGCAGGGACCCGTTCGGAGAGTTCATCGCGCGCTTCCTGGGCGGCGCGGACTCGCCCGGCGGCAGCGGCAAGCGGGATCCCCGCTACTACGACTTCCTCCGCCTGATGAGCGAGCCCGCACGGCAGCTCGTCTCCGAGGCCGCCACGTACGCGGCGCAGCACGGCAGCAGCGACCTGGACACCGAGCACCTGCTGCGTGCGGCGCTCACCACCGAACCGACCCGGACGATGATCACCCGCGCCGGTGCGGACGCCGACGCGCTCGCCGCGAACATCGACCAGGAGGTCGGCGAGGGCACCCCGCGCAAGTCGATCTCCGTCAGCCCCGCCGTCAAGCGCGCACTGCTGGACGCCCACGACATCGCCCGCACCCGTGGCGCCTCGTACATCGGCAGCGAGCACGTGCTCATCGCCCTCGCGGCCAACCGCGACTCCACGGCCGGACAGATCCTGGGCGCCGCCCGCTTCGACCCCCGTTCCGCCTCCGGTCCGCTTCCCGGCGCCCCGCCCCAGGGCCAGGGCCCGCAGGGCCACCCGGGCGGGCAGGGCGCCCCCGGCCCCGAGGCGCCTCCCGGACGCGGCGGCCCGCAGGGCGCGCCCCGCAGCGGCACCCCCACCCTCGACAAGTACGGCACCGACCTCACGGAGATGGCCCGCGACGGCCGTATCGACCCCGTGATCGGCAGGGACGAGGAGATCGAGCAGACCATCGAGATCCTCGCCCGGCGCGGCAAGAACAACCCCGTCCTCATCGGTGAGGCGGGCGTCGGCAAGACGGCCATCGTCGAGGGCCTGGCACAGCGCATCACCGAGGGCGACGTCCCGGACAATCTGCTGAACCGCCGCGTCGTCCAGCTCGACGTCTCCGGCGTCGTCGCGGGCACCCGCTACCGCGGCGACTTCGAGGAGCGGCTGAGCGCGATCATCGACGAGATCCGGGAGCACTCCGAGGAACTCATCGTCTTCATCGACGAGTTGCACACGGTCGTCGGCGCCGGCGGAGGCGGCACCGAGGGCGGTTCGATGGACGCCGGCAACATGCTCAAGCCGCCGCTCTCCCGCGGCGAGCTGCACGTCATCGGCGCCACGACGCTGGAGGAGCACCGCCGGCACATCGAGAAGGACGCGGCGCTCGCACGGCGCTTCCAGCCCGTACTGGTCCCCGAGCCGAGCGTGCCCGACGCGGTGGAGATCCTGCGCGGACTGCGCGACCGGTACGAGGCGCACCACCAGGTCCGCTACAGCGGGGACGCGCTCATCGCCGCCGTCGAGCTGTCCGACCGCTATCTGACGGGGCGCTTCCTGCCGGACAAGGCCATCGACCTGCTCGACCAGGCCGGTGCCCGCGTACGGTTGCGCAACGCGACCCGCGGCACCGACATGCGCGCCCTGGAGCGCGAGGCGGAGCAGATCCACCGCGACAAGGACCAGGCCGTCGCCGCCGAGGACTACGAGCGCGCGAAGGAGCTGCGCGACCGGCTCGCCGAGGTCGAGCAGGAGATCGCCCGCGGCGAGCGCAAGCAGCACCCCGGCCACCGCATCGCGGAGGTCACCGTCGAGGACATCGCCGACATCGTCTCCCGGCAGACCGGCATCCCCGTCAGCAACCTCACCCAGGAGGAGAAGGAACGTCTGCTGGGCATGGAGGAGCGGCTGCGCGAACGCGTCATCGGGCAGGACGAGGCGGTCTCCGCCGTCGCCGACGCCGTGCTGCGCTCGCGCGCCGGGCTCTCCAGCCCGTCCAAGCCCATCGGCAGCTTCCTCTTCCTCGGTCCCACCGGCGTCGGCAAGACCGAACTGGCCCGCGCCCTCGCGGAGTCGCTCTTCGGCACCGACGACCGCATGGTGCGCCTGGACATGAGCGAGTACCAGGAGCGGCACACCGTCAGCCGGCTCGTCGGCGCACCGCCCGGCTACGTCGGGCACGAGGACGCCGGGCAGCTCACGGAGACCGTGCGCCGCAACCCGTACTCGCTGCTGCTCCTCGACGAGATCGAGAAGGCGCACGCCGACGTCTTCAACATGCTGCTCCAGGTGCTCGACGACGGACGCCTCACCGACTCCCAGGGCCGCACCGTGGACTTCACCAACACGGTCATCGTCATGACGAGCAACCTGGGCTCGGAGGCCATCACGGGCCGCGGCTCGCTCGGCTTCGGCAGCGGCGACGAGCAGGACGAGGAGGACGCCCGCCGCGAGCGCGTACTGCGGCCGCTGCGCGAGCACTTCAGGCCGGAGTTCCTCAACCGCATCGACGAGATCGTCATCTTCCGGCAGCTCTCCGACGAACAGCTCCGCCGGATCACCGACATGCTGCTGGACGAGACCAGGCACCGGGTCCACGCGCAGGATCTGGCCATCGAGTTCACCCCGGCGTCCGTCGACTGGCTCGTCCAGCGCGGCTACCAACCGGAGTACGGGGCACGGCCGTTGCGCCGCACCATCCAGCGCGAGGTCGACAACCAGCTCTCCCGGATGCTGCTCGGCGGCGAACTCAAGCCGCACACCAAGCTGCTGGTCGACGTCGACGGCGGCGAACTGGTCTTCCGCACGGAGCAGGGGCCGGTGGACGCGGGCTACGGGGACGGTTCCGCGACCGCGGAGTGATCCCGCCCTCCGGCGGGACCGGCCGGGGAGCCGGGAGCGTCATCGGCGGACGAGCGGGCAGGCGGATGAGGAGAGGGCGGCAGGCCGGCAGGCCAACGCCCCTCGCAGCGGCCCGAGTTCGAGGAGGCGACGATGGCGCTGACGTTCCGCAAGAGCTTCCGGATCCTTCCGGGCGTCCGGCTGAACATCAACCGCAGGTCCTGGTCCGTGACCACGGGCGGCGCCCACGGCCCGCGCCGTACGTTCGGCTCCGACGGCCGGCGTACGACGTCCATGGATCTGCCCGGCCCGTTCGGCTACCGGCACACCAGCACACGCTCCAGCCGCAGGCGCAGCACGAGCCGGCGCGGCGGCGGCCGGTGACCGCGGAAGGCGGAAGGCGGAGAGGAGACCGGGACGGGGACCGGAGCGGACCGAGAGGCCGGAACGGCAGGGAATCCGGCGGCGGTTCAGGACCGGGACCCGGGCTTCACGCCCGGGATCTCCCCGGTCTCCGTGACCGTCCGCACGATCTCGCGCAGTTTGACGTTCCGGTCCTGTGAACTCTTGCGCAGCACCGCGAACGCCTGGTCCTCGTCCAGCTTGTAGCGCTCCATGACGATGCCGATGGCCTCGCCGATGTTGTGCCGCGTCTCCATGGCGGTGTGCAACTGCGCATGCGTACGGGCGCTGGAGAAGGCGACCGCGGCGTGCGAGGCCAGCAACCAGCCGACGTTCTCGGAGCGTTCGGTGAAGGCGTTCGGGGTGCGGGAGTAGAGGTCGAGGGCGCCGAGGTTGTCGTCCTCGGTGTAGAGCAGGAAGCCCATCATGCTGCCGATGCCCAGGCGGCGCGCCTCGGGCGCGTAGCGCGGCCAGCGCTCGACGGTCTCGGTCATGTCCCCGATGCGGTAGACCTGGTTCGGCTTCCAGGCCGCGTCGAAGCACGGGCCCTCGCTCAGCTCTCCCTGTATCCGGTCCGAGGCCTGCACTCCGGCGTCGGTCGTGGCCAGCGTGCGGACCTGTCCGTTCTCGATCGTCATCACACCGGCCGCGTCGCAGCCGTCGACGAGGTCCACGGCATGCGCCACGACACGGTCCAGCGTCTTCTGCACCGAGTCCTGGGCGAGAAGATCGCGGGCCATGTCGGCCAGGCGGATCGCGAAATCCTCCAGTTCGTCGGCCGACATCCCCGGCACCTTCCCCTCACCGTTCCCGGTCATCCGTGCCCTCACCTCCCGCCCGTCCCCGCTCTGCCGTCCCTCCGGGCGGTCCAGTATGCCCGGTGCGGGTGTCGGGGCCCCAGGCGGTGCGCCGGCGGCGGGCGCGGGCTACTTCAGCAGCCGCGACATCCGCCGGTCCGCGAGCGGCTTCCCGCCCGTCTGGCACGTCGGGCAGTACTGGAGAGAGCTGTCGCTGAACGAGACCTCCCGTACGGTGTCGCCGCACACCGGGCACGGCTCTCCCGTACGGCCGTGCACGCGCAGGCCCGTCTTCTTCTCCGACTTCAGCGCGCCCGCCGCCAGTCCGCGTGAGCGCTCCACGGCGTCGCGGAGCGTGGTGCGCAGCGCCTCGTAGAGCCCGGAGACCTCCTCCTCGGAGAGCTCGCCCGCGATCTTGAACGGGGAGAGGCGGGCCGCGTGCAGAATCTCGTCCGAGTAGGCGTTGCCGACACCGGCGATCACGCTCTGATCGCGCAGCAGCCCCTTGATCCGGTGGCGTTCGCCGCGCAGCAGCCCGGCGAAGACCTCCCGTGTGAACTCGTCCGCGAGCGGATCCGGACCCAGCCGCGCGACGCCCGGCACCTCGGACGGATCGCGGACGCAGTAGACCGCGAGGCGCTTGCGCGTACCGGCCTCGGTCAGGTCGAACCCGCCGCCGTCGCCGCCCTGTTCGGACGTCGCCAAGGTGAGCCGCAGCGCCAGCGGACCCTTGCCCGGACGGGCCGGAGCGGACGGCACGGAATCGCGCCACCGCAGCCAGCCCGCCCGGGCGAGATGGACGACCAGATGGAGATCCCCGGCCGCCAGATCGAGGAACTTGCCGTGCCGGACGACACCCGTGACGGTCCGGCCCTCCAGCGCGGACGGCTGTGGCTCGTACGTCTTGAGCACGCTGACGGCCACCGGCGTGACGCGCTCGACCGTGCGCCCCGTGAGGCGGTCGGCGAGGAAGTCGCGCAGCGCCTCGACCTCCGGCAGTTCCGGCATGTCTCCTCCGCTTCCATGCGGCCGCGGCCCGCCTGCGCGGCAGGGCGGCGGCCGGCGAGGCTCAGCTCAGCTTCGCCGTCAGGGTGATGGTGGTGCCCGAAAGGGCCTGGGAGACGGGGCAGTTGGCCTTCGCCTCCTCCGCGGCGGCGGTGAAGGCCGCCTCGTCGGCGCCCGGCACCTCGCCCTCGACGGTGAGGTGGATGCCGGTGATTCCGGTGCCCGGCTGGAACGTCACCTCCGCCTGAGTGCTGAGCCGGGCCGGCGGGGTGCCCGCGGAACCCAGGCCGTTGGAGAGCGCCATCGAGAAGCAGCTCGAGTGCGCGGCGGCGATCAGCTCCTCCGGGCTCGTACGGCCGCCCGGCTCCTCGGCGCGCGAGGCCCAGGTGACGGGCTGGGTGCCGATGCCGGAGGAGTCGAAGGTGACCTCGCCCGAGCCCTGCTTCAGATCGCCGCTCCACACGGTGTGCGCACTGCGTGTCGTCGCCATTTGCTGTTCCTGCTCCTTCAGCCGGATTCGTTGCGTCCCTTACCAGTGTGCCGGGTGGGCTCGCGGCCGCACCCGGCACCGATCCTGCGCCCCCGGGCGCGGTAGCCGCCGGGGTGACGCGCCGGTGCACGCTGCTGCGCGCTCCCGCATCGTGACCCGGAGCGACCGAACGGCGCCCGAGAGCGTCCTGTTCGCGGTACGGTGCGCCGCGTTACGGGTATCGGAACGGATGAGCGAAACGCGGCCGGACGCAGAAGGAGTGCATGGTGATCAAAGGCGTGGATGTCTCGTCGTACCAACCGTCGGACTACAGCACGAAAGGTCTCGACTTCGTCTTCATCAAGATCACGGAAGGTACGTCGTACACGAATCCGAAGTGGGTCGACCAGCGCCAGACCGCGCGGGACGCCGAACTGGTCACCGGCTTCTACCACTTCGGGCGCGCGGGCGGCATGAAGGCACAGGCCGACTACTTCATGTCGAAGATCAACCTGGTCAAGGGAGACATGCTCGTACTGGACTGGGAGGACACCGAAGTCACCAACGCCGAGAAGGACTCCTGGATCAAGTACGTCCAGAAGGAACGCCCGCACACCCGGGTGCTGCTGTACTGCAACACCAACTTCTGGTTCAACCACGACACCACGTCGTTCGCGGGGGACGGCCTGTGGATAGCGCACTACAACGGCAAGCCCGGCAAGCCCGGAATCGAGCACTCCTGGCGCTTCCACCAGTACACGAACGACCCCATCGACACGAACCTCGCCAACTTCGACAGCCGTGCGGACCTGCGCAAGTGGACGCACAAGGAGCCCTAGGGCGCGGGGAGTCGGGCCGTCGCCGGGTCGCGGGCGGGGCCGCCGGGGGACCGGCCGCCCGGGGCTCAACCCGCGCGCGACAGGCGGTGCCCCGTGCCGATAACCTCCCGTCATGCCGGAAACGAACATAAGCCCGCCGACCGACGACGAGACCGCCGGGGAACGCTCCGACGGATCGGCCACCGGGGAGGCGGAGCACCAGGGGGAGCCCGGACGCGAGTCCGTGACTGAGAACGGCGGCGCCGCAGCGGGCGCCGCGGCCGGGTCCGCGTCCGAGGCGGAGCCCGCGTCGGGGGAGGAAGCGGGGGAAGAACCGGCGGAAGAACCGGGGGAAGAGGACACCGCCGCCGAACGGACGGGGCTGACTCCCCGGCAGGCACGCCGCGTTCGCATCATCGTCTCCGGCGTCGTCATGGTCGCCGTCGCGGTGACGCTCGTCGTACGGCTGGGCAGCGCGCCCTCCGTGCTGACCATGGGCTTCTACGGGATCGCGCTGATCCTCTCCGGCACCGCCATCGTGCTCAGCCGCCGCGGCCGCACCCGGGTCGCCACCGGCGTCCTGGCGCTGGGGTTCGCCGCGGTCGCCCTCGCCGAGTGGCTGCTCGCATCGGTGCAGTGAGCCGGCGGGCGCGGTGCGTTCGCCAGGCGCCGTACGTTGGCGAGGGTGCGGTGCGTTCCCAGGGTGCGGTGCGTGCGGTGAAGCAGGCCGCCACGGGTTCTACAGCGCGTAATAAGGTGACCACATGAGTGACGACCTGCCCGAGATGCGCGCTTCGGACGCCGAGCGGGAGCGCATCGCCGACGTGCTGCGCGATGCGCTGGCCGACGGGCGGCTCGATCTCGACGAGTTCCAGGAACGGCTCGACAGCGCCTACCGGGCCCGTACACGCGGTGAGTTGGTGCCCCTCGTCCGTGATCTCCCGCAGCACGGCGAGGGGGACGCCGCCGGGAAGACCGGTCAGCTCGCGAAGACCGGCGGGCAGCAGAACGCGCCGGGCCCCTCGCTGCGCAAAGGGCGGCGCTGGGCGGAGCGGATCGGCGGCACCGCCACGTCACGCTGGGGACTCGGGGTCATGGGCGGCTTCGGACGCAAGGGCGGCTGGACGGTGCCGCGCGTCTTCACCGGCGTCGGCATCATGGGCGGCGGCGAACTCGACCTGCGCGAGGCCCGGTTCGAGGGACGGGACGTCGTCATCCGCTGCTTCACGCTGATGGGCGGCGTCAGCGTCACCGTGCCGCCGGGGCTCGGGGTGGAGGTCCGCGGCATCGGCATCATGGGCGGATTCGACTCCTCCGCCGACGGGTTGGGCGACCCCGACGCCCCACGCGTCGTGATCACGGGCCTCTCGGTGATGGGCGGCATCAGCGTCGTACGGAAGCTTCCGCGCGAGGAGAAGCGCGCGCTGCGCATGGAACGGCGTGAACGGCGCGAGTTGGAGCGCCGGCAGCGCAGAGAAGAGCGCGGACTCGGGCGCCGCCCGCCCCGCGGCGGACACGGCGGACCGCACGGCGGTCACCGCTGACGCCGCTGATCCGGCCGACGCCGCTGATGAGATGGGGCCGCGGCGTATCGGACGGACGGGTCCGGTAGCGGGAGCGATGGAGCGGACGGTGGCTGGGGGCCGCCAAGTGCCGTGCCCGGCCGGGCTGTTGACGGCGGTACGGCGATGCGGTCGGCGGGAGCGTCCCGCCGGGGTCACCACCAGGCGGCGGGATCGGCGCCCGGCACACCGGGCGGCCGCGACCAGTCGGCGGGGGAGCCCTCGTAGGCGACCGGCGGCAGTGCGTACCGCAGCCGCCCCAGCGGGCTGTCGGTCTCGGCGAGCCACGCCGACGGGTCCACCGCATCGACGGGGTCGGCCGGATCGGCCGGGGTGTGCGCGCCGCCCGCGTCCGTCTGAGTCCATGCGAAGCGGCCGGCGGCGGCGCCGGGAGTGACGCCGGGCGCGGGT
Organism: Streptomyces nanshensis; assembly: GCF_001751255.1. Classification (GTDB taxonomy): domain Bacteria; phylum Actinomycetota; class Actinomycetes; order Streptomycetales; family Streptomycetaceae; genus Streptomyces; species Streptomyces nanshensis_A. Next base: position 17,552 of record NZ_LJGW01000486.1, on the reverse strand, counting down.
GAAGTGAGGCCGTGCAGCAGCCAGTCGGCGGTCTGCGCGAGCGCCAGCCGTACGAGCCGCGCGCCGCACCGCCCGCGCCGTTGCTCCGTCACCGCACGCATCAGCGCCGCCGCGAGCAGATAGCCGGTGCCGTGGTCGAGGGCCTGCGCGGGCAGCGCCCCGGGGGCGGTCTCGCCGGACTCGTCCTGCTGCCCCTCGGTCAGCGCGATACCGCTCGCGGCCTGTACGAGGCTGTCGAAACCGCGTCTGCGGTGCCAGGGCCCGTAGGCGCCCCAGGCGCTGAGCTGGCCCACGATCACTCCCGCCCGGCGGTCGGCGAGCGACTCGGGAGCGAGACCGAAGCGGTCCAGCGCCCCCGGCCGGTAGCCGGTGACGACGACGTCCGCCGCCGCCAGCAGCTCCTCGAAGTCCGCCTGGCCCGCGCGCGAGGAGAGATCGAGGAACGCGGAGCGCTTACCGGCGCTCGTGGCGGCGTGGGTGGCGGTGTCTTCGGGGAGCTGCGGGGAGTCGACGCGCAGCACGTCCGCACCGAGCAGCGCGAGCGTACGCGTGGCCACGGGCCCGGCGAGGACCCGCGTCAGGTCCAGCACGCGCAGCCCGTGGAGCGGGCCGTGGCCCGCTTGTTCGGGCAGCGGTCGCGGGGCCGCCTGGTCGAGGCGGGCGGTGGTGAGCAGCGGGCGGCGGGCGGCCTGGACGCCCTGCGGATGGGTCGCCCACTCCTGGGGCGTACGGACGGCCACCGCCACGCCCCCTGCCGAGTGCACCGCCTCCTCGACCTGCAAGGTGTCGCGCCCCGCCAGCTCCGCCTGGAGGATCTCCGCCAGCGCCGCGTCGTCGCGGTCGGCGGGCAGGCCGAGGGCGGAGAGCAAACGGGCACGGTGGTGCGGGTAGTTCGCGTGGGTACGGAGCCAGCCCTGACGCGTGCGCCAGAAGCGGGAGAGCGGCGCGAAGGCGACGGACGCGCGCCCGTCGGTACGCAGATGGCGCTCGCCCGTGAAGGACGTGGCCACCGCGCCGTCGTCCACGTGTACGGCGGGAGCCGTGAGCGTGCCGTCATCCGTACCGGCGGACCGCAGCGACGCCAGCTCGGCGGCGGCCAGGGAGCACACCGCGACCGAGGCGCGGGCCAGTTCACGTACGGGCAGCCGCGCGGGCAGCACCGCGCGCGGTGTGCAGGAGACACGGTCGAGCAGCGTGCTGTCGCCGCCGAGCGCCGCCCAGGCGTAGGCGACGCCCGGCAGGGAGGAACCGGAACCGGGACCGGCCGCCGTACCGTTCTGCGCCGGGGCGCCGTACGCAGCCCCGTTCAGCGGGACACCGCCCGTCTCGTCCGCCGCGCCGCCGTGGGCCGTGCCGACTTCCGCTGCTGAAGATCGTTCCATGAAGGGCATTCTGGCACTGGCCGCCTCAACTCCGGCGGTACCGGACCCGTGCGGGACCCGCGTCGCCCCGCAGGGGTGCACCGGTACGGGGCCGTGCGGGACCGCCCTCGTGCGCTGCCCCTTACCCGCCCCGTCCACGGCGGCGTTCAGCTCTCGGCGGCGGACACCGGTGCGGCCACCACCCGCAGCCCCTGCCCGGTGAACTCCTGTTGCGCGGACCCGGCCATCCCCGCGTCCGTGATGAGCGTGTCGAAGACGTCCGCGCCGCCGACGCGTGCGAAGCGGCGCACGCCCAGCTTCGCGGAGTCCGCGACCATCACCGCGCGCTCCGCGCGCTGCGCCATGAGCCGGTTCGTCGTCGCCTCCGCCTCGTCGTGGACGGTGCCGCCCCACTGCGCGTCGATCCCCTCCACACCGATGAACGCCACGTCGAGCGTGAGCTGCCGCAGCACCATCTCGCTGTAGGGGCCGGTGAGTTCGAAGGACCGTGCATGCGCCACACCGCCCGTGAGCACGATCTTGATCTGCGGGCGGACCGCCAACTCGTTCGCGATGTTCAGGGAGTTGGTGACGATCGTGAGATGGGCGCCCGGTCCGTCCTCCGCGAACTCCGGTCTGGTGGCCAGAGCGCGGGCGATCTCCGTCGTCGTGGTGCCTCCGCTGAGCCCGACCGCGTCGCCGCGCCGCACCATCTGTGCCGCCGCCTCCGCGACCGCGTGCTTCTGCACGGCGTGATGCCCGCGCTTGTAGCGGATCGGCAGGTCGTAGGCGACGGTGCTGAGCACCGCGCCGCCCCGGGTGCGCCGCAGCAACTGCTGCTCGGCCAGCGCGTCCATGTCCCGCCGCATCGTCGCCGCCGAGACCTCCAGGGACGTCGCGGCCTCCTCCACCTCCAGCCGCCCCCGCTCGCCCAGGAGTTCCAGCAGCGCGTTCATCCGCTCGTGCCGTTTCATCTCGCCGCTCCCAGCAGCCGCAGCAGCCGCTCCGCCTCCTGGGAGACCGCCTCGCGGGCCGGCGCCACATACTTGCGGGAGTCGACGAGCGCGAGGTCCTCCGCGAGGGTGCGGCGCACCTGGCCGGTGAAGACCGACACCAGATGGGTGGAGATGTTGATCTTCGTCATGCCGGCGGCGACGGCCGCTCGCAGCTCTTCGTCCGGAACTCCCGAGGAGCCGTGCAGCACCAGCGGCACGGGAAGCCGCTGCCGCAGGGTCCTGATCAACTCCTTGTCGAGGACGGCGGTGCGCTCCCGCATGGCGTGCGAGGAGCCGACGGCGACCGCGAGGGCGTCCACTCCCGTGGCCTCCACGAAGGCCAGCGCCTCGTCCGCGTCCGTACGCGCACCAGGGGCGTGCACCCCGCCCTTGCCGCCGACCTCGCCCAACTCGGCCTCGACGAAGGCTCCTTGACCGTGGCACCAGCCGGTCAGCTCGGCGGTGACCGCCACGTTCTCCTCGTACGGGAGGGCGGAGGCGTCGATCATCGCCGAGCGCGCACCGGCCAGTACGCCTTCGCGCAGCAGCCCGGGATCGGTGATGTGGTCCAGATGGACGGAGATCCGTGCCTCGGAGCCCTCGGCCAGGGCGAGGGTGGCGCGCAGCAGCGGCAGCAGACTGCCGTGATACCGCACGCAGTTCTCGCTGATCTGGAGGATCAGCGGGACGGCCGCCCGCTCCGCCGCCGCGACGAGGGCTTCCGCCGTCTCCAGATGCAGCACGTTGAAGGCGGGCGCGCCGACGCCCGCCGCCCGGGCCGGGCCGACCACGGACGCGGTGGAGACAAGGGGCATGCTGCGACCTCCGTCAGGAAGCGGACAGGGGAGAGGGATGTAGGAGCAAAGGGAGGGGAGGGGGCCCGGCGTGCCGGGCGGGGCGTCGTGAGCGGTCAGTTTTCGTCCAGCATCACCGAGCGGGTCAGCGCGCGGGGCGCGTCCGGATCGAGGCCGCGCGCACGGGCCCGCGCCAGCGCGACGCGCTGCACCAGCACCAGCTCCGCCATCGGGTCACGCCCCTCGTGGTGGACGAACAGCCCGCCCGTACGCGTCACTTCGCGGTCCAGGCCCTCCGGCGCGGGTCCGAAGAGCCATGTCACGCGGCCCGGGGCGGCGATGGATATGGGCCCGTGCCGGTACTCCATGGCCGGATAGGACTCCGTCCAGGACTGTGACGCCTCGCGCATCTTCAGCGCCGCCTCGTGTGCCAGCCCGACGCTCCAGTCCGTGCCCAGGAACGTGAACTGCTCGGCCTCCACCCACTCCTGCGGGATCCCGGCGGAAAGCGCCTCCTCGGCGTCGCGCGCCGCGCCCTCGGTCTCCTCGCCGAGGTGGGCGCGGAAGAGGGCGAGCGCGCTCGTTGCGAACCTCGTCTGCACGACGGACCGTTCGTCGGCGAAGGGCAGCGCGACCGTCTCGGGGGAGAGGCCGGTGGCCGGGGTGTCCGGATCGCCGATCACCGTGACCGCCGGGATGCGGCCCCGCACCTCCTCCAGCAGCCGGAGGACCTCCGTCGTGGTGCCGGAGCGGGTGACGGCCACGAGCCGGTCGTATCCGCGGGCCTCGCCGAGCCGTGCCTCGGACGCGGCGAAGGCGTCCGTCACACCCGCGCCCGCGCCCTCGCGCAGGGCCGCGTACGCCTGCGCGATGAACCACGACGTGCCGCAGCCGACGACGGCCACCCGCTCACCGGCGCTCGGCAGCGGCGCCTCGCCGGCCAGCCGTGCCGCTGCGCGCCATGTCTCCGGCTGGCTGCCCAACTCCCGTTCCATGTGCGTGGTTTCACTCATCGGACCCGCCCCTCCGCCGCGCGCCGCCCCGCACCGACGAGGAACCCGGCCGAGGGCCGGACCACCGAAGGGAAGTTGCGCGAAACTGCTCGTTCTCACCGTGTTCCGAGCAGTATTGCGCAAAGCGCACCGACGCCGCCATCGCTCGCACAGGTGAGCATCGACACCCTTTGTTGACCCAGGCGTTGGCGCATCGGACACCGTCCGCGGCACCGTCCCCGGTACCGTCCTGGTGCCACCGCCCACCTGTGGCGCACACCACGGACCAAGCCGGACCCGCACCCGCGTTCCGGGCTTGTGGAACGGCCGCCGTCTCCTTAGCATCCCTGGTGTTACATCACTTGTGTCAAAGCGCGGACGGACGGTCGGGATGACAGCAGCGGCGCTCCGGCGACAGGGCCCGCTCCAGGGCGTACGCGTCGTGGAGCTGGCAGGGATCGGCCCGGGGCCGTTCGCGGGGATGCTGCTCGGCGACCTGGGCGCGGACGTCGTACGTGTGGACCGCCCCGGCGGCGCCGCCCTCGGGATCGACCCCGCGAGCGACGTCACGAACCGCAACAAGCGTTCCGTCACCGTGGACTTGAAGGACCCGGAGGGCGTCGCGACCGTACTCGACATGGCCGCCCGCGCCGACGTCCTCATCGAGGGCAACCGCCCCGGCGTCGCCGAACGCCTCGGTGTCGGACCCGACGCGTGCCTCGCCCGCAACCCCTCGCTCGTCTACGCCCGCATGACCGGCTGGGGCCAGGACGGCCCGCTCGCGTCCCGCGCCGGACACGACATCGACTACATCGCCCTGACCGGCGCCCTCGGCATGACCGGCCCCGCCGAGGGCCCTCCGTACGCCGTCGCCAACCTCCTCGGCGACTACGCCGGCGGTTCCCTCTATCTAGTGATCGGCGTCCTCGCCGCGCTGCAGCACGCCCGCACCCCGGGCGGCACGGGCCAGGTCGTCGACGCCGCCATCGTGGACGGCACCAGCCATCTCTCCGCCATGATCCACGGCATGCTCGCCGCCGGCTTCTGGCAGGACAGGCGGGGCACCAATCTGCTCGACGGCGCCGCCCCCTTCTACGGCACGTACGAGACCGCCGACGGCGGACACATGGCCGTGGGCGCACTGGAGCCGCAGTTCTACGGGGAGTTCGTGCGTCTGCTCGGCCTCGGGAAGGACGGCGAAGAGCTGCCCTCCCGTGACGACCCGGACGCCTGGGGTGAGTTGGCCGCCGCCGTCGCCGACCGCTTCAAGACCCGTACGAGGGACGAGTGGGACGAGGTCTTCCGCGACTCCGACGCCTGCGTCGCCCCCGTGCTCTCCTTGCGCGAGGCGCCCCGCCACCCTCATCTCGCCGCCCGCGGCACCTTCGTCGAGCACGGCGGCATCACCCAGCCCGCACCCGCGCCCCGCTTCTCCGCGACCCCGACGGCCGTCTCCCGCACACCCGCGCTGCCCGGGGCCGACGCCGCCGAGGTGGCGCGTGAGTGGGAACTGCCCGCGCTCGTACGGCCCGAGACCCCCTCTGACTCCGCTTCCGACCCCGCCAAGGACAGTGACGCATGAAGATCGCCACGCCCCTCCAGTACGCCGACAACCCCCGCACCGCCGCCGAAGAGGTTGTGAAGCTGGAGGCCGCCGGCCTCGACGCGGTCTGGGTCGCCGAGGCGTACGGCTTCGACTCGCCCACCGTCATGGGCTACATCGCGGCCCGCACCGAACGCATGCTCATCGGCGCCGGCATCCTCAACGTCTACTCCCGCACCCCCGCGCTCATCGCCCAGACCGCCGCCGGGCTCGACGCCCTCTCCGAGGGGCGCGCCCTGCTGGGCCTGGGCGCCTCCGGTCCGCAGGTCGTCGAGGGCTGGCACGGCAAGCCGTACGACAAGCCGCTGGGCCGTACCCGCGAGACCGTCGAGCTGTGCCGGCGGATCTGGCGCCGCGAGGTCATCGACCACCACGGCATCACCGACATGCCGCTGCCCGCCGAGAAGGGCGGCAAGCTCGGCAAGCCGCTGAAGTTCCTCAACCGCCCGCAGCGGCCGGAGATCCCGCTCTACATCGCCTCCCTCGGTCCGGCCAACGTCCGGATGACCGCCGAGATCGCCGACGGCTGGCTGCCGCATCTCTTCGTCCCCGAGAAGGCGCAGCAGGTGTGGGGCAAGGCGCTCGAAGAGGGCACCGCGCTGCGCTCCCCGGAACGCGGCCCTCTGGAGATCTCCGCCGGCACGCTGCTGGCCGTCGGCGACGACGCGGCGGCCGTACGGGAGCACGTACGGCCCCTGATCGCCCTGTACATCGGCGGCATGGGCGCCAAGGGCAAGAACTTCTACAACGACGTGGCACGGGCGTACGGTTACGAAGAGGCGGCCGAGAAGGTGCAGGACCTCTACCTCGCGGGCAAGAAGCGCGAGGCCGAGGCGGCGGTCCCCGCCGAGTTCTGCGAACTGGTCTCCCTCTGCGGCCCCGAGGGCTACGTACGCGAGCGCATCGACGCCTTCCGCGAGGCCGGGGTGACGATGCTCAACGTGACGCCCGTCGGACCCGACCCGGCCGCCCTGATCGCGAAGGTCAAGAGCTGGCTCTGACGCGGCCGCCCGCCGGGCGCTGCGCCCGGCGGGAGAAGAGGCGAGAACCCAGGACGCGAGGCCCGAAGGGGAGCACCGACCACATGAAGCGCCAGATCTTCACCGAGGACCACGAAGCCTTCCGGCAGACGGTCCGCACCTTCCTCGCCAAGGAGGTCGAGCCCCACTACGAGCAGTGGGAGAAGGACGGCATCGTCTCCCGCGAGGCCTGGCTCGCGGCCGGGCGCCAGGGCCTGCTCGGGCTCGACGTGCCCGAGGAGTACGGGGGCGGCGGCACCGCCGACTTCCGCTATGCGGCCGTGCTCACCGAGGAGTTCTCCCGCGCGGGCGTCGCCGGGCTCGCCCTCGGGCTGCACAACGACATCATCGGTCCGTATCTGACCTCCCTCGCCACCGACGAGCAGAAGCAGCGCTGGCTGCCCGGCTTCTGCTCCGGCGAGATCGTCACCGCCATCGCCATGACCGAGCCGGGCGCGGGCTCCGATCTGCAGGGCATCCGCACCAGTGCGGAGGACGCGGGCGACCACTGGGTGCTCAACGGCGCCAAGACCTTCATCTCCAACGGCATCCTCGCCGACCTGGTGATCGTCGTCGCCCGTACGAAGCCGGAGGGCGGCGCGAAGGGCCTCAGCCTGCTCGTCGTCGAACGCGGCATGGCCGGCTTCGAGAGGGGCCGCAACCTCGACAAGATCGGCCAGAAGTCGCAGGACACCGCCGAGTTGTTCTTCAACGACGTACACGTCCCGAAGGAGAACCTGCTCGGAGAGCTGCACGGGGCGTTCATCCATCTGATGACGAACCTCGCGCAGGAGCGGCTGGCCATCGCCGTGGGAGCCGTCGCGGGCGCGGAGGCGATCCTGGAGCAGACGACGCGGTATGTGAAGGAGCGCGAGGCGTTCGGCCGTCCGCTGGCCCGGTTGCAGCACGTACGGTTCGAGATCGCGGAGCTGGCCACGGAGTGCGCCGTGACCCGGTCCTTCCTCGACCGCTGCATCGAGGAGCACGCCAAGGGCGAACTGGACGCAGCGCACGCCTCGATGGCCAAGTGGTGGTCGACCGAACTGCAGAAGCGCCTCACCGACCGCTGCCTCCAACTGCACGGCGGATACGGCTACATGAACGAGTTCCCGGTCGCCCGCGCCTACACCGACGGACGCATCCAGACCATCTACGGCGGCACGACCGAGATCATGAAGGAGATCGTCGGCCGCTCGATCCTCGACTGACCGCACCGATTCCGACGTCTCCGACCCGCCCGACCCGTACGCCACGAAAGGCTGCCGACCGTGAGCACCGAAGCGTATATCTACGACGCCGTCCGCACCCCGCGCGGCCGCGGCAAGGCCAACGGCGCCCTGCACGGCACCAAGCCCATCGACCTCGTCGTGGGCCTCGTCCACGAACTGCGCCGCCGCTTCCCCGACTTGGACCCGGCCGCGATCGACGACATCGTGCTCGGCGTCGTCAGCCCGCTGGGCGACCAGGGCTCCGACATCGCCAAGACCGCTGCCATCCTGGCCGGACTGCCCGACACCGTCGCGGGAGTCCAGGAGAACCGCTTCTGTGCCTCGGGGCTCGAAGCGGTCAACCTCGCCGCGATGAAGGTCCGTTCGGGCTGGGAGGACTTCGTCCTCGCGGGCGGCGTCGAGTCGATGTCGCGCGTGCCGATGGGCTCCGACGGCGGCGCGTGGGCCATGGACCCGATGACGAGCCTGGAGACCGGCTTCGTGCCGCAGGGCATCGGCGCCGACCTCATCGCCACCATCGAGGGATTCTCCCGCCGTGACGTGGACGAATACGCCGCCCGCTCGCAGGAGTTGGCGGCCGCGGCGTGGAAGGACGGGCGCTTCGACCGCTCCGTCGTCCCCGTCGTCGACCGCAACGGCATGACCGTGCTCGACCGCGACGAGCACATCCGCCCCGGCACCACCCCCGACTCCCTCGCCGGACTCAAGCCGTCCTTCAAGGACATCGGCGAGATGGGCGGCTTCGACGCGGTGGCCCTGCAGAAGTACCACTGGGTCGAGGAGATCGACCATGTGCACCACGCGGGCAACTCCTCCGGCATCGTCGACGGCAGCGCCCTCGTCGCCGTCGGCAGCGCGGAGGCCGGCGAGCGCTACGGGCTGCGGCCCCGCGCCCGCATCGTCTCCGCCGCCGTCTCCGGCGCCGACCCGACGATCATGCTCACCGGGCCCGCGCCCGCGTGCCGCAAGGCGCTCGCCAAGGCCGGGCTGACGGCGTCCGACATGGACCTGGTGGAGATGAACGAGGCGTTCGCCGCGGTCGTGCTGCGCTTCGCCCGCGACATGGAACTGCCGCTGGAGAAGGTCAACGTCAACGGCGGCGCGATCGCCATGGGCCACCCGCTGGGCGCGACCGGCGCGATGCTGCTCGGCACCGTCCTCGACGAACTGGAACGCCGCGACCAGCGCTACGGCCTCGTCACGCTGTGCGTCGGCGGCGGCATGGGCAGCGCCACGGTCGTCGAACGGCTCTGACACCCGGGCGTACGCGGTACGGCGCCGCGGCCCGCAGCCTCGCGGCCCGCACCGTCCGTCCGTACGCCTCCGCAGCACCGCATCGCCACCAGCGCCCCCGCCCGCACCGCTTCACGTTCGGAGAGAGACCCCACATGCCCGAGTCCACGACCATCCGCTGGGAGCAGGACGAGACCGGTGTCGTCACCCTCGTCCTGGACGACCCGGACCAGTCCGCCAACACCATGAACGCCGCGTTCAAGGAGTCGCTCGGCGTCGTCGCCGACCGCCTGGAGCGGGAGAACGAGGCGGGCAACGTCCGCGGCGTCGTCGTCACCTCCGCCAAGAAGACCTTCTTCGCCGGCGGCGACCTCAACGACCTCATCCGTGCCCGCCCCGAGGACGCCGAGGAGGTCTTCGAGGGCAGCATGCAGATCAAGCGCGACCTGCGCCGCATCGAGACCCTCGGCAAGCCGGTCGTCGCCGCCATCAACGGGGCGGCGCTCGGCGGCGGCTTCGAGATCGCGCTCGCCTGCCACCACCGTGTCGCCCTCGACGCGAAGGGCTCCAAGATCGGCTGTCCCGAGGCGACCCTCGGGCTGCTTCCGGCGGGCGGCGGCGTGACCCGTACGGTCCGCCTGCTGGGCATCGCCGACGCGCTGCTGAACGTCCTGCTCCAGGGCCAGCAGTACTTCCCGGCGAAGGCCAAGGAGAAGGGCCTCGTCCACGAGGTCGTGGAGAGCGAGGAGGCCATGCTCGCCGCGGCCCGCGCCTTCATCGACGCCAACCCGGAGTCCGCGCAGCCCTGGGACGTGAAGGGCTACAAGATCCCCGGCGGCACCCCGTCGAACCCGAAGTTCGCCGCCAACCTGCCCGCGTTCCCCGCCAACTTGAGGAAGCAGACCGCCGGCGCCCCCTACCCCGCGCAGCACAACATCCTGGCCGCGGCCGTCGAGGGCTCCCAGGTCGACTTCGAACTGGCGCAGGTCATCGAGGCGCGCTACTTCGTCGAGCTGGTCACCGGCCAGATCGCGAAGAACATGATCCAGGCGTTCTTCTTCGACATGCAGGCCGTCAACGCCGGCCGGAGCCGCCCCCAGGGCGTCGAGCCCCGCCCCGTACGCAAGGTCCTCGTCCTCGGCGCGGGCATGATGGGCGCCGGCATCGCCTACTCGTGTGCGAAGGCCGGCATCGACGTCGTCCTCAAGGACGTCTCGGCCGAGGCGGCCGAGAAGGGCAAGGCCTACTCCGAGGGGCTGCTGGCGAAGGCGCTCAAGCGCGGCCGTACGACCGAGGCCAAGCGCGACGAACTGCTCGCCCGCATCACGCCGACCGCGGACCCGCAGGACGCCGCGGGCTGCGACGCCGTCATCGAGGCCGTCTTCGAGGACCCGGCGCTCAAGCACAAGGTGTTCCAGGAGATCCAGGACGTCGTCGAGCCCGACGCCCTGCTGTGCTCCAACACCTCGACGCTGCCCATCACCACCCTCGCCGAAGGCGTCGAGCGCCAGGGCGACTTCATCGGGCTGCACTTCTTCTCGCCCGTCGACAAGATGCCGCTGGTGGAGATCATCAAGGGGCGTGCGACGGGGGAGGAGGCGCTCGCGCGCGCCTTCGACCTGGTGCAGCAGATCAAGAAGACCCCGATCGTCGTCAACGACTCCCGCGGCTTCTTCACCTCCCGCGTCATCGGGCACTTCATCAACGAGGGCGTCGCGCTCGTCGGCGAGGGCGTCGAGCCCGCGACCGTCGAACAGGCCGCCGCCCAGGCCGGATACCCGGCCAAGGTGCTCTCCCTCATGGACGAGCTGACGCTCACCCTGCCCCGCAAGATCCGCGAGGAGACCCGGCGCGGACTGGAGGCCGAGGGCGTCGAGTGGCGGCCGCACCCGGCCGACGCGGTCATCGACAGGATGGTCGACGAGTTCGGGCGTACGGGCCGCAGCGGCGGCGCCGGCTTCTACGACTACGACGAGGACGGCAAGCGCGGCAAGCTCTGGCCGGGCCTGCGCGAGCACTTCACCAAGGACGCCGACCCCGGCATCCCCTTCGAGGACATGAAGGAGCGGATGCTCTTCGCCGAGGCGCTGGACACCGTCCGGCTCTTCGAGGAGGGCGTGCTGACCTCCGTCGCCGACGCCAACATCGGCTCCATCATGGGCATCGGCTTCCCGCCGTGGACGGGCGGCGTCATCCAGTACGTCAACGGCTACGAGGGCGGTACGGCCGGATTCGTCGCCCGCGCCCGCGAGTTGAAGGAGCGCTACGGCGACCGCTTCGAGGTGCCGGAGCTGCTCGCGGAGAAGGCCGCCAAGGGCGAGGTCTTCACGGACTGACCCGGGCCCCTGACCCGGGCCCATGGCCTGCCGTCCGGATCCCGCGCTCTCGCGGGCACGGCAGGCGGCAGGGCCACGGCCGCCGGGCTACTGCGGGGGGCGCTCCTTCGGGAACGCTCCCCGCAGCTCTTCCTTCAGCGACCGCTGGAAGGCGGTCATCAGCGCCTGCACCACCATCGGCTGCATGTGCGCCGACAGCGACTTCATCCGCTCGACCTCCTCCGGGTCGGCCTCGCGGGCCGCGTACGGGGCCCACACCTCGTCCTTGAACAGACGGCTGAGGTCGCGGGCCGCCGAACGCGCGTGCTCCAGCATCGCCTCGCGCGCGGCCACGATCGTCTTCTGCGACAGCGGGGTGTCCAGCAGCCGCACGCCCAGGTGCAGCAGCGCGGGGTCGACCAGGAAGCGTTCCGGGTCCTGCGTGGTCTCCAGGACGCCCATCGCCTCCAGGCGCTCCAGGTCGTCGCCGGTCAGCTCCCGGCCCACCCGGCGCTCCAGCTCCTCGCCGCTCGCCTCGTCGACGGTGTCGGGCATCCAGGAGGCCACCATGGCGCGGTGGATGGCCAGATCGTGCGGATCGGTGTCCTCCGGCAGGCGGCGCAGATAGCGCTCGATCGCCGACAGCGTCATGCCCTGGTTCTGCAACTCCTCGATCAGGGCCAGCCGGGAGAGGTGCGCCGGACCGTAGCGGCCGATGCGGCGCGGGCCGATGGCGGGCGGCGGCAGCAGACCGCGGGTGCTGTAGAAGCGGATCGTACGGACGGTGACGCCGGCGCGCGCCGCGAGCTGGTCGACGGTGAGGTTGTCCGTGCCGAGAAGGCCCTCCGGTACGGACCGGAGCGGCCGGTCCTGCGTCTGCTCCGGTGCCCGCTCCGGGGCCGGTTCCGTCCTGCCGTACGGGATGCCCGAACCGCCCGCGGTGCCCGTACCGCCGTCGGCGGTGCGGCCCTCCGAGCCGTCCCGGTCGTTCGGCTGCTGCTGCTCCATGTACGCGTACTCCCTGACACCGTCCGTCGAACTGCGTTCAACAGTATTGCTGTCTCACCCCTCTTGTACTGCGATGCGTATGAGGAAAGGCCCACACCGCCCGCCTCCGTGCACGTAATGTGCGTCCGCGGCGGCGCTGCGTACGGGCTGCCGCACCGTCTGCCGCCCTACCCGGCTCCGGAGGCCCGCCATCACCACCACCCTGCGGCTGCCCGCAGCCGACCCCGCCGAACTCACCGTCCCCGCCCTGCTGTTGCGCAACGCCGAGGACCACGGCGCACTGCCCGCCGTCTCCTGGCGGCAGGCCCCCGAGAGCACAGAGGGCACGGAGGCCCCCTGGCAGACCCTGACCTGGGCCGAGGTGCGCGAGCAGGTCGCGCGGCTCGCGGCGGGCCTCGCCGCGCTCGGCGTCGTCCCAGGCGACCACGTCCTGATGATGATGGGCAACCGCGCCGAGCACTGGCTGACCGACCTCGCCCTCGTCCATCTCCGCGCCGTCCCGGTCTCGGTCTACGGCACGGCGGCCCCCGGCCAGATCGCGCACATCGTGGAGCACAGCCGGGCCCGGCTCGCGGTGGTCGAGGGGGCGCAGGAGGCGCGTACGTGGCGGCCGCTCGTCGAGCAGCTCGTCGTGGTGGACCCGGACGGCGCCGAGGACGTGCCGCACACGCCCTTCGCCGGGATCGCGCGCCCGTACGACGCGGAGACCTTCGAGCGCACCTGGCGGGAGGCCCGCGCCGGCGACCCCGTGACCGTCCTCTACACCTCCGGCACCACGGGTGACCCGAAGGGCGTCGTCATCTCGCACCGCCACGTCGTACTGAACGGGCTCGCGCTCGACGACGTCGTCCGACTGCCCGACCACGTCGAGCACATCAGCTATCTGCCGCTCGCCCATATCGCGGAGCGGATGCTCGGCATCTATCTGCCGGTCTACCGCGCCTCGCATGTGCGGCTGTGCCCCGATCCCGCCCAAGTGGCGGCCACGGCACGGGAGTTGCACCCCGCGCAGTTCTTCGGCGTACCGCGGGTCTGGGAGAAGCTCACGGCCGCCGTACGGGCCGCGCTCGCCCGGCTGCCCGAGGAGCGGCGCCGCGCCGTCGAGGAGGCGTGCGACGTCGCCCGCGAGTGGGTCGCGCACCGCGAACGGGGCGAGGAGCCGCCGGCGGCGCTGGCCGCTTCGTACGCGCGCGTCAACGACGAGGTGCTGCGGCCGATCCTCGCCATGGCGGGCTTCGACCGGCTGGTCTGGGCGGGCAGCGCGTCGGCGCCGATGCCGCCCGAAGTGGTCCGGTTCTGGGCGGGGTTCGGCATCACGATCATGGACGCCTGGGGCCTGACGGAGACGGTCGGCGCCGCCACCGCCAACAGCCCCGGCGCCTTCCGGCTGGGCTCCGTCGGCCGCCCGCTGGAGACCGTCGAGGTACGGGTGGCGGAGGACGGCGAGCTGGAGGTGCGCGGCGCGACCGTCTTCGACGGCTATCTGAGCCCGGACGGCTCGGTGCGGCCCGCCACGGACGACGAGGGCTGGTTCGCCACCGGCGACGTCGGACACGTCGACGACGACGGCTTCGTATGGCTCACCGACCGCAAGAAGGAGATGATCGTCACCTCGACGGGGAAGAACGTCTCGCCCGCGCTCGTCGAGAACACGCTCAAGGAACACCCGCTCGTGGGGCAGGCGTTCGTGCACGGCGACGGGCGCTCCTATCTGGTCGCGCTGCTCGTACTGGACCCGGAGACGGCGCCCGGCTGGGCGTCCGAGAACGGCGTCGGGCCCTTGGGGGCGGGCGGTTCCGAGCCGGGCACCTCCGGGGTGGGCACAGCCGAACTGGCCGCCCACCCCGCCGTACTGGCCGAGACCGACCGCGCCGTCGCCCGCGCCAACGCCCGCCTCAACCGCACCGAGCAGATCAAGTGCTACCGGCTCCTGGGCGACGAATGGGGGCCGCTCACGGGCGAGTTGACGCCCTCGCTGAAGCTCCGCCGCCGGGCCGTACGGGAGAAGTACGGGCACTTCATCGAGGAGCTGTACGGCGAGGGCGGGCGCTCACCCGCGCCGTGAGGCCCGTTCTCACGCGCCGCCGACCGCCGAGGTCGGCGTGAACGTCACCGGCAGCGACTCCAGACCGTGCAGGAACGGGGAGGGCCGCCAGGGCAACTCCTCCTCGTCCACGTCCAGATCGACGTCCGGCAGCCGGTCGAGCAGCACCTCGATGCCCGTACGCGCGATGCCCTCGGCGATCTCCTGAGCCGGGTACGGGCAGCGGTGCGAGCCGTGCCCGAAGGAGAAGAAGGCGCTGTTGCCGCCGGTGAAGGAGTGCTGGTCGGGCCGGATCTGCGGATCGGCGTTGGCCGCGGCGAAGCTCAGTACGAGCAGGTCGCCGCCCTGGATGTGCCGGCCGCCGAGCTGGGTGTCGCGCGTCGTCCAGCGCCCGGCGACGTTCTGGGTGGGCGTCTCCTCCCACAGCACCTCGTTCATCGCCTCGCCGATGCTGGCCCGTCCGCCGCCGAGCGAGGCGGCGAACCGGTCGTCGGTGAGCATCAGCCGCAGCGAGTTGCTGATCCAGTCGGCGGTGGGCTGATGGCCCAGGACGATGTTCACCATCATGTCCTCGAGGACCTCCTCCGAGGAGAACTCGCCCGAGTTGGGATGGGTCTGCATCCGCGTCGCGACGTCGCCGCCGGGGGCGATCGCACGGGAGCGCAGCAGCGAGCCCATGGCCTGCTGGAGATGCTGCCGCCCCTCCAGCGCCTCGCCAGAGCCGCCGACGATCGCGTTGATGCTCGGGACGAGCGCGGCGCCGTCCTCCTCGCCGAAGCCGAAGACGCGGGCGAGCACCAGGGCGGGGAGCTTCATGGCGTACTGCTCGACGAGGTCGGCCCGCGCCCGTCCGCAGAACTCGTCGATGAGCGCGTCCGCGTGCCGCTCGCAGTGGCTGTGCAGCTCGAACGGGTCGACCTCGCGCAGCGCGTCGCTCACCAGCGTCGAGCGGCGCTCGTGCCGGGGCCCCACCTCGTACAGGATCGACGGCTGCCGGCCCACCATCGGCATCAGCGGCCAGTCGTGCGGAATCCGGTCCCACATGTTCCAGGCCGACGAATCCCGCGTGAACAGCGCGGGATCGCCGGTGATCTGGTGCAGCTCCCGGTAGCCCAGCACCAGCCACGCCGGTACGTCGCCGACGAGCGTCACGGGGGCCACCGGGCCGTGTGTCTCGCGCAGTTCGCGGTAGAGCCTGCCGCGGTTCCCCGTGGTGAAGCGGGGCCCGAACATGGCGACGGCGTCGGGGTGCGGGGCGCCGCCCGGCGGCTGTTGTGCGGTCCCCTCCGCGAAGTCGCCACCCTCCTCGTGGGAGTCCTCGGAGGCGGACTGCGGGTGTGGCGTTGTCACGTAGTGCGCTCCCGGGCGGAGGAGGACAGGGCGTACAGGTGGTCGACGAGGGTGATGAGCACTTCCTTGCTGGACTCGCGGGAGCGGGCGTCGCAGTCGATGAGGGGGACGGTCTCGGGGAGGTCGAGCGCCTCGCGCACGTCGTCGGCCGAGTACTGCGGCCCGCCGAAGTCGTTGCGGGCCACGATGAAGGGCATGCCGTGGTGTTCGAGGCGGTCGATCGCGTACCAGGAGTCGACGAGTCTGCGGGTGTCGACGAGCACGACCGCCCCGAGGGTGCCGGTGAAGAGCCGGTCCCACAGGAACCAGAACCGCTCCTGGCCCGGCGCTCCGAAGAGGTAGAGCACCGTACGGGCGTCGAGGCTGATGCGCCCGAAGTCGAACGCGATCGTGGTCGTCGTCTTGGTGGGGACGTCGTCGGCGTCGTCGACGCCCACGCCCGCCCGCGTCATCGTCTCCTCGGTGTTGAGCGGACGGATGTCACTGACGGAGCGCACCATCGTGGTCTTGCCGACACCGAAACCGCCGACGACGACGATCTTGAGGCCGTTGTCGGCGGTGCTGCGCAGCGGTGGGCGCGCGGTCAGATCAGAGGTTGCGGAGTCCAACGAGCACCTGCTTCAGGATTTCTGGATCGGGGAGCCGATCCGCGGATGCGGCCGTACGCGGGTGGCGGGCGGTGATCCGGCCTGCGGCATGCAGGTCGCCGAGGAGGATCCGCACGATGCTCACCGGCAGCCCGAGATCGGAGGCGATCTCGACGACTGCCGTGGGCGACCGGCAGATCCGCAGGATGGCGGCGTGTTCCGACTGCATCCCGGCTGTCGGCTCGGACTCGCTGACCACCAGCGTGACCAGGTCGAAGGCGTCGGTACCGGACCGGCTGCGTCCACCTGTCACGGTGTACAGCCGGTCCGGGTCGTCGTCCCGGCCCGGCCGTTTCATGCGGGGTCTCTGGTCTCGTCCTGCTGCCTGGGCGGCGTGGTGAGGTACTCGCTGAGCTGCTCGACGAGTTCGTTCATGTTGTGTCCGATGAGGCCCACGTCCGAGTCCTCGGACGCCACGAGCGCGAGATGGGCTCCCGCGCCCGCCTCCACGACGAAGAGGATGCCGCCGTAGAACTCGGCCATCGCCTGGCGCACGCCTCCGCTGCCGTTGCCGAACTCCACGGACGCACCGTGGGAGAGGCTCTGGATGCCCGCGGAGATGGCGGCCAGTTGGTCGGCCTGGTCCAGGTCGAGTTCGGAGGAGCTGCACAGCTTCAGTCCGTCGCGTGAGAGCACCAGGGCGTGCCGTGCGCCCGGTGTCCGCCGCAGCAGACTCTCCAGCAGCCAGTCGAGCTTGCCGTCGGTGATCATTCGGTGTTGTCCTCCGGGCGGGAAGAGGAGGGGGAGGGGGACGTGGATGAGGCGTCGTCGTCGGGTTTCTGCTCCTGTGCGGACTCCTGCGCGGTCGAGCCGCCCTGTACGGCGCGGCGGAAGGCGCCGAACCGCGACCCCGACTGCTCGGCCGTCCTGGCCGGCTCGGTCGTCCTGCCGGACTCGGCTGCCGCGCTGCGCTGCCGCGCGGCGGCGAGCGTCTGTCCGCGCCGCCGCTTGGGCAGGCCGCT
>NZ_LJGW01000433.1 GCF_001751255.1 Streptomyces nanshensis | reverse complement strand
GGCGAGCAGTGCCGCGCCGCCGAGCAGCGCACCGGAGGGCACGTTGCTGCCGCTGGAGGCGAGCGCTCCGCCCCCGCCCGTGCCGCCGACGCTGCCGGCGCCGCCCACCGAGGCCCCGTCGCCCGTACCGCCGGAGGAGCCGGAAGCGGAACCGCCGCCCGAACTCGCCCCCGGCAGCGAGGCGTTCTCGTCCAGCGAGACGGCCGCGGTGACCGGGTCGAGCTTCTCGCCCGCCTTGTAGAAGCCGCCGAACGCCTCGGCGCCCTGGGCGGTGAGCGTGGCCGGTGCCTTCTTGACGGTGACGACGTCCTTCACCGGGTCCAGGGCGCCCGCCTCCAGCGTGAGGTTCGCGACGGTGAGCGCCTTGTGCGTGGTGACCTTGCCGCTCTCCCGGTCCTTGCTGCGGACGTCGGAGACGAGCGTGCCCTTGGTGCCGTCCGCCTTCACCTTCAGGTGGGAGAAGGTGAGGTCGAGGCTGTAGGAGCCGCCCTCCTTGTGACCGAGGAAGCGGACGCCGCCCTGGAACGAGGCGTTGAGGGACCCGGAGCCGGCCGTGCCGCTGCCGTCCGGGAAGCGGTAGCCGGCGCTGTGGGACGTCGCGCCGTCGGAGAGTTTCACCGTGCCGTTCGCGATGGGGCCCGTGACGTACTCGCGGAAGGACTTCTTCACGCCCCAGTCGAGATTGCCGTCGACGATCGTGCCGGACGCGGGCTCGGCGTCGCCGCTGTCCGTGCCGCTGTCCGTGCCGTCGCCCGTGTCACCGCCGCCGGAGCCGCCCGAGCCGCTCGTACCCGCCGTGCCGCTGCCGGACCCGGCCGTGCTCCCGGAGCCGCTCGTGCCGCCCGAACCGTCCGAACCGCCGCTCCCCGCAGTGACGTTGAGCGTCGCCGGGTCGAGCTTCTCGCCCTCCTTGTAGTAGCCCGCGAAGGCGGTCGAGCCGTCGGCCGTGAGGGTGGCGGGGATGTCCGCGAAGGTCATCGCGCCGTCCTCGCCGGTGCCCGGCTCGACGTCCGTCAGATCGAGAGCGGCGAGGTCGACGTCCTCCTTGAGATCCTCCGGCTCGCCCGTACCGTCCTCGCCGGTGCCGGTCGCCACGTCGGCCGACAGGAAGCCGTCCGTCCCCTCGGTGGTGACCTTGAAGTCGGACAACTCGATGTCGAGCGCGCCCTGGTGGCCGTAGAGATGGACGCTGCCGTGGAAGGCGGTGGAGACGGCGTGCGTGCCCGTGTCGTAGGAGCCCTCGCCGTCCGTGAAGCGGAAGGTGCCGTCGGCGTTCTTCTCCGCGCCGTCCGCGACCGTGATCGTGCCGTTGGCTATCGGCCCGGTGATGTAGTCGCGGAAGGACTTCTTGATGCCCCAGTCCAGGGTGCCGTCCGTGAGCGGTACGGCAGCGGCCCCGGCGGCGGGTCTTCCGGCGTCCGACGCGCTCCCGGTTCCTGCTCCGGCCGGGGCCGCGGCGTACGCGGGCAGGGTGAGGGCGGTGGTGCCGAGCACCGTCGCCGTGGCGGCGGCCAGCGCGAGGGCGCCGCGAGGTGAACGGGCGCGCGGGGAACGTGAGGTGACGGTCATGGTGTGGCTTCTCTCCTCAGGGTGACGAACGGGGGTACGGGGCGTGCTCGGGCGCGTGCGGGATGTCCGGATCAGCCGGATCAGCCGGATCCGCCGGGCGAGGGGCCGCCGGCGCGCTTTCTGCGGACCACGGCGTAGGCGACCCCGGCCGCCAGGAGCACGGCGGCCGTCGCGCCGCCCGCGATCAGCGGCACCGCCGAGGAGCCGGAGGCAGCGGAGGCGGTCTTCCCGGACCGCTGCGCCCCCGCCTTCTGCCGGGGCGAAGCGGAGGCTTCACTGCCGAGGTCGGGCAGCGCGGGGAGTTCGGCCTTCTCGTCCAGCGCGACGGCGAGCGAGACCGGGTCCATGGCGGTGCCCTTCGCGTACATCCCGCCGAAGGCCCTGGAGCCCTCGGACGTGAGCTTCGCGGGCGCCTCGTCGAGAGCGACCAGGCCCTTGCCGTCCGGCCGCAGCGGGGACTTCTTTACGGTGAAGGTCACCAGAGGCTGCTTCTTCGCGGACTTTGCGGTCTTCGCGGACTTGCCGCTCTTCGCGGTGCCGCCGCCGTCGCGCACCGCGGCGGAGAGGGTGCCCTCGCCGTCCTCGACGCGTACGGAGACCTTCGACAGCGCGAGGTCGAGATGTCTGCCGGTGAAGCGGACGGCACCGGTGAACTCCGCGTCGAGCGTGCCCTTTTCGAGGTCGTAGTCGCCCTTGCCGTGGCCGAAGCGGAAGAGCGCCCCGCCGTCCTGGGCGCCGTCGCTCAGCTTCCACTCGCCCTGGGCGACGGTGCCGGTGACGTACTCGCGGAAGGTGCGGCGCACGCCCCAGTCGACGGCCGCGTCCTCGATGCGTCCCGCGTCCTCCGGCTTTCCCTTGCCGCCCTTCGCGGGCTTCTCCTCGTCCCCGCCGTCGTCCTTCTCGGGCTTCCGGTCGGTCAGATCGACGGAGAGGCCGACCGGGTCGAGCGGCGTGCCCTTCTTGTAGTAACCGGCGAACGACGTGGCGCCCTCGGCCGTGAGGGAGGCGGGAACGCCGGTCAGACTCAGCGGACTTGAGCCGCCGCGCATGTTCACACCCGACAGATCCAGTGCGGCGAACGGCACATGACGCCGTTCCGACAGCCGTCCGCTGCCCTTGGCCTTGCTGCGGATGTCCGCGTACAGGGTGCCCGAGCCGTTCTTGATCCGTACGGCAGGGCGGCTGACGGTGAGATCCAGTTCGTGGGTGCCGTCGGACTTCGTGTGCCCGGTGAAGTGGACGCCGCCCTGGAACGCGGCGTCGAAGGCGCCGTCCGCCGGATCGTAGCTGCCGGTCGCCGAGTGGAAGCGGAACCGGCTCGAACCGGTCGTCGCCGCACCGCCCTCGAGCGTCCAGCGGCCCTTGGCGATGGGCCCGGTGACATAGCTCTGGAAGGACTCCTTGATGCCCCAGTCCAACCTGCCGCCGGAGACGGCCCGTTCGGCGGCGGCCGTGCCGGACGCACGGGGAGCCACGGCCCTCGCGGCGTGTGCGGTGGCCGCGGGCAGCGCCGCCAGGGGCAGCGCGGTCAGCAGCGTCACGGCGAGGACGCGTGGCAGGCGTCTGGAGTGCGGCATCGGTGCTCCTCCGGTCACAGCGGCACGGCACGGCCACGGCGGCCGGGCCCCGGTCCCCGAGGGACCGGCCGACAGCCGGCCCGCCGGTCCGGGCAGGGGACGGCAAGGGACAACCGGGCTAGCGGCGTTAGGTAAGGCTAACCTAAGATACCTGCGACCCGACTGGAACCCCCCCGGTTCCGGCACACCACGCGAAAGGTGCACAAGTGCGTCCTCAACGCCCGCGCACCCTCCGGGACTTCGCGGCCGTACTGGTCCTGGCGCTCGCCCTCCTCGCCGGCTGCGGCGGCTCCGGCGGGGGAGGGGACAAGGGGTCCGGCAGCGGCGGGGAGCGGGCCGCGCACACGGCCGCCGACCGCGCCGAACCGCTGAGCGGTCCCGCACCCGAACCCCAACTGCCCGCCCGTGTCACGTCCGCGGACGGCCACCGGGTCACGGTGCGGGACGCCCGGCGGATCGTGCCGCTCAGCGGTTCCCTCTCCGAGATCGTCTACAGCCTCGGCCTCGGGAAGCGCGTCGTGGCCCGCGACATCACCGCCACCTTCGCGCAGGCCAGGAAGCTGCCCGTGGTCACCCGCGCCCACGACGTCTCCGCGGAGAGCGTGCTCTCCCTCAAGCCGTCCGTGGTGCTCGCCGAGACCACGACCGGACCGGCCGAGGCCGTCGACCAGATCCGCGACGCGGGTATCCCGCTCGTCGTCCTCGACCCCGCCCGCGGCCTCGGCGACGTCGGCACCCGAATCACCGCCGTGGCCACGGCACTTGGCGTGGACGGCGCGGGCAAGCGGCTGCGCGCGCGTACGGACGAGCGGGTCGACGCCGTACGCGACGGACTGCCCGGCGGTGGCGACCGGCCCCGCGTCGCCTTCCTCTATCTGCGCGGCTCCGCCTCCGTCTATCTCCTCGGCGGCGCCCGCTCCGGTGCCACCTCCCTCATCGAGGCGGCGGGCGGCGTCGACGCGGGCAAGGAGTCCGGACTGAGCAAGGACTTCACCGCCATCACCAGCGAGGCCCTCGCCAAGGCGGCACCCGACGTCATCCTCGTCATGTCCAAGGGCCTGGAGTCCGTCGGCGGCGTGGACGGGCTGCTGAAGATCCCGGGCATCGCCGAGACACCCGCCGGACAGGACCGCCGCGTCGCCGCTGTCGACGACGGCGTCCTCCTCAACTACGGCCCCCGCACGGACGAGGTGCTGCGGGACCTCTCCCGGCAGATCCACAAGGACGCCGCCGGGTGAGCGCGCCCGTACGGCCCGGCGAGGGCGGCACGGACACGGAGCCGGCGAAGAAGCCGGAGCCGGCTCGCCTCAACACCCCTGCGGCGAAGGCCCGTTCGCACGGCGCGGGGACGGAACACCCCGGCGGGCCGCCGGCGGACGCCACGGCCGCGAAGACGCCGCCCCGTACCCGCCGTGGCGCCCCCGCGCTGCTCACCGCCGGACTCGTCGCCGCACTCGTCGTGCTGGGCCTGCTCTCCGCGAGGATCGGCGCGTACGGGATTCCCGTCGGCGACGTACTCGGCTCGCTCGCCCACCGGTTGGGCCTGGGCGGCGCACCGCTGGACCGCGTCGCCGAGAGCGTGCTGTGGAACGTACGGCTGCCGCGCGTCGTTCTCGCCCTCCTCGTCGGCGCCTCGCTCGGCTGCGCCGGAGCCCTGATGCAGGGCGTGTTCGGCAACCCGCTGGCCGAGCCCGGCGTGATCGGCATCTCCTCCGGGGCCGCCGTGGGCGCCGTCGCCTCCATCGCGTTCGGGCTGACCTTCCTCGGCAACTGGACGGTCACCGCCTGCGCGTTCGTCTCCGGGCTCGCCACCGTGCTGCTCGTGTACGTGCTCGCGCGCTCCGGCGGCCGTACGGAGGTCGTCACGCTCATCCTCACCGGCATCGCCGTCAACGCCTTCGCGGGCGCCCTGATCGGCCTGTTCGTCTTCTTCGCCGACAACGCGCAGATCTCCCAGATCACCTTCTGGCAGCTCGGTTCGCTGGCGCAGGCCACCTGGCCGAAGGTGCTCGCCGTGCTGCCCTGCGCGCTCCTCGGGCTGCTCGTCGCACCGTTCCACGCGCGCAGGCTCGATCTGCTCTCCCTCGGCGAACGGCCCGCGCGGCACCTCGGCGTCGACGTCGAAGCGCTGCGCATCGCGCTGGTGCTGGTCGTCGCGCTGTTCACCGCGGCGGCGGTCGCGGTCGCGGGGATCATCACCTTCGTGGGGCTGCTCGTGCCGCATCTGCTGCGGATGGCGGCGGGGCCCGGACACCGGTTCCTGGTGCCGGGGAGCGCGCTGGGCGGCGCGGTCGTCCTCGTCGCCGCCGACCTGGCCGCCCGTACCGTCGCACAGCCCGCCGAACTGCCCCTCGGCGTCCTCACCGCGCTGCTCGGCAGCCCGTTCTTCTTCTGGCTGCTGCGCAGGACCCGGCGCCGCCAAGGAGGTTGGGCTTAGGGCGTGTCTGCTCGTACGCAACAGCACGGCACCGCACGGAACGTACGGAAAGGCCCCCGACCCATGGCACGCTTCCTCTCCTCGCCCGCACTGACCCGGTTCGCCGCCCGCACCTCACCGCACGGGCGGCGCGGCGCCCCCGCCGAACCGGCCCTGCCCCCGGGCGAACCGGCGGCCGAGGTGCGGGGAGCGACCGTGCGGCTCGGTGGCCGTACGGTGCTGGACGGCGTGGATCTGACGCTCGTCCCCGGCGAAGTCCTCGCGCTCGTCGGCCCGAACGGCGCCGGGAAGTCCACGCTGCTGGCGACGCTCGCCGCCGACACCCGTGTGAGCGAGGGCGCCGTGCATCTCGCGGGACGTCCCGCCGACGCCTGGACGGCACGCGAACTGGCCATGCTCCGCGCGGTGTTGCCGCAGGCGACCACGCTGTCCTTCCCGTTCACCGTCGCGGAGGTCGTACGGATGGGCCGCGCGCCCTGGTCCGGCACCCCGCACGAGGACGACGACGAGACGGCCGTGGCCGAGGCGATGGCCGTGACCGAGACCGCGGACTTCGCGGCGCGCCCCTTCTCGGCGCTCTCCGGCGGCGAACGCGCCCGTGTCGCGCTCGCCCGCGTCGTCGCCCAACGCGCCCCCGTGCTCCTGCTGGACGAGCCGACCGCGGCGCTCGATCTGCGCCATCAGGAACTCGTGCTGCGGCTGTGCCGGGAGCGCGCCGCCGAGGGCGAGGCGGTCGGCGTCGTCCTGCACGACCTGGCGCTCGCCGCCGCGTACGTCCACCGCATCGCCCTGCTCGACGGGGGCCGCCTCACGGCGGTGGGCCCGCCCGGCACGGTCCTGGACCCCGCGGTGCTCAGCCGCGTCTACCGGCACCCCGTCGAGGTCGTGCCGCATCCCCGTACGGGTGCCGGGCTGGTGCTGCCGGTGCGCGAGGCACCGGCGGACGCCGCCGAGGACGACGCTGCGCGGGACGCCCCGGTGGAGTGACGCGGCTCAACTGCGCACGCGGCGGCGGGAGTTCGCCTGACGGTCCCCGCCGCTACTCGCGCCGCCCGGAGGCGAGCCAGAAGACGGGGGAGTCCGGCAGCGCGGGGTCGAGGATCCCGGGCAGGGCGCGGCCCGTACCGGCGACGACGTCCGACGGCCGAGCCACGGACGCGCTCCAGCCGTGCCCGCCGAGCCACCGCCCGGGGCCGGCGACCGTACCGCCGAACGCCGACCCGATCTCCGCCAGGCTCTGCGTTCCGGCCGCGAACGCCTCGCTCCGCAGCGCCTCCGGGTACGCGTGGTCGGCGATCAGACGGCTGCCGGGCGCCGAGAGCGCGGTGATGCGTGAGAGCAGCCGGTCGCCGTCGGCGAGATACATCAGCAGCCCCTCGACCAGCCAGAGCGCCGGCTCCCGGGGCCGGAACCCGCTCTCCAGCAGCGGCGACTCCCAGTCTCCGGCCAAGTCGGCGCAGACGGCGGTGCGTTCACACGACGGCCGGGCGCCGGCGGAGGACAGCGTCTCCTGCTTGAAGCCGATCAGCTCCGGGAAGTCGATCTCGAAGAGCCGGACGCCGGCGGGCCAGGGCAGCCGGTACGCGCGGGAGTCCAACCCCGCGGCGGGCAGCACGACTTGGCGCACGCCCTCCTCCCGTACGGCACGCAGCGTCCAGGCGTCGAACAGCCGGGTGCGCAGGCCGACGTAGTCGCCCATGGCGGGGCAGACGTCGCTGAGCGTGCTGCCGTCCCGGAGCCAGGGGAACGGCCCCTCCGCCGGCGCCGCGGCGTCCACGAAGGCGCCCGCCAGCGGGTCGTCGACGAGGCCGTCCTCGCGTGCTGTCTCGACGCGGCGTTCGTTCGCCATGGCGACCGCCGTCAACGCGACGCCGTAGGTGGGGGATTGGGCCATCATCGCTCCTTGCGGTACGGGCGGAACGGGGGCGGCTGGGGCCGTACGGGCTCGCGACGGCGAGGGCTCGGGTCGGCCGAACGGGCCGTCGGCGGCCGGGAGTCGGGGCGCGCGACGTCGGTGTGCCCAGCGGCGGCATGCGGCCGCGAGCCCGATCAGCGCGGCGGCGAGCCACATCGCCGCTCCCCGCAGAGCCCGCCCGGAGGCTCCGAACTCGCCCTGGGCGCCGTGCCGTTCCCGCGCCGGGGCGGCCGTCCGCCGCGCTCGGCTCTCCGGTCGGCGTTCCGGTCCGTCCCCACCGTCACCACCCTCGTCGGTGAGGTGAGAGTAATTCTTGCGGACAGCCGTCCGCAAGCTACGATCCCGGTGTGAGCGGCTCCCCGAACTCCCGTACCGGTACGAGGCAGCGGCGGCAGTGGGGCAGTCTCGGCCGGGACGAGATCGTCGGGGCCGCGCTGCACATCGCCCGCACCGACGGCCTCCACGCGCTGACGATCCGCCGGCTCGCCGCGGACCTCGGCGCCTCCCGCATGGCGCTCTACCGGCATGTGGCCGACAAGGACGCCCTGATCGACCTGGTGATGAACGCGGTCGCCGAGCACAGCATGCTGCCGCCGCCGACGCAGGACGGCACATGGCAGGAGCGGCTGCGGCGTCTCGCGGAGTCCATACGCGGCGAACTGCGGACCTACCCCGGGCTGACCGACATCCTCATGACGCGCGCCAACCAGGGCCCGGGCGCGCTGCGTTGCGTCGAGACGATCCTGGAACTCCTCGCGGAGGCCGGGCTGAAGACCGAGGAGGCCGCCCGCTACTACCTGCTCTTCATCGACCTCGTCTTCGGCCGCGTGCACCGGGAGCTGCACGGCGATCCGGTCGGCCCGCAGCGCACCGCCCAGTTGTTCGCCGCGGCCGAGGCGACGCCGGAACTGTCCCTCACCCGCCTGGGGAACGCCGAGTCGGTGCTGCGCTCCGTCACCGGTGAGCAGATCTTCCACGCGGAACTCGACATGCTCGTCGACGCCGTCGAGGCCGCGGCGCGTTGAGACCTCGGGCGGCCAACGACCGCCGCAGAGGGCCGCGTTCGGGCGTGGTTACTTCTTCAGTGCGTCCGCGAAGACCGGGACGACCTTCTTCACCGCGTACGGCGTGGAGAGCACCGAGTCCGTGGCGAAGGCGGAGCTGAGCTTCTTGTCGTCGAACACCACGGAGTGGCCCTTGCGTACGGACGGTACGGCGCGGAAGAGCGGGTCCTTGCGGACCTTCTCCGCGGTGACGCCGATGGGGGAGACCACGGTGAGGTCGGCGTCGAGCAGATCGAGGTTCTCGCGGGCCACCGGTATCGAGAAGTTCTTCCCGGCCCGGGCTTCGACCTTCGGGTTGTTGCGGAAGCCGAGACGTTCGACGAAGTCGACGCGTCCGCCGCCGCGTACGTACGCGCCGTACGCGTCGGCCGTACGCGACCCCAGCGTGACGGTCTTGCCCTGGAACTCCGGATGCGCCTTGACGGCCTCGGCGAACGCGCGCTCGTTCCCGGCGATGAGACGGCGGGCGCGCTCCTCGCGGCCCAGCGCCTTGGCGACCAGCTTGGTCTGCTGCTCCCAACTGATCTGGAACTGGTCGCTGCCCTTGGGCACGCCCACGGTCGGTGCGATCTTCTTCAGCGTCTCGTAACGCTCCCTGGCGCCACTGGACTTGGTGTCCAGAATGAGATCCGGCTGCAGATCGGCGATCTTCTCGTACTCCGGCTCCAGGGTGCCGATCTTCTTCGGGCTCTTGGTGTAGCGCCCCTCGGCCCAGGGGCCCAGGCCGTCGCCGCCGAAGGCCAGCCAGTCGCTCTGTCCGACGGGCTGCACGCCCAGCGCGAGCGCCGTCTCCGCGTCTCCCCAGCCGAGGGCGACCACGCGCTTCGGCTTCTCCGGCACCGAGACCTTCCCGAACTTGGTGGTCACCGTCCGTCCGCCCGCACCGTCCGCGTTCCCGGTGCCCGAGGTGCCGCAGGCGGTGAGCCCGAGGAGCAGGGCGCCCATGGCCAGTACGGCGGTGGCGGTCGCGGTGCGGCCCGGCCGAACGGACGGGCGACGCGGGGCGGTTGGGCGGTGGAGGACCGGCTCCGGTGCGGGGGTGCGGTCCGTCGGGCGCGGGTGATCAGCAGCAGGAGTCACGGAGGTAAGGGTACCCTAAGTGAAACGGAGGGCTGCGATCCGGTGCGGTACGCGCAGGTGGGGCCGCCAACTCCCCGGCCCCCGACGGCTGTTCAGTCTGCGGCGACCACGTGATGCCGCCCGATCGGCACGATCATCGGCGTGTGCGACGACGGATCGCTCACCACCGAGCAGCGCATCCCGAAGACCTCGGTGACCAGTTCCTCCGTCACAATGTCCGACGGCCGGCCCTCCGCGACGATGCCGCCGTCCCGCATCACGACGAGGTGATCGGCGTACCGGCAGGCGAGGTTGAGGTCGTGCAGCACCACGACGACGGTGGTCCCCGCCGCGCGGTTCAGGTCGGTCAGCAGGTCGAGCACGTCGAGTTGGTGGCTCACGTCCAGGAACGTCGTCGGCTCGTCCAGCAGCAGGATGTCCGTGCCCTGTGCGAGAGCCATCGCGATCCACACCCGCTGCCGCTGCCCGCCGGAGAGTTCGGCGACCGGCCGCTCCGCCAGCTCCAGCACGTCCGTGGCGAGCATGGCGCGCGCCACGGCTGTGTCGTCCTCGCTCGTCCAGCGGCGGAACCAGTCCTGGTGCGGATAGCGGCCACGCCCGACCAGGTCGGCGACGGTGATGCCCTCCGGGGCGACCGGGGTCTGCGGCAGGATGCCGAGCACCGTCGCGATCTGCTTCGTGGGCAGGTCGCGAAGGCTCCGGCCGTCCAGCCGTACGGTGCCCGCCGTGGGCGACAGCAGCCGGGCCAGGGCACGCAACAGGGTGGACTTTCCACAGGCGTTGGGCCCGACGATCATCGTCACCGCGTTCGGCGGCACGTCCACGGTCAGTCCCGCGATCACCTCGCGGTCGCCGTAGCCGAGGTGTATCTCCCGGGTGTCCAGGGCGTGTCGGGCCTTCCCCGGCACCGGCCGCCCGTCCTTCGCGTCCGTCGTCACCGTCAACCGCCTTTCCCCACCCGGTTCGTACGCGCCAGCAGCCACAGCAGATACGGCGCCCCGATCACGCTCGTCACGACGCCCACCGGGAACTGCGTCTCGCCGAGCAGATGTTGAGCGACGAAGTCGGCGACCAGGACGACGAGCGAGCCCAGCAGCGCCGAGTGCGTCAGCGCGGCGCCGCGCGAGGGCACCAGACGGCGCGCGATCGGCGCCGAGACGAACGCCACGAACGCCACCGGTCCCGCGGCCGCCGTCGCCGCCGCCGACAGCCCGACCGCACACGCCAGCAGCGCGACCCGGCTGCGCTGCACGCCCGTACCGAGTCCGCCCGCGGTCTCGTCGCCCAGCTCCAGCACCCGCAGCGTGCGTGCCGCCAGGAAGGTGAGCGGCGTCAGCAGCGCCAACGCGCCCAGCAGCGGCCAGACATGCGTCCAGGAGCGCTCGTTGAGGCTGCCGGTGAGCCAGATCAGCGCCTGCTGCGCCTCGGTCACCTCGGCGCGGGTCAGCACGTAGGACACGAGGCTGGAGAGCGCCGCGCCCACCCCGATGCCGACGAGCACCAGCCGGTATCCGGCCACGCCCCGCCGCCACGCCAGCACATAGATCAGCGCGCTCGCCAGCAGCGCCCCGCCCAGCGCCGTGCCGGACAGCGCGAGTCCGGACAGCCCGAGCACCAGGCTGCCCAGGACCGCCGACGCGCTCGCGCCCGCGCTGATGCCGATGATGTCGGGGCTGGCGAGGGGGTTGCGCAGCATGGTCTGGAAGACCGCGCCCGACATTCCGAACGCGGCACCCGTCAGCAGGCCCGTGAGCGTCCTGGGCAGCCGCAGATCGAGCAGGACGAAGCGGCTTCCGCCGGTGCCTCCGCCCGCCAGGGTGCGCAGCAACTCCGGTACGGGGACGGCCACATCGCCGTACGACAGGCTCACGCACACCACGGCGAGCAGCACCGCGGTGAGCGCCCCGGCCACGGCCGCCGAGCGGATGGCGGGCCTGCGGCGGGCGCGGCGCACCTCCCGTACGGCGGCGGAGAGCCGGACGTCGGTGAGCACCGGCGGGCCCGTACCGCTACGGGCTCCGCGCGGGCCGGCGACCGCGGCCTTCGCCCCGGCCCCGGTCTTCGCGTCGATCCCCGCCTCCGCTCCAACTGCCGCCTTCGTCCGGGCGGTTCGTGCGGACGGGCCCGTGTCCCGGCGGCCGTTCACAGCTCGGCCGGCTTCCGCCGCCGTACCAGCGCGATGAAGGGCACCGCCCCGATCGCCGCGGTGACGATGCCGGCCTGCACCTCGCCCGGCCAGGCGACCAGNCGACCAGACGTCCCACGAGGTCGGCGAGCAGCAGCAGTACCGGCGCCAGCACCGCGCTGTACGGCAGGATCCAGCGGTAGTCGGGCCCGGTGAGCAGCCGGGCGGCGTGCGGTACGACGAGGCCGACGAAGCCGATCGGGCCGGCCACGACGGTGGCGCCGCCCGCCAGCAGCACCACGGCGGCCACGGCTCCCGCCCGTGCCAGCCCCACGCGCTGCCCCAGCCCACGGGCCAGGTCGTCGCCGAGGGCGAGGGCGTTCAGACGCGGCCCGAGCAGCAGCGCGCAGCACACGCCGACGGCCAGCAGCGGCGCGACCTGCCACAGCACACCGGTCTCCCGCGCGGTGAGCGCGCCGACCTGCCAGAAGCGGAACTGCTCGAAGGTCTCGTCGTCGGTCAGCAGCACCGCGGTGGTGAGCGAACCGAGCACGGCGCTGGTCGCCGCCCCCGCGAGCGCCAGCTTCACGGGCGTGGCCCCGGCCGGTCCGAGCGCCCCCACCCCGTGGACGAGGACCGCCGCGCACAGCGCTCCCAGCAGCCCGCACCACACGTACTGGCCCGGCTCGGTGAGGCCGAGCACGCTCATCGACAGCACGACGGCCACGGACGCACCCGAGTTGACGCCCAGCAGGCCCGGATCCGCGAGCGGATTGCGGGTCACGCCCTGCATCACCGCCCCGGCCAGACCCAGCGCGACTCCGGCCAGCACCCCGGCGAGGGTGCGCGGCACCCGGACCTCGCGGACGATCAACTGCGCCTTGTCGGCGGGGTCGTAGGAGCCGCCGAAGGGAGCGACGGCGTGCCAGACGGCCGCGGCGGACACCTCGCCGCTGCCGATGAGAAGACTGGCCGCGACGGTCAGCAGCAGTGCGACGCACGCGAGCGGCAGCCCCACGGCGAGCACGGCGCGTCCCCGCGGACGGCGCCAAGTGCCGTGTGCGGAACCGGAGTCGGCCGTACGGCGGAGATACGCCGCCGCTTCCTCCGGCAGCGCGGTGCCGTACGCCGACGGGCCGCCGTCCGGCGGTGCGGCGCCGGCGGACGGGGCCGGAGCGCGTTCGCGGGGCGCGGGTCGTCGCACTCTGGTGCACTCTCGTCGTGCCCGGCCCGGCGTGCTCACGGACGCGGGGGAGGGCTGGCCTGTGATGAAGTAAAGTAAGGCTAGCCTAACAGCGAGCCACGGCCTGACCGGCGGGGGTACCACGTCGCCGGCGGAGCGGGCGCCGAACCGGGAGCAGCAGTTGCCGAACCCCCAACAGGCCGCCACCGGCGCCGGTCCCACCGTCGAGGACCTGCCGGAGAGCGCCGACCGCTCCGGCTTCGCCGAGCTCGACTCCGCGGCCCAGCTCCGCGAACTCCTCGGCGAGCCCCACCCGATCGTGCTGGACAAGGTCCATCGGCGCCTGGCCGACGCCGACTTGGACATGCTGGCCCGCTCGCCGTTCTGTCTGCTGGCCACCTCCGATGCGGAGGGCAACTGCGACGCCTCGCCGCGCGGCGGCGAACCGGGCTTCGCGCGGGCGCTCGACCCGGGGACGCTGGTGCTGCCGGACCTGCCCGGCAACCGGCGGGGCGACAGCTTCCACAACATCCTGCAGAACCCGTACGCCGGGCTGGTCTTCCTCGTGCCCGGCTCCACCGACGTCCTGCGCGTCAACGGGCGGGCGCGGATCCTGCGGGACGCGCCCTTCTTCGACGAGATGACGTCGAAGGGCCGCCGGCCCCGACTGGCCCTGCTCATCGAGACGGACGAGATCTACCGGCACTGCCCGCAGTCCCTCAACCGCGCCCGGCTGTGGCGCCCCGACCCGGACTGAAGCCGAGAGGCCGTTCAACCGGCGGGTCCAACAGGGCGGCCGATCACGGCAGTCGGGCACGGCAGTCGGGCACGGCGGCGAGCCGCTCGCGTACGCCTCAGCCGGCGGCGTCCGCCGTCCCCGCGCGGAGGAAACGGACCGCCGGCGGTGGATGCATCAGGAAGTCGTGGTGGGAGATGTTCCACGCGTACGCCCCCGCCAGCGCGAAGACCACCCTGTCGCCCGCCCGCAGACCCGGCGCCGGAACACCCCGCGCCAGCACGTCCTTCGGCGTGCAGAGCTGCCCCGTGAACGAGACGCGGTCGCCCCGTACTTCGGGCCTTGGCGGCGGATGCTCCCAGTCCGCTACCGGGACGACCTCGGCCGGCTGGTCGTGCCCCTTCGCCGCCGGAGTACGCAGATGGTGGGTGCCGCCGCGGACCACCGCGAACTCCTCGCCGTGGCTGCGCTTCACATCCAGCACCTGCGTCGCGTACCAGCCGCAGTACGCCGTCAGCGCCCGCCCCGGCTCGATCCGCAGCACCGGGCCGGGGAAGCGCTCCGCGAGGCGGGCCATGCCCGCGCCGAAGGAGGCCCAGTCGAAGCGCTCCCCGGGCCGGGTGTAGTCGACGGCCATGCCGCCGCCGACGGTGAGTTCGCGCAGCGCGACGCCGCACCGCGCGGCCAGGGCGTGGGCCTCGGCCACGACCTGTTCGGCGAGGGCCAGTTGGGCGTGCGCGTCCAGGCCGCTCGCCATATGGGCGTGCAGACCGGCCAGTTCGAGGTCCGGCAGCTCGCCGCGGGCGAACTGCCCCAGGGCCTCGGCCGCTTCCGCCGGGTCCATCCCGAACGGCGTGGGACGGCCGCCCATGGCCAGCACGCTGCCCGCCAGCGCGTCGGCCTCCACGGGCGGATCGAAGCGGATCAGCACCTTCGGCCGGTTCGCCGAGCGCTCGCGGTGCCGCCCCACGAGCCGTGCCAGCAGCCGCAGTTCGTGCGGGCTCTCCACATGGAAGCGTTCCACGCCCGCGTCCAGCGCCGCCGCGATCTCCTCCGGCGTCTTGCCGGGCCCGCCGAAGGCCAGCGGCCGCGGCCCCACCGCGCCGCGCACATGGGCGAGTTCGCCGCCGGAGGAGACCTCGAAGCCGTCCGTGTACGGCACGAGCGCCCGCAGGACCTCCCGTTCGGGGTTGGCCTTCGCCGCGTAGTACAGCTCCACCGAGGGCGGAAGCGCGGCGCGTACGGCCGCCGCGTGCTGCTCCAGCGCGTCCATGTCGTAGAGATAGCAGGGCAGTTCGTCGGGGGACAGGGCACGGGCGGCGTCCCGCACCGCGCCGGTGAGCAGGCTCAATGCAGCGGTCCGTTCGTCACGTCGGTGTCGGTCAGCGGAGAGGGCAGGCGGACGTAGCCGGCGTCGCGGTCGGGTGCGCGCTGCCAGCGGGTGAGCAGATTGGCCTTCGCGGGCAGCGCCTCACCGGCCAGCAGCGACCGCAGCAGCGGCGGGTCGCCCAGCGGTCCGCAGCACCGGGCGAGCGTGTGCCGGACACACCGCCACAACTCCGCCTCGGTCTCCGGGTGCAGATCGGCGACGGCCGCCAGCACCTCGGCGAGATGGTTGACGAGCAGGCAGTAGACGACGCGGTCCCAGCCGCGCCGCGTGTCGTACGTCAGCACCCGGGCCACCTCGTCGGGCAGCGCGGCCAGCGCGTCCCCGTGCGTACCGGAGACCAGCTTGGTGCCCTCCAGATCGCGGAAGAGCACGCGCACCGGCCCGCCGTCGCCGTCGACGCAGACCACGACGTTCTGCAAGTGCGGTTCGAGGACGACGCCGTGCAGGAAGAACGCGGAGAGCACCGGCGGCACGAGGAGGTCCACATACCGCTGCCACCACGCGACCGCCGCCGACGGTCCCGCCCCGGCCAGCAGCGCGGCGACCCGCCCCGGCCCGGCCGGGTACTCGTCCGCGATCGCCCCCGCCAGCAAGGGAGTCGCCCCGGCGGGCACATGGCGGCCCAGCCCCTCCCGCACGATCACCCCGAAGCCCTCCAGCAGCGTCCGGTCCATGCGTCCGCCGGGGCCGCGCACCGCGAGGCTGCGGTAGGCGGGCTCGCGGAGCACGGCCGCACCGGGGTGGCGTACGGCCAGGTCCTCCAGTACGGGCCCGAGCAGCCGGGTGAGGGCGACGGCCCCGGCGAGTTCGTAATACGCGTTCTTGCGGAGGCAGTTGGTGATGCGCACATCGAGGCTGAACTTCAGGAACGTCCGGCCGTCGTAGACGGTGCGCACCGAGGCGGTCGGCGTGACGGGCGCCGTCCCGCTGCCCAGATCGCGGATGTCGCCGCGCCCGGCGGCGGCCACGAACGACGGGTGCCGCCGCAGCAGCCGGAACTGCCAGGGGTGCGCGGGCAACAGCCGGTACCCGGCCGGGACTTCGCCGGGCGCGTCCATCGCGTCCAGCGGGGCGAGCGCACCGCGCTCCGCCGACTCCTGCGCGATCAGGTCCTCCCGTACGGCGAGCATCCGCAGCGGGAAGCGGGCGCCCTCCTCCGGGGCGTACGCCGCCCACGTCGCGGGGTCGGCGCCGTGCGCCTTGGGCGTGGGGTGGAAGCGGTGTCCGAGCAGGAGCGACTGCTCGCTGCCGAGATAGGCGGCGAGCCGCCCGCCGGTGTGCGGCGCGGAAGTCGGCGGCGTACGGGAGCGGGCGAGCGCGCTGCTCACGGCACGATGGCTGGCCGCGATCTGCCCGAGGAACTCCTCGTTGCCGCTGCGGGTCCGCAGCGACAGCTCGGTGTGCACCAGCGCGGCCAGCCGGCGCCAGTCCGCCGGGATCCAGCCCTCGGGGGCGTGCTCGTGTACGGGTCCGGTGAAGCGATGGGCCCCGATCAGGGACGTACGGCGCAGCGCGACCCGCAACTCGACGCCGGAGAGCGGCAGTTGCAGATGGAGGCGGCCGTCGGTGATCCGGCGGGTGTGCTCGTCCGTCACCTCGCGCAGCACGCAGTTGAGGAGGGTGTGGGCGACGG
This sequence comes from Streptomyces nanshensis, assembly GCF_001751255.1. Classification (GTDB taxonomy): domain Bacteria; phylum Actinomycetota; class Actinomycetes; order Streptomycetales; family Streptomycetaceae; genus Streptomyces; species Streptomyces nanshensis_A. The sequence goes on along the minus strand of NZ_LJGW01000433.1, from coordinate 4,091 downwards.
CCTCGTCGGCGGTCGGCAGCGCTGCGGGGGCGGGAACCGGCGGATGGGCCGTGGTGGTGCCGGACATGGTGCTCAAGCCTTCCGCAGCAGATAGTTGGGGCCGGTGGTGTAGTGCTTGTTGATGTCGGCGGCGCCGGACCGTGCCTTCGTCAGCAGTGTCCCCGCCGTCACCATGGCCTTGACGGGCAGTTCGGGCGCCCGGAGCACCCGCGCCCGCAGAACGCCCGCCGCCGAGGGGTTCCATCCCGCGAGCCGGTCCACCGCTTCGGTGAGCCGTCCGCGCACCAGATCCAACAGCGCCTCGTGCAGCGCGGGATCCTCCCGTCCGAGGCCGAACGCCCAGGCGCCGGCGCACAGATGGACGGTCACGGTGGTGAACAGATCGGCTACGGGCGCGTCTTCGGTGACGCGGATACGCGGATCGTCGAAGTCCGCGGCCAGGGCCTCCGCCGTCTCCCCGAGCGCGTGGCGCAGCCGGACGGTGTTCACGCGCGGCCCGTCGTTGTCCTTGAACAGCAGCCGCGGCGCGCCGCCTTCAGAGCCCCCGAGGACGAGGGAGATGTTCTGCTGGTGGGACTCCAGCGCGATGCCGTGACCGAAGAGCGTGGTCTGCCAGTCCAGCAGCAGCGTCAGCACGGAGTCGAGCAGGGCCGTCACGTCGCCGCCGTGGAAGCGGTCCGCGAGCGAGCGGATCACGGGCCGGCCGTCGGGCGACGGCGCGGCGAGCGCCGCCAGGGGGACGACGACGCACTCCTCCAGTCCCGGCGGCTGGTGACGCAGCAGGGCGCCGAGGAGTTCGTGCCCGGCGGAGGCGTACCGGTACTCGTCGGCGAGCAGCACTCGGCCACGGAAGCGCTGCTCCCGCGCGATCACCCGCTCCAGCAGCCGGTGGCAGGCGGCGCCGTCGCGGAGCGTGCCGGGCCGTATCGACCGCCGGTTGCGCAGCCCGAGCGTGGAGGTCGGCAGCGGCAGCTTGAGGTGGACGCGGGGGTTCGCGGCCAGGGCGACGGTGCGCATCGAGAGGGTGGGCACCGCCTCCAGCCACGGCTGCCGCAGCAGCACGGCCCCTTCCTCCAGCCCGGCGCCCTTCAGCGCGTCCCGCAACGGCGGACCGGCGGTGAGTGGATGGACCGGCAGCAGAACGTGCGACTGCCGCCATCCGGCGGGCAGTTCGGCGTCCGCGGGCGGCTCACCGGCGCCGCACGGAACGGGCAGTCCGGGCAGGACCGGCCCCCGGATCTCCGCCGCGTCCCCTCCTCGTACGCCCGGCTCGGCCGCGTCGTCCGCCGCCGCCCCGGACAGCGCGACGTTCCCGGCCGGCAGGGCGAGCCAGCGCAGCCGGAAGCGCGGATGGAACTCCGGTGCCCAGCACCGCAGTCGGCGCTCCGTCAGGCCGAGACGTGCACGCGAGGCCGGATACACCGGGTGGTCGGCGCGTGCCGCGAGGCTGTCGAACGCGAGGGACGCGCCGAGGCCCTCCCAGCGTGCGGGATCCGCCCCGTGCCGGGCCGTGAGCCGCGCGTGCAGCTCCTCCCCGGTCGCCTCGTGCAGTCGCCGGGCGAGCAGATCCGCACGGCACTCCTCGGCGAACGCCTCGACACCGGGCCGGTCCTCCGGGCCGGTCAGGGCGGAGAGTTCGGCGAGCACCCCGGCGACCGTCGTCAGCGCGGCGCCGTCCGGCTCCCGGCGCAGCAGCGGCAGCCGGGCCGCGACCGCGCACTGGAATCCGTCGGCGCGTACGGGCAGCAGCAGGGCACGCCGTCCGCCCGCGGCCAGCCGCAGCCAGGGGCCGTCCGCGGTGTGCACCTCCGTCGAGCGGGTGCGCAGCCCGGCGACATCCTCACGCAGCAGGGTGCTCAACACCCGTAACAGCAGCTCGCGTTCGGCGGCGCACCCGCCGGGCGCGGCGGCCCGCGCCGTACGCGGTCTCGGCAGGGGAGCCGACGTCCCGGGCCCGGGGACGCCGTTCACGGCAGGATCTCCCACCGCTGCGCGGCGAGGAAGCCGTCGGCCACGCGGTCCACGGACTGCTGGTCGGGGCCCGTGGTCCGCAGGGCGCCCAGATAGTCGCGGTTGGTGTGGTGCAGGTCGTGGCGCTCCCCGACGGCACGCAGCGGCCGGTAGACGCGTCGTACCTCGCCCTCCTGCACGTCCGAGGCGCCGGGCGCCGCCGTGAGCGTGCCCCCGCGGTCGGCGCACGGATAGTCGACGCGCGCCGCGCCGCCCGTGCGCACGGGCAGCGGGTCGGGCAGGGGAGTGCCCAGATGGGCGTCGAGGACGTATGCGAAGAGCGGGATGTCCAGCAGGTCCGCGAGCAGCAGATCGCCCTGGTCGCCCACGGCGCGGTAGTTGACCTCGATGATGCGGGCGCGGCCGTCCTGGACGACGAACTCGGTGTGGCACGCGCCGAGTCCGACGCCGAGCGCGCCGAGCTGTGCGAGGACCGCCTCCCGCACCGGCTCCGGGTGCCGCCGTACGTACGTCATCCGGTGCTCGATGAAGTACGGCGGCGGGGAGACGAGGGTGCGGAAGCCGCCGAGCTCGTGCAGCCGGCTCCCGTCGCCCAGGGTCTCCAGGGTGTGCAGCTCACCGGGGAGGTACTCCTCGACCAGGAGCGCCGCCCCCGGACGCCGCTGCCTGATCTCCCCGCACAGCCGCGCCAGTTCGGCGCCGTCCGCGGCGAGGACGACGTCCTCGCTGGCCACGCCCTCCCGCGGCTTGACCACGCAGGGGAAGGGGACCTCGCCGAGCGTCGCCAGCCCGGAGGGCAGCTCGTCCTCGGCGGCGATCTCGCCGGCCCACACGGTGTCGGCGCCCGCCGCGGCCAGGTGCCGCCGCATCTCCGCCTTGTCCTTGGCCCGTAACGCCGCGCACCAGTCCTTGCCCGGCAGGCCGAAGTACTCCGCGGCGAGCGCGGCCTGTGTCTGGAGGTGGTCGCTGTTGGTGAAGACGGCGTCCGGCGGCCGGTGCGCGGCGATCCGCGCGATGACCGACGCGGCGTCCCGTACGTCGCACCCCAGCACCTCGAGGCGGCCCTCGCCCGCGCCGGAGACGGCCTTGCCGGTGTGCTCGTGCGGGCGGTCGGTGAGGAGCGTGACGTCCAGCTCCCGGTCCCGTGCCGCCGGCAGAAAGCCGTGGGTGACCGACTCGGTCGGGTTCAGGGCGAGCAGATACAGCTGCATGTCGGAACCCTTCCGGCGTTGATCGACGGAGCCGGAGCAGAGCTTAAGTTAGGTGACCCTAAACACCAACTCGCCGGTCGGATGAGGAACTTCGGGCCGAACAGTTTAGGTTAGGTTCGCCTTACCAAGTGAGCGGTGTGATCACGCGCCGCTCCCTTCGGGCTGGTCAGAACCGCACGTGCAAGGAGCTCCGTTGAACCCGACCCCGGCGCCGGCCTCAGTACGAGGCGCCGAGAGCTGCGTCGCCCCGCTCACCACGACCTACCGGCGCCTGGGTGCTCTGAGCCCCAACCTGAATCTGGGCATCGCACCGGAGGACGGGCCCACCGGTTCCGCCGGTTCCGCCGGGTCCACCGGATCGGCCGGAAACAGCCGGGCCGCCGCCCCCGCCGGAGACGACCGGACCGGCCCCGCGGACGACTGGACCGACCTCGGTGAACTGGCCCGTGAGCCCCGGGTGCTCGACGCGCTCCTGGAGGCGGAGGGAGCACGCTGCGCCGGGAACAGTGCGACCGGAATCCGCCCGGACGTCGTGGCCTCCCGCATGCTGCACCGGATCCTGTGGGCCACCTGTCTGCTGCTGAGCGGCCCTTGGTATCTGGAGCGGCGGGTGCCGCGCCTCGGCCCGTCCGACGTACGCATCGGACGCCGCGACGAAGCCCTCCAGATCGTGGTCCCGGGCGGCTTCGCCTGTCTGCCGGACGACCCCGCCGCCTCCCTCGCCGGGGCGCATGTCCTGCCGGACGAGGAGGCGCTGCGCCAGGAGCTGCGCACCGCCGCCGCCGACCAGGCGCGCCCGCTGATCGCCGCTCTCGCGCAGCGGGCGCGGCGCGGACCGCGAGCGCTGTGGGGCATGGTGGAGGACGACCTGGTCTCCGGCATCTGGCACCTCGGCCGCGCCACGGGCGA
>NZ_LJGW01000435.1 GCF_001751255.1 Streptomyces nanshensis | reverse complement strand
GACCTCTCATCGAGGTCGCGGGCCCGGCTCGTTGAGCGACGGAGTCCCCCGGGGCGTGTCCGGTCCCGGGCTCAGCCCCTGGTGCCGGTGTCGCCCAGGTGGTGCACCCGCACCATGTTCGTCGTGCCGGGGACGCCGGGGGGCGAGCCGGCCGTGATGAGCATCGTGTCGCCCTCGTCGTAGCGCTGGAGCTTCAGCAGCTCCGCGTCGACCAGTTCGACCATCTCGTCGGTGTGCTCGACGTACGGCACCACATAGGTCTCCACGCCCCAGCTCAGCGTGAGTTGGTTGCGCGTCTCCGGCTCCGTGGTGAAGGCCAGGATCGGCTGGCAGGCGCGGTAGCGGGAGAGCCGCCGGGCGGTGTCGCCGGACTTGGTGAAGGCCACGAGCGCCTTGCCGTCGAGGAAGTCCGCCATCTCGGCCGCCGCACGCGCCACCGAACCGCCTTGTGTGCGGGGCTTCTTGCCCGGTACGAGCGGCTGGAGGCCGCGGCCGAGCAGCTCCTCCTCGGCGGCCTCCACGATCTTCGACATCGTCTTGACGGTCTCCACCGGGTACTGCCCGACCGAGGACTCCGCCGAGAGCATCACCGCGTCCGCGCCGTCCAGGATCGCGTTGGAGACGTCGGACGCCTCGGCGCGCGTGGGACGGGAGTTGGTGATCATCGACTCCATCATCTGCGTCGCGACGATGACCGGCTTGGCGTTGCGGCGGCACAGCTCGATCAGGCGCTTCTGCACCATCGGCACCCGCTCCAGCGGATACTCCACGGCCAGGTCGCCGCGGGCCACCATCACGCCGTCGAACGCCATGACGACGTCCTCCATGTTCGCCACGGCCTGCGGCTTCTCGACCTTGGCGATCAGCGGGACCCGCCGGCCGACCTCGTCCATGATCCGGTGCACGTCGCGGGCGTCCGCGGCGTCCCGTACGAAGGAGAGCGCCACCATGTCGCAGCCCATGCGCAGCGCGAAGCGCAGATCCTCGACGTCCTTGTCGGACAGCGCCGGTACGTTGACGGCCGCGCCCGGCAGATTGATGCCCTTGTGATCGGAGATCACGCCGCCCTCGATCACGATCGTGCGCACGCGCGGGCCGTCGACCTCGGTGACCTGGAGCGCGACGTTGCCGTCGTTGATGAGGACCGCGTCGCCCTTGGTGACGTCGCCCGGCAGGCCCTTGTAGGTGGTGCCGCAGATCGTCCTGTCACCGGGGACGTCCTCGGTGGTGATGGTGAACTCCTCGCCGCGCACCAGCTCCACGGGGCCCTCGGCGAAGGTCTCCAGACGGATCTTGGGGCCCTGGAGGTCGGCGAGCACGCCCACGGCGCGGCCCGTCTCCTCCGCGGCCTTGCGGACCCGGTCGTACCGCTCCTGGTGCTCGGGCTGGCTGCCGTGGCTCATGTTGAAGCGGGCCACGTTCATGCCGGCCTCGATCAGCGTCTTGAGCTGGTCGTAGGAGTCGACGGCTGGACCCAGGGTGCAGACGATTTTGGAACGGCGCATGAGGGCGATCCTAACGGTTTGTTCAAACGCGGAACGTATCGGGGGTGAAGTGGATCACGGGGTTTGCGGACGGTTCGCCGGCGGGGTCGCGGGCCGTCAGCGACCGGCCGCCGGGTCTGCCGCCGGGTCCGTCTCGCTGACCAGCGCATAGGTCTGCTGTGCGATCTCCAGCTCCTCGTCGGTCGGTACGACGGCCACCGCGACCCGGGCTCCGTCGGGCGAGACGATCCTCGGCTCCTTCGCGGACGGGCCCGTCGCGGGCGCCTCGTTCCGGCCGTCGTCGACGCACAGGCCCAGCCCCTCCAGGCCCTCCAGCGCGGCGCTTCGTACCGGAGCGGAATTCTCGCCCACCCCGGCGGTGAAGGCCACGGCGTCGACGGTGCCCAGCACCGCGTAGTAGGCGCCGATGTACTTCTTGAGCCGGTGGATGTAGATGTCGAAGGCGAGCGCGGCGGCCTCATCCCCTTCGTCGACGCGGCGGCGGATCTCCCGCATGTCGTTGTCGCCGCACAGACCGACGAGCCCGCTCCGCTTGTTCAGCAGCTCGTCGACCTCGTCGGGCGACATGCCCGCGACCCGTACCAGGTGGAAGACCACGGCCGGGTCCACGTCGCCGGAACGAGTACCCATCACCAGACCCTCAAGCGGTGTGAGCCCCATCGAGGTGTCCACGCAGCGGCCCGCGCGCACGGCGGAGGCGGACGCGCCGTTGCCCAGGTGCAGCACGATCACGTTGACCTCGGACGGGTCCCTGCCCAGGAGTTCGGCGGTCCTGCGGGAGACGTACGCGTGCGAGGTGCCGTGGAACCCGTAGCGCCGCACGCGGTGTTCGTCGGCCGTGGCGGTGTCGATGGCGTACCGGGCGGCGTACTCCGGCATCGTCGTGTGGAACGTGGTGTCGAAGACCGCGACCTGCGGCAGTTCGGGGTTGAGGGCGCGGGCGGTGACGATGCCCGTCAGGTTCGCCGGGTTGTGCAGCGGCGCCAGCGGGATCAGGCGCTCGATCTCCCGCAGCACGGAGTCGTCGACGAGCACGGGGCCGGTGAACGTCCGTCCGCCGTGCACCACGCGGTGCCCGATCGCGGCGAGCCTCGGGTCGTCCAGACCGGCTCCGTCGGCCGCCAGTTCCTCGGCCACGGCGCGCAGCGCGGCGCCGTGGTCCGCGAACTCCTCGACGCGCTCCCTGCGTTCACCTCCTGAAGCCGGATCGGAGGACTCCGCCCCGGCGGGGAAGTGGAGGAGCCGTGACTGCCGCTCGCCGATGCGCTCCACGATTCCGGACGCGAGCCGCGAGCCGTCCGTCATCTCCAGCAGCCGGTACTTGACCGAGGAGGAACCGGAGTTGACGACGAGGACGCGGCTGGCGGTCACGGGCGGCTCGGCTTTCTGCGGGGGCCTGCGGGGCGGACGTACGGAGGGACGGGTGTGTGCGGGACGGTGTGCGCGGTGGCTCGCGGGAGGCGGCTGGAGAGACCCTAGCGCTGCGCCGCCGCCGCGCGGGGAGGGCCCGTGCCGTTCCGGTGCGGGCCCCGGTGGGATCCCGGCGGGACCCCGACTGGCGCCGCGCCGGGGGCAGTTCGGCCCGCGGGGAGCGTTCCCGTACGGGCCGCTCGCCTGCGGTCACTCCGCCTCGGGCGGTGGCACCGCGGTCCCGTCCTGGACCACCGTGCCGTGCTGGACCGTGCCGTGCTGAGCCGTACCGTCCTGGGCCTGGACCGCCGTGATCGCCACCGTGTTGACGATGTCCGAGACGAGCGCGCCCCGCGAGAGGTCGTTGACCGGCTTGCGCAGCCCCTGGAGCACCGGGCCCACCGCCACCGCGCCCGCCGAGCGCTGCACCGCCTTGTAGGTGTTGTTGCCGGTGTTCAGATCCGGGAAGACCAGCACGGTGGCACGCCCGGCGACCTGCGAACCGGGGAGCTTCGTCGCCGCGACCGACGGCTCGACCGCCGCGTCGTACTGGATCGGCCCCTCCACCAGCAGGTCGGGCCGCCGCTCCCGTACCAGCGCCGTCGCCTCGCGCACCTTGTCGACGTCGGCGCCGGAGCCCGAGGTGCCCGTCGAGTACGACAGCAGGGCGATGCGCGGCTCCACGCCGAAGCGGGCGGCCGTCGTCGCCGACTGGACGGCGATGTCGGCGAGTTGCTCCGCGTTCGGGTCCGGATTGACGGCGCAGTCGCCGTAGACGAGGACGCGGTCGGCCAGGCACATGAAGAAGACCGAGGAGACGATGGCCGCGTCCGGGCTGGTACGGATCACCTCGAAGGCGGGGCGCACGGTCGCCGCGGTGGAGTGGGCGGCGCCCGAGACCATGCCGTCGGCCAGGCCCTCGTGGACCATCAGCGTGCCGAAGTAGGAGACGTCCGCGACGATGTCGTGGGCGAGTTCGACGGTGACGCCCTTGTGGGAGCGCAGCTTCGCGTACGACTCGGCGAAGCGCTCACGCAGCGGCGAGGTCTGCGGGTCGACCGTACGCGCCGACGCCTGTGTCGTGGCGGGCAGTTCGTCCTCGGCGAGGAGCGTCAGGTCGATGCCCAGCTCCGCGGCCCGCCTGCGGACGGCCGTGTGCTCGCCGAGCAGCGTCAGATCGCAGATGTTGCGGCGCAGCAGCACCTCGGCGGCGCGCAGCACCCGCTCCTCGGTGCCCTCGGGGAGGACGATGTGGCGGCGGTGCGCACGGGAGCGCTCCACGAGCTGGTTCTCGAACATCATCGGCGTGACGCGCTCGCCCCGCGCGACCGCCAGACGCTCCGTCAACCGGCCCGTGTCCACGTGGTGTTCGAAGAGCCCGAGCGCCACCTCCGCCTTGCGCGGCGTGGCCGCCGTCAGTCTGCCCTCCAGCGTGAGCAGCTCCGCCGCCGTGGGGAACGAGCCCCCGGAGACGCCCAGTACGGGCGTGCCCGGAGCGAGCCGTGCCGCCAGCGCCATGGTCTCCGGGCCGGGCCGCTCGCCGAGGGTGAGGACGACGCCGGCGATGGCGGGGGACCCCGCGGCGTGCGAGGCGAGGGCGCCCACGACCAGGTCGGCGCGGTCCCCGGGGGTGATCACCATGCAGCCCTCGGTCAACGCCGGGAGGAACACCGGCAGATGGGCGCCGCCGAAGACGAAGTCCCGTACGTCGCGGGCGAGTGCGGCGGGCTCGCCGAGCAGCATCTCGGCGCCCAGCTTGTCCCGTACCTGGGCGACGGTCGGTGCGGAGAGCGCCGGCTCCTCGGGCAGTACGTAGACCGGCTCCGGCAGGGGCGTGCCCTCGGTGAGCAGCCGGGCGGCCTCGTCGCGCTCGGCGGTGCGCACCCGGTTCGCGATCATCGCCACGACATGACAGCCGAGCGAGGTGAAGGCGTGGTGGGCGTTGCGCACCTCGGACGCGACGGAGTCGGCGCCCTGGTCCTTGCCGGAGACCACGGGCAGCACCGAGGCGCCGAACTCGTTGGCCAGCCGGGCGTTGAGCGCCAGTTCGGCGGGGAGCTGGGTGTCCGCGTAGTCGGTGCCGAGGACGAGGACGGCGTCGTAGCCGTCGGTGGCCGAGTGGAAGCGCTCGACGAGACGCGAGACCAGCTCGTCCTCGCCGCGTTCGGCCTGGAGCGCCGCCGCCTCCTCGTAGCTCATGCCGTACGCCGTCTCCGTGGGCTGGGTGAGGCGGTAGCGGCTACGCAGCAGCTCGTAGAGGCGGTCGGGGCCGTCGTGCACCAGCGGCCGGAAGACTCCGACGCGGTCCACCCGGCTGGTCAGGAGCTCCATGACTCCCAGCTCGACGACCTGCCGGCCGTCGCCGCGGCCTATTCCGGTCACGTACACGCTGCGGGTCACGGGTGTTCTTCCTCTCGTCGCGGAGGGGCCGGTACGGGTCCGGCCGCCGTGCGGCCGGCCGGTGCGCGGGGGCTTTCGCCCGGTATCCGCACGTGGGGAGGGTGCTGCCCCGCCCCTGACCGTACCCGCGCCGGGAGGTGAGTGGTGGCGCGGAGCGGGCAGGAGAGCGGACGGGTACGGTCCGCCTGACGGACGCCCGGTGCCGGGTGCGTTCACCCCATGAAAGACTCGGGCACGGCTCACCGGTGCCGTACAGCGCCGTACGGTTCGCACGCCGGCTGAGCACGACCCCCGCCCGGCCGGAGCACGGCTCCGCCGGGACCGGCCCGGCGTACCGGAGCCACGCGGCACCCGGCAGCACCTCGCAGCACGAGGGCCCGCCCGGCGCGGGCCGACCGACCGACACCAGGAGACAGAACCCCCATGCGCATCGGAGTCCTCACGGCAGGCGGCGACTGCCCCGGTCTGAACGCCGTGATCCGTTCCGTCGTCCACCGGGCCGTGCACGACCGGAACGACGAAGTGATCGGCTTCGAGGACGGATTCACGGGTCTCCTCGACGGGCGCTACCGCACCCTCGACACCAACGACGTCGCCGGCATCCTCGCCCGCGGCGGCACGATCCTCGGCTCGGCCCGGCTGGAGCGCGACCGGCTGCGCGAGGCGTGCGACAACTCCGAGGAGCTGATCGACCGCCTCGGCCTCGACGCCCTCATCCCCATCGGCGGCGAGGGCACGCTGACCGCCGCGCGGATGCTGGCGGACGCGGGCCTGCCGGTCGTCGGCGTCCCCAAGACGATCGACAACGACATCTCCGCCACGGACCGCACCTTCGGTTTCGACACCGCCGTCGGCGTCGCCACCGAGGCCATGGACCGGCTGAAGACCACCGCCGAGTCCCACCAGCGCGTCATGGTCGTCGAGGTCATGGGACGGCACGCCGGGTGGATCGCGCTGGAGGCCGGCATGGCGGCGGGCGCGCACGGCATCTGCATCCCGGAGCGGCCCTTCGAGGTCGACGACCTGGTGAAGATGGTCGAGGAACGCTTCGCCCGCGAGAAGAAGTTCGCGCTGATCTGCGTCGCCGAGGGCGCGCACCCGGCCGAGGGCTCGATGCCGTACGAGAAGGGCGTCATCGACCGGTACGGGCACGAGCGCTTCGTCGGCATCGGCAACCGGCTCGCCAGCGAACTGGAGCACCGGCTGGGCAAGGAGGCCAAGCCGGTCATCCTCGGCCATGTGCAGCGGGGCGGCACGCCCACCGCGTACGACCGCGTGCTCGCGACGCGCTTCGGCTGGCACGCGGTGGAGGCCGCGCACCGGGGCGACTTCGGCCGGATGACGGCGCTGCGCGGTACGGAGATCGTGATGACGCCGCTGGCCAACGCGGTGACGGAGCTGAAGCGGGTGCCGCAGGACCGGATGGACGAGGCGGAGTCGGTGTACTGAGCGCTGCGCGCGCGGCGCCCGCTCCGGGCGTCGCGTCGGGCTCCGGTACGCGGTGGGCCGTGGCGGTCGAGGGGCCCGACTGCCGCCCGGCGGCGGCCGGTTGACCGGCGCGCGGGCGGCGGGCCGGGACGGACGGGCGCGGAGACGCCAACGCCCGTGCACCGGACGCCACTTCGCGGACACGCTCTAGAGGGTCACCGCTGCGTACTCCTCCCGGTAGCTGTCGCCGGACGCTCCGACGTAGGTGCATGTACGGGCGCCGAGGTCGACCTCGTACCGGACGACCCCGGCCTTCCAGCAGCCCCGGACGAACTCGGGGAACGTCGTCTCTCCCGCCTGGTCCGAGCGGAGCGCCGTGACGAGCGCTCCGCTGTCGAAGTCCGGGACGCCGGTCATGCCGGTGATCAGCGGTTCGCCCTGGACGGCGACGGGCCCGTACGCGGTGAGGTAGAGCATCGCGTTCGACGGGACGGCCATCCGGCAGTGTGTGACGCCGTGTTGGCGCAGCGTCTCGGCGAGGTGGGGGAATCCGCCGACGGCGGGGCGGACGTCTTCCGCGCGTTCCAGCGCGGCCCGCAGATTCGTGATCGCGTCGTTCATGGTCGTCTCCGGTGAAGTCGTCCCCGGTGAAGGGGTGGGGGGGGAGAGATGGGGAGCCGGGACGTGCCCCGACTACACTGACAACAGATAGTCGAGACGACAACATGTTGTCAATTGGAGGACGGATGGCCGACGAGATGGCCCTGTTGGTCGCGGACGTCTACGAAGCGGCGGGCCTGCTGCGCCGCTCCGGCGAGGCCGTCGCCGCCGCGGAGGGCCAGACGCAGGCACGGTGGCAACTGCTCAGCGTCGTCTCCGAACGGGCGCTGACCGTGGCGCAGGCCGCCCGGCGGCTGGGCATCTCCCGCCAGGGGGTGCAGCGCGTCGCCAACGATCTGGTGGCCGGGCGACTGGCCGCGTTCGAGGCCAATCCCGACCACCGCGGCTCTCCGCTCCTCGGCCTGACGGCGGCCGGGCGGCGGACCCTGCGCCGGATCACCGGACGCGCCGAGGAGGCGCACAGGGCGTGGGGCGAAGGCGTCGCGGAGGACGAGATCGCCTCGGCACGCGCGGTGCTGCGCCGTGTCATCGAGCAGGTACGGCACCACGAGGACGGGGGCCGGGACGGGGCCGCCGACCGGTCCGGGTAGCCGAACCGGCCGGTGACCGCCGCGAGTTCACCGGCCCCGGGCCGTCGGGCCTACGCGGCGTGCCCGGGGAACGTGCCCGCTACCCCTTCACCGCGCCCCCCAGCGTGAAGCCGCCGCCCAGGCGCTTGGAGATGAGGATGTAGAGCAGCAGCACGGGCGTGGAGTACAGGATCGAGAACGCGGCGAGTTCACCGAAGGCGATGGAACCGAGGTTGCCGAAGAAGGTGAAGATGCTGACGGACGCCGGGAGTTGCTCGGGGCTGATGAGCAGCATGAAGGGGACGAAGAAGTTCCCCCACATCTGGATGAAGCTGTAGACCGTGACCACGGCGAACCCGGGGCCCATCAGCGGCAGGATCACCTTCGTCAGCGCCTGGAGCCAGCTCGCCCCGTCCGTCCAGGCGGCCTCCTCCAGGGCCACCGGCACACCGTCCATGAAGTTCTTCATCAGCCATACGGCGAAGGGCAGTTGGGACGTCGCCAGGAAGAAGATCGTGCCGTGCATGGTGTCGATCAGGTTGACCTGTACGAAGAGTCCGTAGACCGGCACCATGACGGCCGTGATCGGCAGGCAGGTGCTGAAGAGGATGGTCAGCAGGTACGGGCGGGAGAAGCGTGCTTTGTAGCGGGAGAGCGGATAGGCGGCGAGGGCCGCGGCGGTCACCGTCATCAGCGTCGCGGTGCCGCACAGCACAAGGCTGTTGAGCATCGGCGTGAAGGTGATCTCGTCGGTCAGTACGTTGGAGAAGTTCTCCGTGGTCAGGCCCGACGGCGGTGCCACCTTCATGGACGGGTCGGTGTCGACCGAGGCGAACAGGAGCCATATCAGGGGGAGTACGAACGCTCCCAGCAGGACGAGCAGTCCGAGGTCGGCGGCCAGCCGCTGCCGGGTGCTGCGGCTGAGCCCGGGGCCGGGGCGCAGGGAGCGCCGCCGGGGCGCCGGGCCGGACGTGGCCTTCGTGCCGGCGGCGGTTCCGGAGAGGGCGGGGGTTTCGGAGACGGCTGCCATGCGGGGTCAGACCTCCTCGCGCATCAGGCGCAGATAGACGAGCGAGAAGAGCGCGCCGACCACCAGCAACAGCAGCGCCACCGCGGTGCCGTAGCCGATGAGCGACTTGTTGAACGCCTGGTCGTACATGAAGATCGGCAGGGTCTGGCTGCGGTTGCCGGGACCGCCGCGCGTCATCGCCCAGATCAGCCCGAACACCGAGAGCGTCTGCAGGGTGTTGAGCATCAGATTGGTGCCGATGGAGCGGCGGATCATGGGCAGCGTGATGCGCCACAGCCGCTGCCAGGAACCGGCGCCGTCGACCTCCGCGGACTCGGTGACCTCCTTGGGGATCTCCGAGAGCGCCGCCGAGTACACGAGCATCGAAAAGGCCGTGCCCCGCCAGACGTTGGCGAAGGAGACGGCGATGATCGGCAGCGTGTACAGCCAGTTCTGGGACGGCAGATGGAGGAACGCCAGGATCTCGTTGAGCGTGCCCTCCTTGCTGAAGAAGGTGTAGAGCAGGAAGCCGGCCACGATCTCCGGGAGCACCCAGGCGCAGATCACGACGGCCCCTGTCGCCGACCGTACGAACCGGGTCGAGCGTGCCATCAGCGAGGCCAGCGTCAGACCGAGGGTGTTCTGGCCGAGGATGGAGGAGATCAGCGTGAAGACCAGCGTGAGGAGGACGGAGTTGCGGAAGTTCTCGTCCGCGAAGGCCTTCTTGAAGTTGTCGAAGCCGACGAAGGACGCCGACGCCTGCCCCGTCAACTGCATGTCGGTGAAGGCGATGTACGCGCAGTAGGCGATGGGCCCGGCGAGGAAGAGCAGCAGCAGGACGGTCGCGGGGGCGATGGGCAGCCAGCGCCACGTGTTCTTGCGCCGTACGGGCCGCTGGTCCCGGGGCGCTCCGCCCCGCCCCGGGACCTCCTTGCCGACGGCGGCGAGGTCGGTGGTGCTCACTTCTTGACGACCGCTCCGTCGGTGATCGACTCGAGCTGCTCGTCGTAGGACTTCGCGGCCTCGCCGACCGACGCGTCCCCGGTGGTCACGCCTTCCATGGCCTCCTGGATGGCGGTGGAGACCTGGGGGTAGACGGGCAGCGTGGGACGGTACTGGGTGTGCTCGACCCGCTTGGTGAAGAACTTGATGCCCGGCATCGAGTTCAGATACTTCGGGTCGGCGGCCACGTCGTCGCGTACGGCGATCTGGGCACCGCGCACACACCACTCGACGGCGTTCTTCTTGCTCTGCATGTGCTCGATCATCTGCCAGGCCAGCTCGGGGTTCTTCGACTTCTGAGGGATCGACCAGGTCCAGCCGCCGGACATGCTGACCTCGCCGGGTGCCTCACCGTTCTGGGTCGGCATCGGCGCCATGCTCATCGTCTCGTCCCACTCGGGCCACGGGCTGCCGCCCGTCTTCAGCCACTGCTGTCCGAGCCAGGAGCCGTCGAGGGCGATGGCGAGCTTCTCCTTGGGCAGCAGGTCGGTGACCACCTTGGTCTGCATGGTGGGGCTCAGCGCCTGGTCGACCTCGGGGCCGAGGTGCTCGCCGTAGACGGTCTTGACGAAGTCGAGGCTGTCCTTGAACCCCTGGCTGCCCTTGACCCACTTCTTCGACTTCGTGTCGTACAGGGGGTCCTGGCCGGTGCCGTAGAGCAGCATCTCGAAGCCCTGCATGGCGGCGGCCTCGCTGACGCCCTTGCCGGTGAAGACGTTCAGCGGGATCTTGCCGGGGACCTTCTTCTTGACCGTACGCGCGGCCTTCAGCACGTCGTCCCAGGTCTTGGGCTTCCAGTCCTCGGGCAGTCCGGCCTTCTTGAATATCTTCTTGTTGAACCAGAGGGCGCGGGTGTCCGTGCCGTCGAGGATGCCGTAGGTCTTTCCGTCCTGCCCCTTGGCGGCCGACTTGGCCGTGGAGTCGAACTGCTTCCAGTCGTCCCACTTGCCGGTGTAGTCGTCCAGCGGGCGCAGATAGCCGCTCTTGATGTCGGAGTTGATGAGGAAGGTGTCCTCGTAGACCAGGTCCGGCGCGGTCTTCGGGGAACGCATCATCTGCTGGAGCTTGGTGACGTAGTCCTGGGCGGAGGCCTGGATCGGGATGATCTTGACCTTCTTGCCCTTGTGCTCCTTCTCGAACTCCGCGGCCATGTCTTTGACGTAGTTGTCGCGGACGGTGACCTTGTTGTCGGTGTCCTTCGGGAACGCGATCTTGATGGTGTTCGGGTCGCTGGCCGAGCCCCCGCCGCAGGCGGTCAGCGTGCCTGCGGCGAGGACTGCGGCGACGCTGAGGACCAGCGGGCCGGTGGGGCGCACGGACATCACGGGCATGACCTCCTCGGGCCACGGCCGGGGCGCCCACCGAGGGGACGCAGGCCGAGTGGGGCTTGCTTTGTCCGTACAATCCCCTGACCCTCGTGTCCAGGTCAATGGCCGTGCAGACGCGCGGTCCGGCACCGTGACAACGTTGTTATGAATGTCATCGGGGGCCGTTCAGGGCGCGTCGCTCAGGAGAGCCACCGACCCGGCCGCCGGTTCCTCAGCCCAACTCCCGCCCGGCCGCGGGCCGTTCGCGCGTGGAGCGCGACGGCGTTCCGCGGCCGGCCGCGGGGCTGCTGCCCGGCGCGATCCTCAACCGGTGTACTCGGCAAGGATCTTGGAGAACTCCCACGCCTGCTGGTCGACTCCGCTGCACGAGTCCGCGCCGCCGCCGTCGCAGGGCCGGTCGCGGTTGACGGACCAGAAGCTCGCCCGCGCCAGGTGGTGTTCCTTCGCGTAGTCGACCATCGCCTTGAAGTCGGCCGGCGAGACGGACTCGCCCTCGACNTCGACGTCGGTCTTGCCGTTCATCGAGGAGAAGCCGACCTTGCCGTAGGCGTCGTCGGTGGAGATCCCGTACGCCTCGCCCACCGTCTGCGCCAGGCCGTCCACCGCGGACTTGGTGGCACCGGCCAGATCGGTCGTGCCGTCGCCGAAGTCGAAGGGCATGACCGTCCAGCCGTCGACGTCGAGTCCGGCGTCGGCGCCCTTCTTGATGAGGTCCTTGCCGTTGTCGTTCGGGCCCTGCGCGGTCGTGCCGAAGGTCAGATAGACCTTGATGCCGTCGTTGCCGTCCTTGACGATCTTCAGGGCGTCGATGACGCGCTGCCGCGCCTCGGCGCTCTCGAACTCGGTCGACTCGATGTCGACGTCGATCGACTTCAAGCCGTAGGTGTCGACGACCTTCTGGTAGGCGCCGGCCAGGTCCTCCGCGCTGGAGCACGCCTCGCCGAGCTTGTTGCCGCTCCAGCCGCCGATGGACGGCGTGATGTCGCCGCCCGCGTCCTGTACGGCCTTGATGGTCTGCGCGTCCTGGCCGCCCTCCAGCGGCCTGCTGCCGTCCCAGGCGGGCGAGCAGCCGCCGTCGGAGAGGATGAAGGCCATGGTGAGCTGGCTCAGGCCGGTCTCCTTGAGGAAGTCGGCCGCGTCCGGCGGGTTGCCCCAACCGAGGTAGAGGTACGGGCCGTTGAGGCCGCTCGGGGCGGCGGCCTTCGCCTTGGTCCCGGCCGCGGACTCGCTCTTGTCCGCCGTGGCGTGGGCGCTGACGGCCAGTGCGGCCGAGCCGGTGAGGGCGGCGGCGAGCACCAGCGCGAGCCGGCTGCGCGTCGTGAGGTGGGGGCGCACTCTCGAACTCCCGTCGTGGGTGGGGGATGTGGAAGCACGGAGCGTCCGGCGGCGGCGCGGTGCCGCCGCGGAAGCGGGGTGCGGAGCCGCACGCTAGCGCGCCGAATTGGTCCAGACAATAGAAAAGTAAGGAAAGGTTCCAGTCGATCTCGTGCGACGGGCGGTGGCGCGGGGCGCCGACTGCCGTCGTACGAGGGGGAGTTGGCGTACGAGGGGGAGTTGGCGTACGGGGGGGGGGAGGAGGTCGGGTGCCGGGTCCGGCCCAAGCCCGGCCCGGCCCGGCCCGAGCGTGGGTCAGCCGCGCCAGCGGTAGTACAGCTCCGGGCGGCCCACCTGTCCGTACTGCGGGCTGCGCAGCACGCGGCCCTCCTGCACGAGGTGTTCCAGGTAGCGCCGTGCGGTGATCCGGTTGACGCCGAGCGTCCGCGCGGCCGTGCTCGCCGAGAGGCCGTCCTCGCCCGCTTCGCGCAGGGCGCGCGTCACCGACTCCAGCGTCGCCGCGCTCAACCCCTTGGGCAGCGCGGGGGAATGCGGCACGGCGCGCAGGCCCGACAGCGCCGCGTCCACCTCCGCCTGGCTGGCCGCCTCGCCGTCCGCCGTCGCCGTCGTACTGCGGAACTGAGCGTACTGGCGCAGCCGTTCACGCAGCGTCGGGAAGGTGAACGGCTTCAGCACATGCTGGACGACGCCGAGCGAGACGCCCTCCCGGATCACCGTCAGATCGCGTGCCGAGGTCACCGCGAAGACGTCCGTCGTACGTCCCGCGGTGCGCAGCGAGCGCAGCAACTCCAGGCCGTGGCCGTCCGGGAGATACAGATCCAGCAGGATCAGGTCGACGGGGGTGCGTTCCAGGGCGCGTACGGCCTCGGCCCGCGAGTGGGCGACCGCGGCGACCGCGAAGCCGGGGACGCGCGAGACGTACAGCGCGTGCGCGTCCGCCGTGACCGGGTCGTCCTCGACGACCAGGACCCGGACGGGCGCCGCGGACCCGTCGCGCGGTCCGCCGCCGGAGCTGCCGCTCGCCGGTCCGCCGGCCCCGGCGCCGGTCACCGCTCCTCCCCGGTCAGCGGCAGCCGTACGGTGAACTCCGCGCCGCCCTGCGGTGCCGAGCCGATCTGCACCGTGCCGTGGTGCCGCCGCACCGTCTGCCGTACCAGGGCGAGTCCGAGACCGCGGCCGTGACTTCTGACGGGGCGCCGGTCCCGGCCCTGGTCCCGGCCCTGGTCCCGGTCCTGACCCTGGCTCTGGCCTTCGAGGTCGGCGTCTCCGTACGTCTTCGTCGTCCAGCCGCGTTCGAAGACCGACTCCGTGTCGTGCGGCGCTATGCCCGGCCCGGAGTCGGTGACCGTCAGCAGCAGCGCCGCCTCGCCGTCGGCGCCGTGCTCGCCCCGTACGCTCACCCCGACCCGGGAGGTGCCCGCGGCGCCGTCCGTGCCCGAACCGGCCGCGGCGTCAACGGCGTTGTCGATCAGATTGCCCAGCACGGTGACCACGTCCCGGTGCGGAAGGTCCGGCGGCAGCAGACCGTCGTCGATATGGCTGTCGGGGCTCAGCGACA
The DNA here is from genome assembly GCF_001751255.1 of Streptomyces nanshensis. Lineage (GTDB taxonomy): Bacteria > Actinomycetota > Actinomycetes > Streptomycetales > Streptomycetaceae > Streptomyces > Streptomyces nanshensis_A. The sequence continues at coordinate 3,156 of NZ_LJGW01000435.1, read as the reverse complement.
GCTCCACGCCGCGCTCGTGCGCCTCCGCCGCCTTGCCCAGCAGCAGCGCGGCCAGCACCGGTTCGGCGACGGCCGCGACGACCTCGTCCGTGAGGGCCTGGGCCAGCTCCAGTTCCCCGGTGGCGAACTCCAACGCCTCGTCCGTACGCCCCAGTTCGATCAGCGACACCACCGTGTGCAGACGGTTCGCGGACTCGTGCGCCTGGGAGCGCAGCGCCTCGGCGAAGCCGCGTACGGAGTCCAACTCGCCCGCGAGCGACTGGAGTTCGGTGTGGTCGCGCAGGGTCACGACCGTGCCGCGCTGCTCTCCGCCGTCCACCGGCGAGGTGTTGACGACGATCACGCGGTCGTCGGTGAGATGCACCTCGTCCACGCGGGGCTCGGAGGCCAGCAGGGCGCCCGTCAGCGCCCGGGGGAGGCCGAGTTCCGCGACGCTGCGGCCCAGCACCTCCGCCGGTCCGCCGCCGTTCTCCGCGTTGCGCCCGTCCTTCGCGCCCCGGCCCTCGCCGCCCGTCGCCCGCTCCTGCCCCCGCTTCCCCTCGCGTGACGGTCCCAGGCCCAGCAGCTCCCGGGCGCCGTCGTTGACGAGGGCCACCCGCTTCTGCCCGTCCAGCATCAGCAGCCCCTCGCGCACCGCGTGCAACGTCGCATGGTGGTAGTCGTGCATGCGGCTCAGCTCCGCCGCGTTCATGCCGTGAGTATGGCGCCGCAGCCGGGCGTTGATGACGTACGTGCCGATCCCGCCAAGCGCCAGCGCACCGCCCGCCACCCCGAGCAGCATCGTCACCTGGCGCCGGAGATCCTCGGTGATCGTGTCGACGGCGATGCCCGCGCTGACCAGTCCCACGACGCGTCCGCCGTCGCGCACCGGCGTCACCACGCGCACCGACGGGCCGAGCGTCCCGGTGTAGGTCTCGTGGAAGCTGTGGCCCTGGACGGCCGGGCGTATGTGCCCGACGAAGCGCCCGCCGATCCGGTCCGGGTTCGGATGGGTCCAGCGGATGCCCTCGGGGTTCATGACGGTGATGAACGTGACCCCCGTGTCGTGGCGCACCCTTTCCGCGTACGGTTGCAGCGCCTCGCTCGGCCGGGGGGAGCGGATCGCCTCCCGTACGGACGGGGAGCGGGCGATGGCGCTCGCCGTCGCGTACGAGCGGTGGCGTGCCGCCTCCTCCGCCTGCATACGGTCCGTGACGTACGCGAAGACCGCGCATCCGGCCACCACGACCGCGACCAGGACGACCTGCATCGCGAAGAGCTGGCCCGCCAGGCTGCGGGGCGGCCGGGGTGTACGGGGAGTGCGCATGCGGCCAGTCTGCCTCGTGGATTTTCCGTGCACTCAATGCACGTAACAGTGACGGGCGTCACTCGACGGTGCATAGTCACCGGGACTCCGGCCCGCCCCATGGGACGGAGTCCTGCCGACCGGAGGAGTACGGGCCCGGCCGGGCCGTGCTCGCCGGCACGGCAAGAGCCGTACGCAAGAGCCGCACGGAGAGCCAGAGCAAGAACACCAGAGCCGCAGCAACGAGCCGCAGCACAACCCCAGCAACGAGCCGCAGCGACGAGCCGCCACGACAGCGGCGGCAGAGCTTCGGCAGAAGAGCCGCAGTACAACCAAGGAGCCCCGACGTGTCGCAGCAGACATCGCCGCCGTCCCCGGCGCAGCCCCAGCGGACGAGGCGGGACCGTACCCACTATCTCTATCTGGCCGTGATCGGCGCCGTCGTGCTCGGCGTGGCCTTCGGCTTCCTCGCGCCCGACACGGCCAAGGAACTCAAGCCGCTCGGCGAGGGCTTCGTCTCGCTGATCACGATGATGATCTCCCCCGTCATCTTCGTCACGATCGTGCTGGGCGTCGGCTCGGTGCGCAAGGCGGCGAAGGTCGGTGCGGTGGGCGGTCTCGCGCTCGGCTACTTTCTCGCGATGTCCGTCGTCGCCCTCGCCATCGGCCTCGTCGTCGGCAATCTGCTGGACCCGGGCAGCGGGCTCCACCTCACCGACGAGGCACGGGAGGCGGGCGCCGCCGAGGCCAAGGGTGCGAGCGAGAGCACGGCGGAGTTCCTGCTCGGCATCATCCCGAAGACGCTGATCTCGGCGTTCACCGCGGGCCAGGTGCTCCAGACGCTGCTGGTCGCGCTGCTCGTGGGCTTCGCGCTGCAGGCGATGGGCTCGGCCGGCGAGCCGGTGCTGCGCGGCATCGGCCACCTTCAGCGGCTGGTCTTCCGGGTGCTCGCGATGGTCATGTGGGCCGCGCCCGTCGGCGCGTTCGGCGCGATGGCGGCGGTGGTCGGCGAGACCGGGGTCGAGGCGCTGAAGTCCCTCGGGATCATCATGATCGGCTTCTATACGACCTGTGTGGTCTTCGTCTTCGGCGTCCTCGGGCTGGTGCTGAAGCTCGTCACCGGGATCAACATCCTCGCCCTGTTCAAGTATCTGGCGCGGGAGTTCCTGCTGATCCTCTCCACCTCCTCCTCGGAGTCCGCGCTGCCGCGGCTCATCGCGAAGATGGAGCACCTGGGCGTCAGCAGGCCCGTCGTCGGCATCACCGTGCCGACCGGCTACTCCTTCAACCTCGACGGCACGATGATCTATCTGACGATGGCCTCGATCTTCGTCGCCGAGGCGATGGGGGACCCGCTCAGCCTCGGGCAGCAGATCTCCTTGCTGATCTTCATGTTCGTCGCGTCGAAGGGCGCGGCCGGCGTCACCGGCGCGGGTCTGGCGACGCTCGCCGGCGGGCTCCAGTCCCACCGGCCTGAACTCGTCGACGGCGTCGGCCTGATCGTCGGCATCGACCGCTTCATGAGCGAGGCCCGTGCCCTGACCAACTTCGCGGGCAACTCCGTGGCCACGGTGCTCGTCGGCACCTGGACCAAGGAGATCGACAGGGAGCGGGTGCAGCGGGTGCTCTCGGGTGACCTGCCCTTCGACGAGTCGTCGCTCCAGGAGACCGGCGCCCCGGACGACGCGGCGGCCGACGGCTCCGCGGAGGAGGTGCCGGGCCAGCGGGGCGAGCCGGTCTCGACCGCCAAGAGCGACAACTGACGCCTCTGTCCCCGTAGTCGGCCCGGCCACCGCGCAGCACCAGCACCACGCGCACCGGCGCCGGCACAGCAGAAGGCCCGTCCGGTACGGCATGTGCGTACCGGACGG
>NZ_LJGW01000427.1 GCF_001751255.1 Streptomyces nanshensis | reverse complement strand
CGCACCGGCCGTCGTCCGGCCGTGCTCCGCGGCGCCGCGGGGCGAGTGGGGTGTGGGGGACATGGGGGTCCAACTCCTCGACCGTGTCAGGATGGTGTGAGGACCGTAGGCCTGGACCAATCCCGGGTCAAGACTAAACTTAAGACTTGAGAAAAGGCGCACAGTGCGGTGCCGGGCGGGCGCCCGCAGGCCCGCCGACGGTCTGGGACGGCCAACTGCCCTGCCGCCGCCGACGGTTGGGGCCCCTCGGCTGTGACAGCCGTACGAGGGAACGCCACACCGGAAACCGGGCCACAACCGCCCGTCAGAACACGGCAGTCGGCGCCCCGGAGGGAGAGCCACCCACTCACGGACACTCAAGAGCGGCCAGAGGGCACGACGCCAGTCGGGCCCGGCGGCCGCGCTCCCAGGGACGTGACGACCGACCCCTGCGCGACGCCGACGCTCCCGCGCCCTCGACGGCGAGACGCGTCCCTCCCCAGTCCGTCCCAACCTCCCAACCGCCCACGACCACAGGACGGTTGACAGCCTCCGCGCCGCGCGCGCCTTCGCGCCCCGGACCCCGGTCTCAGCCCCCGCAGCGCGCGCCGCACGCCCGGGTCAGACGCCGCCCGCCCCCGTACGGACCCGCAGCGCACGGCCCAAGTCGTCCAGCGCGTCCGTCAGTTCACGCCGCAGCGTCGGCGTGACGTCCCCGCGTTCCAGACACTCCGACCCACGCCGCAGCACCCGCTCCTCGACAGCCGTACGAGGGAACGCCACCCGCCCCAGGATCGACGCCACCGCCGCACCCCGGCGCGCCGCCACCGGCACCGCGTCCTCGAAGTACCGCTCCGCATAACCGCCTTCGGCCAGCAGCCCGCGCTGCTCCGGCTGCCAGAACCCCTGCGCCGTCGCCCGCAGCAGATAGTTCGACAACGCATCCGAGCCGAACATCGCCTCCCACGCCGCCGCCTTCGCCGACGCCTCCGGCAGCGCCGCCCGGCAACGCGCCGCGCCCTCCCGGCCCTTCGCGCTCGGATCCGCCGCCAGCTCCGCGTCGATCTCCGCGGCGCCCACCGCACCCAGCACCGACAGCCGCAGCAGCAACCGCCACCGCAACTCCGCGTCCAGCACCGGACCGCCCGGCACCGAACCCGCCTCCCACCAGCCGTACAACTCCCCGGCGTCCGGCGCGCAGTCGACCAGACGCCGCACCGCCGTCAGCCGCAGCCCCGCGTCCTCACCGCCCGGACCCCACAGCACCTCCCGGCACACACCCGCCAGCAACTCCAGCGCCGCGCCCCGCCGTTCGGCCGGCACAAAGCGGTCCGCGACCGTGCCGTGCGCGAACGCCAGCACACTCTCCAGCACCGCCGGCTCCGACTCCGCCGCAGCATGGTCACGCACCGCGCCCAGGAACTCCTCCGGCGGCAGCTCCCCGTCCCGCACCATGTCCCGCGCGGCCCCCCACACCATTGCCCGCGGCAGCTCACCCGGAAGCCCCGACAGTGCACCCCGCACCGTCCGCCACGACACCTCGTCCAGACGCACCTTCGCGTACGTCAGATCCCCGTCGTTCACCAGCAGCAGATCAGGACGCGGCCCCTCCGCCACCACCACCGACTCCGCCTCGTCCGCGGCCACTTCACGCTCCAGCCGCTCCCGCAGCACCAGCCGCGCAGGATCCGCGGGCGCCACGTCGTACAGACCCAGCCCCAGCCGGTGCGGCCGGCCGCCCTCGTGCCGCAGCGCCACCGACCACTGGCCGCTGCCCTCGTCCACCCGCGGCGAGAGCCGGTCCACACCCGTCGTCCGCAGCCAACGCTCGGCCCAGCCGTGCACGTCCCGGTCCGAGACCCCCGCCAGCGCGTCGATGAAATCCGCCAGCGTCGCATTGCCGAAACGGTGCCGCGACAAATGCCGGTTGACGCCCGCCAGGAAATCCTTCTCACCCAGCCACGCCACCAACTGCCGCAGCGCCGACGCGCCCTTCGCGTACGAGATCCCGTCGAAATTCAGCAACGCCGACGCCGTGTCCGTCACCGACCCCGGCTCCGGCGCCACCGGATGCGTGGAAGGACGCTGATCCGCGTCATAGCCCCACCCCTTCCGCGCCACCGCGAAATCCGTCCACGTCCCCGAAAAGCGCGTCGCCTCCCCGAGCGTCTGATAACCCGCGTACTCCGCGAACGACTCGTTCAGCCAGATGTCGTCCCACCACCGCAGCGTCACCAGATCCCCGAACCACATGTGCGCCATCTCGTGCGCCACCGTCACACCGCGCGTACGCCGCTCCAGCTCTGTCACCGCAGAACGGAAGACGTACTCGTCCCGCAGCGTCACCAGCCCCGGATTCTCCATCGCGCCCGCGTTGAACTCCGGTACGAAAGCCTGGTCGTAGGAGTCGAACGGATACGGCTCCTCGAACAACTCGTGATAACGGTCAAAACAGCGCCGCGTGACATCCAGCAGCTCCTCCGCGTCCGCATCCAGGAACTCCCCCAGGGAACGCCGCACATGAAGCCCGAACGGCAGCCCCGCATGCTCCGTACGCACCGAGTGGTACGGCCCCGCCACCACCGCCACCAGATACGTACTCAACGGCGGCGTCGGCGCACACTCCCAGCGGCCCTCCGCCACCTTCCGCGCGATCCCGTTCCCCAGCACCGTCCACTCGTCCGGCGCCGTCACCGACACCTCGAAGACCGCCTTCAGATCGGGCTGGTCGAAACACGCGAACACCAGCGGAGCGTCGTCCAGAAAGCACTGCGAATACAGATACACGCGCCCGTCCGCCGGATCCGTGAACCGGTGCATTCCCTCACCGACCCGCGAATAGCGCATCCGCGCCTCGACCCGCAGCTCATGGACCCCCTCCGCCAGGCCCCGCAGCCACAGCCGCCCGTCCTCGAACGCCTCCGCCACCTCCAGCGGCACACCGTCCAGCTCCGCCCGCAGCAACTCCTCGGGCCGCACCTCCGCGAACGAATCCGCCCCGCCCCGGCCCTCCTTGACGCGGAACCGTACGGACGTCGCCGACCCGAACACCTCCGCGCCGAACGTCACATCGAGATCGACGGCATACCGCTCCACTTCGAGAATCCCGGCCCGCGTGTGCGCCTCGTCGCGCGTCAGTGCTGACATGCGGCCCATGCTGCCGCACCCGCGACCCGCGCCGCACCGGAGCAATTCGGGCCAGCAATTCGGGCCAGGGGCTCAGTACTTGGGGCCGACGTGGGCGTCCATGAGGGCGACGGAGGCGCGGCGGGCGACGGAGATGTTGATCGCCTCTCCGGCACGGGAGAGCAGCGTCCATTCCACTCCGACGGCGTCCAGGGCGTCCGTGCAGATCCTCCGGATTCCTTCGGACTTGTTCGTGAAGAAATACCGGGGGTATTCGTAGCGCTTCCGTCGTCCGGCCACCGTGCGCGTTGTCCAGTTGACGACGCGGCTGCCGTCGGAGTGCACGAGGCCGCGGATGAGCGGCCACGGGTGCGTGCCCGTGATCTCCCGCTGCCAGCCGACGAGTTCGATGGTGCGCTCGTGTTTTCTGCCGGGGCCGTGCTGCGGGAAGAGACAGGGCCAGTGCGGGTTGTACGCGGTGACCGCGACGCAGCCCTGGCGCTGGACGCGGAAGACCTTGTTCGCCGGGTGGACGCACGCGACGGCCCGGACGCACTCGTCGATCAGTCCGGGCCATGCGTCGGCGCACGCGATACGCAGCGAACAGGTGCGCCGCAAACGGCTGACGCAGCCGTCGCCGAGGTAGAGCCCCAGCAGATAGGCGTAGTTGGCGCCGTCGACCCGGGGCCTCGCCGGTGCGGCGCAGACGGGGCACCGCGCCGCGGAGGGACGCACGGGCAGCAGCCGCCGCTGCCAACTGCGCAGCGCCGCACGGGATATGCCGGTCTGCTTGCTCACAGAATTGAGGCTGCGGCCTTGCGCGACCAGGGCGAGCGCGTGCCGTCGAACGGTGACGTCGTACATGCTCACGAGCTTGGTGAGCGTCCGCGCTGCGCAGGGGAATTCGAGGCCGCGTTCCTTCGTGTCAGCGAAGATCGGCGAGATCGCTTGCGACCTTTGAATCGAAGGTAAAGTGCCCCGGGTCGGACTCGAACCGACACTGTATGGGTTTTGAATCCATTGCCTGCTGCCAATTGGGCTACCGGGGCCAGCACATTCAAAGGTCCAAGACCACCTGCTGTGCGACCACCTTACAGGACCCCGGTACCCTCGTACCTCCCACCTGTGCGGAAACGAGGAGCCCAGTGAGCACCGCGGACATCCCCGAGCCCGAGAACTCCCACGCCGACGCGGGCGCCGCCGCCGAACCCGGTGCCGGTGCCTCCGCCGCCGGGGAGGAGAGCGCTCATGTGCCGCCCCTCACCACGCGTGTGGTGATCGCGGAGGACGAGGCGCTGATCCGGATGGATCTCAAGGAGATGCTGGAGGAGGAGGGCTACTCCGTCGTCGGTGAGGCCGGAGACGGGCGCAGCGCGGTGGAGTTGGCGCGGGAGCACCGTCCTGATCTGTGCATCTTCGATGTGAAGATGCCGGTGCTGGACGGGATCTCGGCGGCGGAGAAGGTCGCGGAGGAGAGCATCGCGCCGGTGCTGATGCTGACGGCGTTCTCGCAGCGCGAGCTGGTGGAGCGGGCGCGGGACGCGGGCGCGATGGCGTATCTGGTGAAGCCGTTCAGCAAGAGCGACGTGGTGCCGGCGATCGAGATGGCGGTGTCGCGGTTCACGGAGCTGCGGGCGCTGGAGGAGGAGGTCGCGGACCTCTCGCAGCGGCTGGAGACGCGGAAGCTGGTGGACCGGGCGAAGAGCGTTCTGCAGACGCAGTACGGGCTGACGGAGCCGGCCGCGTTCCGCTGGATACAGAAGACGTCGATGGACCGGCGGCTGTCGATGAAGCAGGTGGCGGAGGCCGTGATCGCGGACGGCGAGGAGCGCAGGCGGCAGCAGAAGTCGTAGCCGTAGCGGAGGCAGCGGCAGGGCCCGGCGGACAGCGCAGGGCCTCAACAAGCGGAAGGGGCCGCCCGGTTGGCCGGGCGGCCCCTTCCGTGTGCGCGGAGACCGTAAACGGTGCCGTGCGTGCGCGTGCGACCGCGAGTCTGCGTCCGTACGCGCCGTCCCGCCGCCGCCGGCGGCTCAGTCCTCGCCGAGGTACGCCTTGCGTACCGACTCGTCGTGCATCAGCTCCTCGCCGGTGCCGGAGAGGGCGATGGTGCCGATCTCCATGACGTGCCCGTGGTCGGCGAGGGAGAGCGCGGCCTGGGCGTTCTGTTCGACGAGGAGGATCGTCGTGCCCTGGCTCTTGAGCTCCTCGATGGTCTCCATGATCTTCTGCATCATGATCGGCGAGAGGCCCATGGAGGGCTCGTCGAGCATGAGCAGCTTGGGCTGGGACATCAGGGCGCGGCCCATGGCGAGCATCTGCTGCTCGCCCCCGGAGAGGGTGCCGGCGGCCTGGTGGCGGCGTTCTCCGAGGATGGGGAAGCGCTCGTAGGCGCTTTCGATGTCGCGCTGGATGCCGGCGGTGTCCTTGCGCAGGAACGCGCCGAGTTGGAGGTTCTCGGCGATGGTCAGGCGCGGGAAGATGCGGCGGCCTTCGGGGGAGTGTGCGATCCCTTTGGCGACGATCTTGTGCGCGCCGATGTCGTTGATCACTTCGCCGTCGAAGGTGATCTTTCCGGCGAGCGGCTTGAGCAGCCCGGAGAGGGTGCGCAGGGTGGTGGTCTTGCCGGCGCCGTTGGTGCCGATGAGGGTGACGACCTGGCCGGCGTCGACGGTGAAGGAGATGCCCTTGACCGCTTCGATCTTGCCGTAGGCGACGCGGAGGTCTTCGACTTCGAGGAGTGGCATCAGGACCGCTCTCCCTTCGGGTTCTCGTCCGCGGCGGTTCCGGCAGCGGGCCCGGTTCCGGTCGCCCTCTCCGCCTCGCGGACCTCCGCGGCCTCCGCCTCGCCCGGTTCGCCCTCGAAGGGCGTGCCGAGGTAGGCGGCGACGACGCGCTCGTCGGCCTGTACGACCTCGGGCGAGCCCTCGACGAGCTTCTCGCCCTGTACGAGGACCGCGACGCGGTCGCACAGGTTGAAGATGAAGCGCATGTCGTGCTCGATGACGAGGACGGCGGTGCCCTGTTCCCGTACGGCGAGGACGAGGTCGCGGGTGGCGCTGGTCTCGCCGGCGGTCATGCCCGCGGTGGGCTCGTCGAGGAGCAGCAGTCCGGGTTCGCTGGCCAGGGCGCGGGCGATCTCGAGCTTGCGCTGCTCGCCGTAGGGAAGGTTGCGGGCGAGGTGTTCGCGCTTGCCCGCGAGGCCGGTGAACTCCAGGAGTTCCATGGCCTTCTCCTCGGAGGAGCGCTCGGCCTTGCGGAAGCCGGGGCCGCGCAGCAGGGCGGAGAGCAGCCCTTCCTTGGTGCGGGTGTGGCGGCCGACGAGGACGTTCTCGAGGACCGTCATGTTGGCGAAGAGCCGGATGTTCTGGAAGGTGCGGGCGATGCCTGCCTTGGTGACCAGGTGGGAGCGGTGCGGGAGCACGGTGCCCTTGTAGGAGACCTGGCCTTCGGTCGGTATGTACAGGCCGGTGAGGCAGTTGAAGAACGTGGTCTTCCCGGCGCCGTTGGGGCCGATGAGGCCGACGATCTCGCCGCTGTCGACGGCCAGGTCGACGCCGCGTACGGCGGTGAGGCCGCCGAAGCGCATGGTGACCCCGGAGGCCCGCAGCACGTCGGTGCGTCCCGCGGGCGCGCTGCGCGGCGCTCCTGTGGTGGTTGTGGTGGTCATCGTCACGCCTCCGTCTTGCTGAGGCCGGGGCCGCCGGTGGGTACGTCGAGCTGGCCGGTGTCGTGGAATTCGAGCTTCTTGCGGCGGTCCGCGAGGAGGCCCTCGGGGCGGTAGCGCATCAGCAGGACCAGCGCCAGCCCGAACAGCAGGAGTTGGTAGTCGCCGATGAACTGCAGCTTGGCCGGGATGAGGTAGAGCAGCGAGGCGCCGACGAGGGGCCCGCTGACGGTTCCCATGCCGCCGAGGATGACGGCGGCGAGCAGGAACGCCGAGTTGGGCGGCACGACTTCGACGAACTGGTACTGCTCGGGCGTCACGGACGAGGTGACGTGTGCCTGCACGGTGCCGGCCATGCCGGCGAGGGTGGCGCCGAGTGCGAAGGCGATGAGCTTGACGCGGAAGCCGTTGATGCCCATGGCGCGGGCGGCGGTCTCGTCCTCGCGTACGGCGACCCAGGCGCGGCCGATGCGGGAGCGGTCGGCGCGGCGGAAGATCGTCACGATGATGAGCGTGAAGACCAGCATCAGCAGGTAGTAGTTGGCGAACGGGCCGATGTCGACGCCGAAGATCGTGTGGTCCTCGCCGAAGTTGAAGCCGAGGATCACCAGGTCGGGGATGTTGGCGATGCCGTTGGCGCCGTTGGTGACGGACGGCCCGGAGGAGCCGTCGAGGTTCTCCATGCCGATGCGGAAGATCTCGCCGAAGCCGAGGGTGACGATGGCGAGGTAGTCGCCGTGCAGCCGCAGCGTGGGGGCGCCGATGACGACGCCGAAGACGAGCGAGGCTCCCGCACCGGTCAGCACGGCCGCCCAGAAGGGGAATTCGACGCCGAGCACGGAGGTGTCCGAGCCGGAGACGAGTGCCGCCGCGTAGGCGCCGACGCCGAGGAACGCCACGTACCCGAGGTCGAGGAGGCCGGCGAGGCCGACGACGACGTTCAGGCCGAGTGCGACGGTGGCGAAGATGAGGATGTTGGCGGCGACGGAGGTGTACTGGTCGCTGCTCTGGGTGAAGGGGAAGCAGGCCGCTGCGACGAAGGCCGCGGTGAAGGTGACGTTGCGGTGCTTGCCGGTGAGCTTGGACAGACGCTGGCTGAGTCCGGCGCGGGCGAGCGCGGTGGCGCCGAAGGAGACCAGGATCAGGAATCCGATGAAGAGTTCGCCGTACGGGGTGTCGATGCCGTAGGTGAAGACGAACAGCCCGATCCCGAACATGACGGCGATGGTGAGCAGTTCGGCCCAGCCGGGCAGTTCGCGCGCGGGCGCCGGGGTCGCCGATTTGAGGGAGTGGCGGAAGCGCTGCCAGGCGCCGGGGTCGCGCAGTGCCGGGTCGGCGGGGTCGAAGGGCAGGTCGGCGCGGAGGCCGAGGGCGCCGACGACGGTGGCGAGGCTGGTGAGTACGGCGACCCACATGCCGGGTTCGAAGTTGACGATTCCGCCGAGTACGACGGCGATGGCGCCGGCGGTGAACCAGACGACGCCGAGGGTGCCCAGTGCCAGCAGTACGACGGGTGCGGTCTTGCCGCCGGGGGTGAGCCAGCGCAGTCCGCGTACGCCGTTGCCCGCGAGCAGGACGGCGAGGGTGAGGAGCGACCCGACGAGCGTGAGGGTCTGCAGGTCGACGGGCGAGCCGTAGTAGGTGAGGTCGCCGGGGAATTCGGCGGTCCAGGTCCAGGCGAGCATGGTGCTCGCGAAGGTGCCGACGGCTCCGGCGGCGGTCAGCAGCCGTGCCGCCTTGGGCGGCAGGCGCAGGGTGCCGGGTGCGCCGGTGACGTCGAGGGGTTCCGCGGGTGCGGCGGCCGTGGTGGTGCCGGCTTCGGGGTTCGTGGTTGCCATCGCTATCACGCCCTGTCCGCGACGCGTTCGCCGAGCAGGCCCTGCGGTCGTACGAGGAGTACGAGGATGAGCAGGACGAAGGCCCAGACGTTCTTCCAGGCGCCGCCGCCGAAGAGTTCCATGCCGGGGATGTGTTCGATGTAGGCGGTGGCGAGCGACTCGGCGAGGCCGAGGACGAGGCCGCCGACCATGGCGCCGTAGATGTTGCCGATTCCGCCGAGCACGGCCGCGGTGAACGCCTTGAGGCCGAGGATGAAGCCGATCTTGAAGTCGATCTGGCCGTACTTGAGTCCGTAGGCGATGGCGGCGACTCCGCCGAAGGCGGCGCCGATGGCGAACGCGGTGACGATGATGCGGTCGGTGTTGATGCCCATCAGCTTCGCGGTGTCGGGGTCCTGCGACGTGGCCTGCATGGCGCGGCCGGTGCGGGTCTTGGCGACGAAGAAGCCGAGGGCGATCATGCAGACCGGCGCGGCTATGAGCAGGAACAGCTCACCGCGCTGGATGTTGGCGCCGAGTATCTCGACGCTGCTGCCGCTGAACTGCGGGAAGGTGCGGGCCTTCTTGGCGTCGGGGTAGAAGCCCCAGATGAGCTGCTGGAGCATGATCGACAGGCCGATCGCGGTGATCAGCGGTGCGAGCCGGGGTGCGCCGCGCAGCGGCCGGTAGGCGAAGCGTTCCGCCCCGATGCCGACGAGGACGGACACTCCCACGGCCATCACGAGCATGACGGGCAGGGCGAGCGCGAGGGCGGTGCCCTGCGGCAGGAGCAGCCATGCCGTCAGGCCGCCGAAGGCCCCGAACATGACGATCTCGCCGTGGGCGAAGTTGATGAGCTGAACAATGCCGTAGACCATCGTGTAGCCGATCGCGATGAGGCCGTACATCGCGCCGAGGATGAGTCCACTGGCAAGCTGCTGCGGCAGGTCGTTCACCGCGGGGCCTCCGAGTGGTGTCTGGATACGGCCGCGCGGGGGCGCTGTTCGCGTCCCCGCGCGGCGTAGTGATATGGATGAGCGGGGCGGTCGCCCGGCTCAGTTCTCTTCGAAGGTGCCGGTCTTGACGGGCTTGTGCTCGCCGTCCTTGACCTCGTACAGCGAGAGCTGCTTGTTGGTGGTGTCGCCGAACTTGTCGAAGCCGACCGTGCCGCTGACGCCGTCGAACTTGACGTCCTGCATGGCCGCGACGACCTGCTCGCGGGTCTCGTTCATGTCCTCGGGCAGCTTGCCGTCGTTCTTGTCGGCGACGGCCTTCACGGCCTGGATGATGGACCAGGTCGCGTCGTAGGCGTAGCCGCCGTAGGCCTCGTAGGGCAGCTTGTAGCCGGCGGCCTTGTAATTCTTGGTGAACTCCTTGGCGCTGTCGAGGGTCTCCAGCGGCGCACCCACGGACGATGCGATGTCGCCCTCGGAGTTCTTCTTGGCGAGCTTGACGTACTCGGCGCTGAAGAGCGCGTCGCCGCCGACGACGGGGCCCTTGAGCCCGGCCTTCTTGGCCTGGTCGGCGAGCGGGGCGCCGGCCGGGTACTCGCCGCCGTAGTAGACGAAGTCGGGCTTGGCCTCGGCGACCTTGTTGGCGACCGCGGTGAAGTCCTTCTCCTTGGGGTCGACGTGGTCGGTGCCGACGACCTTGCCGCCGAGGTCCTCGAACTCCTGCTTGAAGGTCGCGGCGAGGCCCTTGCCGTAGGTCTTCTTGTCGTCGATGACGTAGACCTTCTTGAGCTTCTTCTCGTTGTACATGTACTGCGCCGCGTACGGGCCCTGGATGGCGTCCGTGGTCGAGGTGCGGAAGTACGACTTGAAGGGCCGCTTCTTCGTGCCGGTCCGCCAGTCGGTGCCCTGCGTCAGCTCGGGCGCGGTGTTGGCGGGGGAGACCTCGACCATGCCGGCCTTGTCGAAGACCTTCTGCATGGACTGGCCGACGTTGGAGTTGAGGGGGCCGACGGCGCCGACGACCTTGTCGTCCGCGACGAACTTGTTGGCGTTCTGCTGGCCGGAGGAGGGCTGCGCGGCGTCGTCGAGCGGCTGCAGCTTGAAGGTGACGCCGTCGACTTCCTTCTTCTTGTTGGCGGTCTTCACGGCGAGGTCGGCGGAGTTTCTGATGCCCTGGCCGAGTGCGGAGAGGTCGCCCGAGAGCGGGGCGTCGAGACCGATGGTGAGAGTGGTCTCCCCGCCGCTCTTGCCGCTGTCGTCCCCGCGTGACCCGCACGCCGAGAGCGTGAGGGAGCCCGCGGCGACCGCGGTGGTGATGATGAGCAATGAACGGTGGCGCACGATCAGTCCTTTCCCCTGGCGCGGCCTTCGGAGATGAAGGGCCGTGTCGCGCGCCGGGCGGACCTGAAGGCGTGGGACGAATCAGGCCATTCACTGCACTCCCGGCTGCGCGGTGACTGGCGGTGACTCTATGGCCGTCGGATCGCGGGTGGCAGAGGGGCAAGGCAAGGTGTGACGTTCTTGTTATTGAGATCCGACCGCGACGTGCCCTTATGAAAGCGCCGGGTGAGATCCGCAGTGTGACGCGCGTGTAGCGGACGCGTTGCGTGTGTACGAAGCAGCAGATCGGTCAGGGGTCGGACGGAGAAGCGGGGGTGTCCCGGCCGCACAGCGTCCGGAATGCGTGCGTGAGCGCGTCCGCGTAGCGCTCGCCGGGGATGACGCTCAGCTCCTGACGTGCACGGCTGTTACGGAGTGTCACATTCAGGAAAGGCGAGCGGGCACGGAGCGGCACGCGGTCACAGTTGGTGACCCTCGCCTTCAGCAGCAGGGTCCGCGGGCCGTCCGGCGAGACGGTGAGCGGCTGCCGCCCGGCCAGGCGGAGGTCGACCGCGTCATAGCCCTGGCCGACGTCGAGGACGGTCAGCGGCACGGTGGCCGTCGCGTGCATCTCGACGGTGAAGGTGCGCCGTGAGCGGTCGGAGACGGCGAGCCGGTCGAAGGTGATGTGGGCCGCCTGCGCCGGGTACGGCATGCGCCGGGACGCCGCCGAGGGCAGCGCGGTGTCAGGTCCGGGGCCGGGACCCGGTCCCTGCCGGGACGTGGACGGGGCGCGTTCCGGGGTGAGTTGGCCCGCGGCGAGCGCGTAGCCGCCGCCGGCGAGCACGACGAGGCAGACGGCGACGGCGGCGGCGCGGCGGGTACGCACGGGCAGCCCGTACCAGAGCTCGGCGAAGCCCGCGGCGTCGCGCCCGGAGGCCAGGGTCTCCCGGTCGGAGGGTCCGGGCGGTGCGGCGGA